>NZ_JALJXV010000013.1 GCF_024170285.1 Natronocella acetinitrilica
TCCTTGAATTCGGGGGTGTAACGTTGGGTGCTCATGGGCTTCCTCCTATGCTCGAATCATAGCGTCGGAGTGTCCACGACACCCGGGGAAGTCCATCATAGCGTCGGAGTGTCCACGACACCCGGGGAAGTGCACATCGCATGTGTCCGTGTGCGGGCGTGGAGTGCCTTGCACGAGAGTGTACTGCCTTGGTTGATTACGGCGTGTTGAAGTCTTCTCCCGCCAGGAGGTGCTCCCGTGTGGTCTGCCTTATCGATTCACGGGTCGCTTCAAACGTCGACTTGACGCTCCCATTCTCCTCATTGCAGTACAGCCCGCGTCGCACCTCGATCATGATCGACTGCACGTGCCCGTCCTTTCGGTAGTAGTCCGTCGGGATCAGCGTTCCGCTGAATGGCCTGTCAATCTCCACTGAATAGCCCTGCCGCAGAAAGGCAGCCGCGAGGTCTTCGCTCAATGCATCCGGCGTATGGTAAGGATCAGTCCCGATGCAGATGTCCGGCCGGTTCCGTGACTGGTCGGGTTCGCTCGGAAGCGGATCGGTCGCAAAGGAGTGGCAGTCGATGATCAGCGCCTCACCGAATCTTTTCAGAAACCCGGCCACCGTTCGGTTCAGAGCGTGGTGATAGGGTACGTAGAGATCCCTGATACGTTGCTCTCGCTCCGCGTCGGATATGCACGCAAGCGGCTGTCCCTCCGTGGTGTGCGTGTATACCACCCCTTGGCCGACCCTGGACATCGGCTCCCGCGAATCATCCGCGAAGCGCTCCGGGTCCATGACTATCCGCGAGAGGCGATTGACGAACCGGATGGCCCCAAGTTCGGAAAGCGAGGAGAAGAGGGTATCCGTGTGCCAGTCCGTCAGGCGGATGATCTCCCGATCGAGCGTTGCTCCATCAACCAGCAGGTGCCTGCGGTAACGCTCCGGCACATGCGTACTCGAATGGGGAATGTGGGCGAGGACGGGAATCGCGGGATTCCCTGCGCCGATGATCTCGAAAGACTTGTCGCTCATGACTGGTGGCTCCGCATCTCGCGCCGGCCGGTCGCAACGGGCTGGTCGAGGAAGCCCTCAAGACGACTGATCGCCGCATCCAGCAGTGCCAGGTGTTGACTGGCGGCCACTGCGGTTGTCGCCATTGCGTACTGGGCAACCTCTATCTCGATCGTAGTGAGAAGTGCTGCCTCGCTGTCGTCAGCGGTGGGCCAGATGGAGATCGTCCTGCCCGAGGGTGTGAAAAGTGTGGTCGATGCACCATCGCAGAGGGGGAAGCCAAAGGTGTCGCGAAGAAATGCCATGCGTTCCCAGGCGCGGGCAACACGCTGCGCGAACGAGGGCGGAAGTGGGCAGGACCGGTGGGTTGGGCGAAACGCCTTCGTATCGTCGCTCTCCTGCCATGTGCCCTGTTCCCCAAACGCGCCCGACTCGCAGTAGCTGATGCGAAAGAAGGGGCTTCGCTTTTCGCCGTCCACAACAATCTCGTGCGCCGTGTACGAATCGCCACATCGAGTGATCGCGGTTGCGGTCTCGTAGTTTGTCGGTGGGGTGATATGCAAAGCCAGTAGGTAGATCTCTTGCCCCACCGTGCGCTCTATCAGTCTGTACACGCTTGCATGGTACTCATCCATGGAGTTGTCCTCCCGCCGCGGCGATCAGGGCATCGGTGTGCGGATTCGTCTCCCACGGGTGTTCGGCGGGGTCCGTATGCCTGCCGAAATGGCCGAGGGTCGCCGTCTTGCGGTAGTTGGGGCGGTTCAGTCGCAGCTCCTCGATGATGCCGCGGGGGCTGAGGTCGAAGACTCGGGGGATCGCTGCCTCCAATGCCGATTCGGCAACGCGTCCGGTGCCGTGCAGGTCCACCGACACCGAGACCGGCTCCGGGTGCCCGATGGCATAGGCAAGCTGCACGGTGCACCGCTCGGCGAGGCCGGCGGCCACTACATGCCGTGCGATGTAGCGCGCGGCGTAGGCCGCCGAGCGATCAACCTTCGACGGGTCCTTGCCGGAGAACGCTCCGCCACCATGGGGGCAGGCGCCACCGTAGGTATCGACGATGATCTTGCGCCCCGTCAGACCCGTGTCTCCCTTTGGCCCGCCAATGCTCCAGGTGCCGGCGGGATTGAGCCATAGCCGGAAATCTGCCGTTCGCATGTCACGGGGGATGACCTCATCGATGACCTGTTCAAGAAGCAGATCCTGAACCTGGGGCAGCGTAACGTCAGGTTCATGCTGCCAGGACAGCACTACCGACTGTACGCCGGCGGGTTTGCCGTCCCGGTAACGGACGGTGACCTGGCTCTTTGCGTCGGGGCGCAGTCCGCTGTTGCCCCGACGCCGCAAGTCGCCGCCCCTGGCGAGCAGGTCGTGGGCGAGCGAGACGGGCAGGGGCATCAGCGCGTCGGTTTCGTTGGTGGCGTAGCCGAACATCATGCCCTGATCGCCAGCGCCGAGCTGCTGGTCGGCCCGATCGACGCCACGTGCGATCTGCGGGCTCTGGTGATTGAAGTGCACGGCGATCCGGCACGTGTCGGGGTCGATATCAAGCTCGCTGCTGCCATAACCGGCGTCGCGAAGTACGGTGCGGACAATGTCCGGCGCGGCTGCCTCGATTTCTCGGAACAGCTCTTCGCCTGCCGTGCGGAATTCGCCCGTGACGATGATGGTGGAATCGGCGGCCAGCGTCTCGCAGGCCACTCTGGCATCGGGGTCGCCGTTAAGAAACGCATCCAGAATGGCGTCGGAAATCTGGTCGCAGAGCTTGTCAGGATGACCGGCCGAGACTGACTCCGACGTGAATAGACCGTTGCGGAAAAGCATTCGTCTTCTCCTCTTTAGCCACTTTGGCGTTCTGCCGGGGGTGGCAATCCGGAACAAATCCCCCCAGCCCGTGAGGCGGGCCAGTCCATGCATTCCTGTCGACATGTAGAGCGTATGTGGGCTAGTCCTTGTACTGCAGGCGGTCGTAGGGCCGCATGAAGGTTCCCGCCTTCCTAAGGAACAGATATTCGTGCAGCACGCCACCGCGCTTGAACCAGACATAGAGGCGGCCGCCTTCCTCCACCTCGATCTGGAAGATGTCGCCCTTGTTCGTCATGCGGCCGAGGTCCTCTTCCGCTTCCTCGAGGCGAGCCTTCATCTCTAGAAAGGCCTCCTGGTATTCTCTTGGCAGGTAGTGCTGGATGGCGTCACCCAGAGTCCTGCGGGCATAGTCGCGACGGCCGTAATACTCGCGCATCTTATTGGGTGCAGGCATGGGCCTTCCTCCTGGATCCGATTCCTATCTGAGCAGCGCAAGGCGGGCGGGCTTGTAGATCTCAAACTCGACGACGGCGTTCTGGCAGAACTCCGCGCCGAGGCGCCGCCCATCTGCCGGAGCAAGCCCGACGGCAAGTAAGCTCGGCTCCGCCGGCCAGTCGCCGTCCGGGACTTCACCATTAGCGGTGACGACCTTCCGCGAGAGGATGGTGAGGATGTGCGCCAGCCGGCCGTTCTGGAATTCGTTCTGCCCTGGGGAAGCCTGATGGCTGTAGGGGTTGTAGGCAGTAATCAGCGTCGCCCAGCGGGTGCCCGTGGCATCGAATAGCTGATCCATCTCCGGAGAGCGCTCTCCTATACGGATCGTGAATGGGTCGGGGGAGCCGTCCACACGGAAGAGCGTGTTGCGATAGGCGAGTTGCAGGTCGCTGGCAATCTGGCTTTCGGACATAAAAAAACCCTCCAGACAATGGAGGGCCGACACATCCCGCACGTTGCTCCTGAGAGCCACATCCGCTTTCGCGATCCACCTTACCCGGGAGAGGCAGGTTGGCTTGGGTGTCGACCCAACTCTTGATGACAAGTTGAAAGGTATACGCTTGCCGGGATGAAAGCAACCGGTGCCTGTGCGCCTACTGTCAGCCGGCTCGCCTCCTGGGTCTGTGTGCTTCTTGTGCGTTTAATGAGGTGCCATGGCGAGTGGCAACTACGTGACGTAGCACTGATGCGGACGGAGAGGGTATAAATCACGGCGAAAATTATCGGGAAACGGTCTTATGGCCAAGAATTTAGGTGTGCCACAGCTTAGAGAAGACCATTTGCTCAAGTGGTGGTCGAAAAAAAGTTAAGAATAACAGAGTTTTGTGTATTTTTCGCGCTACGCGAGATCTGCGCGCCCATCCCCAACATCCCGCCCCAGATTTCGCGTACAGCGCCAGTCCAGAATTATGCGTCAATAATCCAGCCCTTCTGTCAATAATCCAGTGTTATGCGTCCATGGCCACCAAGCCCCGATGAATCGGACACCTCGTCTGCAAAAATCTTTGACATAGTGTTCGTCATACACTAAGTTCATGCGACTGACATGAACCAACGGTAGCTCCCTTGGCCTTTTCGGCGCACTCCCAAACCGTCTCAACTGACGTGGTGTTGTTCACCATCCGCGATGACCGGCTGATGGTGTTGCTGGTGCGTCGGCCGCGGGAGCCGTTCGGCGGCTACTGGGCCTTGCCTGGCGGTCTCGTGCACGAGCAGGAAGACCTGGACGACTGCGCCGCCCGGGTATTGCAGGCCAAGGCCGCCGTTTCAGGCATCTATCTGGAGCAGTTGTACTCGTTCGGACGGCCTGGTCGTGACCCGCGTGGTCGGGTGATCACGGTTACCTACTACGCGCTGGCGCCGACCAATCGTCTGGGCGAGACGGTGATGAAGGATTCGGACGACCGCTGCTGGGCGCCGGTGGATCAGCTGCCCGCGTTGGCGTTCGACCACAATGAAATCGTTCCTCTGGCGCATCAGCGGCTGGCGGCCAAGCTTGAGTATTCGACCATCGCCCTGCAGTTCATGGGCGAGCGTTTCACGCTGAGCGAGTTGCAGACGGTGTATGAGGTGATTCTGGGCGAGAGCCTGGACAAGCGTAATTTCCGTAGGCGTTTGCAGGGTCTGCGTTGTATCGAGGAAACCGGTGAATGGTTCCGTGGTGGCAGCCATCGACCGGCACGGCTTTACCGGGTGCGTCAGCCCGGTCGAGTCGACATCATCAAGTGACGAGGGCCCATAGGCCAGAGGTTGACCATGAATGAGCGGCAGTCAGTTGGCATGAACAGGCCCGAAGTGGCCCGCAGGGAGGCGTTCGGCACGGACGAAACGCTGCAAGCCGGCGAGCGCGACCTGCTGATGCACCGCATTCGCAAGAACTTGCGAGAGCATGACGCCGTGCTGGTTGCGCATTATTACACCGCATCCGACATTCAGCGTCTGGCTGACGAAACCGGGGGCATCGTGTCCGACTCCCTTGAGATGGCCCGATTCGGTTATGAGCACCCGGCCAGTACCGTGGTGGTGGCCGGTGTGCGCTTCATGGGTGAGACGGCCAAGATACTGAGCCCCGAAAAGCGCGTGATCATGCCGACCCAGGAGGCCACTTGCTCCCTGGATATCGGTTGCCCGGCGGATGAGTTCGCGGCGTTCTGTGATGAGCATCCGGATCGCACCGTGGTGGTCTACGCCAATACCAGTGCGGCGGTGAAGGCACGGGCGGACTGGGTGGTGACGTCCAGTATCGCCCTGGACGTGATTCGTCATTTGCACGCCCAGGGCGAGAAAATCCTCTGGGCGCCGGACAAGCACCTGGGTGATTACGTCCAGCGGCAGACCGGGGCCGACATGCTGATGTGGGACGGCGCCTGCATCGTTCACGAAGAGTTCAAGGCGGTGGAGCTTGAGGCGCTGCGCGGTCAGCTCCCCGATGCCAAGGTGCTCGCCCACCCCGAATCTCCTGCTGGTGTGCTTGATCAGGCTGATGTCATCGGTTCCACCACACAATTGCTGCGGGCAGTCACCGAACTGGACGCCACGACATTCATCGTCGCCACCGACAACGGTTTGTTCCACAAGATGCGCGAGGCGGCACCTGGCAAGCAGCTGATCGAGGCCCCAACCGCGGGGCGCAGTGCAACTTGCAACTCCTGCGCGCACTGTCCCTGGATGGCCATGAATGGCTTGCGCAATCTCGATGCCGCCCTGCGGACCGGGGCCGACGAGATTCATGTGGATCCAGCGGTCGCAAAGCGGGCAATGGTGTCCCTGGGGCGTATGCTCGATTTCGGTCGTGAGCAGAAAAAGCAGATCGCCGGAGCCGGCGACGCCTGAGCATTTAATTGACCCACAGAGAAAAAGCCGCCGACCAGGGGGGGTGGCCGGCGGCTTCCTTTGCTGACGAACTCTGACTAAGTGTCAGATAACGACGGTCTTACCAACCGTCATCATCGTCGTCGTCGTCATCATCGTCGTCATCCCACTGGACGGTATCGACCGAATCAATGGCTGCGCCGTCGCCCGCTTCGCCCTGGTCGACCTGACCGGCTTGGGCAATACCCGCAGCACTCATCAGAAATGCGACGATCATGGCGAGAAGGGCGAAACGAAGCTTGCTGATTGCAGTCATGAAACCTCCTTCAGGTTTGCTTGCAAAGGTGAGTCCGAAGACTCGCTTGAGAGGTTTGCATGCTGCGTGCCAGTCAGTGAATTTCATTGAAAACAGTCACTTGAATTTTCGGCTTCTCCAGGCCAGCCATTGAGCAGGTGTGTCAGGCTGGCGCATGTGCCGCCGCCGCATGACGCCTGATCACGACGCCGGTACCGCCCCTGGCAACAGGCTCCGCCCGCAGTCCCGTAGGTAGGCCGCATAATTCTCCGGATAACGACGGTAATAGTCCTGGTGATAGGGCTCGGCGGGGTAGAACGGCCCGGCGGGTCGCACGCGGGTGACGATGACCTGGTCCGGGTACTTGTCCTTGACCTCATCCAGCATCTCCCGGGCGATTCGGTGCTGGTCTTCGTCGTGGTAGAAAATGCTTGGGCAGAATTGCGGCCCGACGTCGCAGAACTGACGGTTGGAGGTGGTCGGGTCGATGTGTTGCCAGTACAGTGCCAGCAGCGTGCCATAGGTGACTCGCTCGGGCTCGAACAGCACCTGGACCGCCTCGACATGGTCAGTCGTGCCACTTGAGACCAACTCGTAGTTAGGGTTCTCCACATGGCCCCCCGTGTAGCCGACCCGGGTGGCCAGTACACCTGGTACGGGATCGAAAAGGGGTTGCATGCACCAGAAACAGCCGCCTGCCAGCGTGGCCATTGCGTGGATTGCACTCATCAAGACAGATTCCCCGCCTTGCTGTTCTGCGCTCCTGCAGGGTGACTATGGAACCAATTCATTGATAATGACCTCTGCGACTTGGTGTCGCCGCAATCAGCAGTATAGAAAACCCACAGGGGAGGGCGAATGCGACAGCTCATCGGGCTCGTGGAAAAAGGCAAGGTGCCGGACAGCCTGGTGCGTCTGGGTATCCGCCAGTTACTGCAGGAGCGGCTGAAGGAAGAGGGCGGCGATTGCGAGCAGCGCAATGAACGACTCCATGAACTGATCGCGTCGATGAACGCCAGCCCGGTGGCTATGTCCACCGATGCCGCCAATGAGCAGCACTACGAGTTGCCGGCCGGCTTCTTCGAACGCGTGCTGGGTGCACACCTGAAATACTCCTGCTGCCTGTATCCCAAAGGGGACGAGACCCTCGAGCAGGCGGAGGCGGCCATGCTCGCGGTCACGTGCGAGCGGGCGGGCCTGGAGGACGGCCAGGATGTGCTCGAGCTCGGGTGCGGTTGGGGTGCCCTGTCGCTGTGGATGGCGCGGCATTACCCGGCGAGCCGCATCACCGTCGTGTCGAACTCGGCTTCGCAGCGGGAATTCATCGAGCACCAGCGCGATCAGGCCGGTTTGACGAACCTCACTGTCATCACCGCGGACATGAACGAGTTCACCACCGAGCAACGCTTTGATCGCGTTGTCTCGCTGGAGATGTTCGAGCACATGCGTAACTGGCAGGAGTTGATGCGGCGTGTCAGTACCTGGCTGCATCCGGGTGGCCGGTTATTCATACACATCTTCTGTCATCGCGATCTGGCCTATGTGTTCGAGACCGAGGGCGAGAACGACTGGATGGGCCGTCACTTCTTCACCGACGGCCTGATGCCCTCGGATGCCCTGCCGCTGCATTTCCAGGATCACTTGCGTTTGCGCCGGCGCTGGCGGGTCAACGGCCGCCATTACGAGCGCACCTGCAATCAGTGGCTTGAGCGCATGGATGCCGCCGAGGCGGAGATCGAACCCATCTTCTCTCGCGTCTATGGCGCCGATGAGATCAGTCGTTGGGTGAACCGCTGGCGGGTCTTTTTCATGGCCTGCGCCGAGTTGTTCGGCTATCGCAATGGCGACGAATGGTACGTGTCCCACTACCTGTTCGAGCGGCCTGAATGATCGCCGGTCTGCGGCTCTTTTTTGCTGCGGTTCTGGTGGCGATGGTCGCCATTATCCTGTTTGCCAGTGCTGATCGCGGCATTGGTGAAGCGCTGGCTGACCTGGGCCGCGACCCCTGGGTGCAGGCCGCACTCATGGATGCGTACTTCGGCTTTCTAACCATCTGGTTGTGGATGGCCTATAAGGAACCCACCTGGCTGCGCCGGATCGGCTGGCTGATCGCGGTACTCCTGACGGGCAACGTGGCCATCGCGATCTATCTCCTGATTCAGCTGTTTTCCCTGCGTCCGGGCGACGGCATCGAGGCCTTGCTGCTTCGCCGGGACCGGGCCGACGCCGCTTAGGGGGCGACAGCTGTAACACGGCTGTCATGGATGCATGTTGCACTGTGCGCCTCGAGGCGAAAACGAGGTGCAAGCGCAATGTGGTTACGCTGTCTTCCGTTGGCGCTCCTGTTGATCTGCGGGCTGGCCACTGCCACCCCGCCCCAATGGACGGACGCGGCCGACGAGACCTACGCCACGGATGAACGTGCGCGGATCGGTGTGGACCATCTTGAGGCCAATGGTGATTACGAAGCCGCCTATCCGTGGTTTCTATCCGCCGCCGAAGACGGGTCGCCCCTGGCCAGCGCCAACCTGGGCTGGTTCTACGAGGAGGGCCTGGGCGTCGAGCAGGACGGCGACCGCGCTGTTCACTGGTACGGGCGGGCGGCTGAGACCGGAGCCGTCCGCTACAGCCTCCATGTGGCCTGGATCTACCTGGAAGGGCGACTGGTCGGGCGTGACCGGGCGCAGGCCGAGCAGTGGTTTCGTTTCGGCATAGAGCGGGATTTACCACAGGCCAAACTGGCCCTGGGATCGGTGTACTACGCTGATATTCTTGGCGGCCGGGAAGGCCTGGGCCCTGAAGCCGAGGCCTTGCTGCTGGATGCCCTGGAAGACGGAATGGTTTACGCCACGCGATTCCTCGGTCGCATGTATCTGGACGGCATCGGTGTGGAGCGTGACGTTGCCCGGGGCCTGAGCGCGGTGCGGCTGGGTGCGGAGTCGCGGGACCCGGATATGCAATCACTGCTCGCCCTGCTGCTGGCCCGGGGTGACGTCATTGAGGCCGATCCGGTGGAGGCGAACAAGTGGGCCGCCCTGGCAGCGGCAGCGGGTGATGAGCAGGCTGCAGAACTGCAACACACCCTGGAGCAGACCATGCTTTCTGACGACGAGAAGGCGGAATCCCTTGAGCGGGCGCGGGTCTGGGCTGAGGAGCAGTCAGTGCCGGCACCCTGACGGCGGGGTGTTCGGTATGCAGTTTCGATATTTGTTTAGAGATATCGATTCCTTTTTCATCTAAGTGGTCGGCGCTAAGGTGTTGGACCTGTATCCTTCACCGGAGCGAGACCGACACCATGGCGTCCACAGCCCAACAGGCAGTCCGCCCAGCGCCGAACCATGATGACTACCAGTCTCTGCAGGGGGTGAGTCAGGAACTGGAACGACTCTCAGCTGAAGACCGGGTCAGCTGGGGGCTTGAGCGTTTCTGCGGTCGTATCGTGCTGAGTTCCAGCTTCGGTGCCCAGTCGGCTGTGTCGCTGCACTTGGTGACGTCGCAGCGGCCGGATATCCCAGTGGTACTCGTTGATACCGGTTATCTGTTTCCGGAAACCTACCGTTTTATCGATACCCTGACGGAGCGCCTGCGGTTGAATCTGCAGGTATTCCGCCCGGAACTGTCCCCAGCCTGGCAGGAGGCGCGCTATGGCAGACTGTGGGAGGCGGGCACACAGGGAATTGATCGATACAACCGCATCAACAAGGTCGAGCCCATGCGTCGGGCCCTCAGCGACCTGGGTGCCGACGCCTGGTTTGCCGGCTTGCGCCGGCAGCAGGCGGGCAGCCGTGCCACTCGCAGTGTGGTCGAGCAGCAGAACGGCCGCATCAAGATTCATCCCATCATCGACTGGACGGACCGCGACGTTTACCAGTACCTGAAAGGGCACGGGCTTCCCTATCATCCGCTGTGGCACGAGGGTTACGTCTCGATCGGCGACGTTCACACTACCCGTCGCATCACTGCGGACATGAGCGAAGAGGAAACCCGCTTCTTCGGCCTGAAGCGTGAGTGCGGATTGCATGAGTTGGTGTGATCGGGGAGTGATCGGGCGTCGGCTCGGTGCGTTACGCGCTTCGCGCTAACGCACCCTACATTACGCCGTGCCTGTCGTAGGGTGCGTTAGGCCGAAGGCCGTAACGCACCGTCAACAAACAACCATGTTCCCTATAAATCCAGCGTCAGCCGTCCCCGGCGCTCGAATGGCCGTGTCCCGCGGATCAGCGTACCGTAATCGACCTCGCCGCGCAGTTCATAGGCGAGCTGCCGGGTACTTCCGTCCATCTTCTGCATCAACTCGGGCAGGGATTGCAGCAGTCTCGTGCGCACCTCAAGGTGAACGGGCAGCTCGGTATTGGCCGGCAGGGTAAAGCGCTCTTCCGACTTGCCGTCAGCCAGCGGAATGCCCTCCAGATCCACCGAGTAGCGCAGCTCCCGCACCGGCAGCGCGCGGTTGTTGGGGTTGTCCACCAGCAAGGTCAGCCGAAAGCGCTGTTCCGTGAGCCCGAGTTGCAGCAATTCCACGCTGTCCAGCTTGTAGGTCGGTTCCTTGATCTCCGGTTGCAGGGCTGCGCAACCGCCGAGTAGAACAGCGGCAAAGGTGAGAATTGCGAGTGCGCCGCGTAGGATCATGGACGGGAGTCTCCGGTGTCGGGTCTGAGGGCGTGTCCAGTGTAACCCAAGCTAGGGAGAACCACTGCCGGCCATCGTGGTCGTAACCCGCTCCTGCCACTGTTACAGGCAAGCGCATGAATAGCTCAATCAATCTGGTAGACGCCCCCGCTGCGACTGTGTCGGCTGCCGATGCGGCCATTGTCACGGCCCGTGGCCTCACCAAGCGCTATGGCGAGACTGAGGTGGTGAGAGGCATCGATCTGGATGTGCGTCCGGGAGAGTGCTTCGGGCTGCTCGGTCCCAACGGCGCGGGCAAGACCACAACCCTGCGCATGCTGCTCGGGCTCACCCCGCCCACTGACGGCACCCTTGAGGTGCTGGGCGAGCCCGTCCCATCCCGTGCCCGGGAGGCCCGCGTGCGCATCGGCATCGTTCCCCAGGCGGATAACCTGGATCCGGATTTCACCGTTCGCGAGAACCTGGTCACCTATGCCAGCTACTTCGGCTACAAGCCCGCTGAGGTGGCGGACCGTATCGACGATCTGCTGCGTTTCGCCAACCTGGAGGGGCGGGCGGATTCGCCGATTCAGGCACTGTCCGGCGGCATGAAGCGTCGACTGTCCCTGGCGCGGGCGCTGATCAACGATCCGGCCCTGGTGGTGCTCGATGAGCCGAGCACAGGGCTCGATCCCCAGGCGCGTCAGCATATCTGGCAGCGCTTGCTGGCCCTGCTCTCCCGGGGCTGCACGCTCATTCTGACCACGCACTACATGGAAGAGGCCGAGCGGCTTTGTGATCGCCTGGCCATCGTGGACGACGGCCGCATCGTCGCGAGCGGCAGTCCACGCGAACTGGTGGCAGAACACATCGAGCCCCATGTGTTCGAGTTGCGCGGTGCCGATGCAGAGCGCTGGCACCGGGAGGGGGAGCAGCTGGCCGACCGGGCCGAGCGGGTCGGGGATACGCTGCTGTTGTATGCGGTGGATCCCGAGCCGGTGCATGCCGCGCTGAACGCCGATGCCAGCCTGCGCTACTGGCACCGCCC
Source organism: Natronocella acetinitrilica (assembly GCF_024170285.1). Classification (NCBI taxonomy): domain Bacteria; kingdom Pseudomonadati; phylum Pseudomonadota; class Gammaproteobacteria; order Chromatiales; family Ectothiorhodospiraceae; genus Natronocella; species Natronocella acetinitrilica. Next base: position 12,058 of record NZ_JALJXV010000013.1, read on the forward strand.
GGCCAATCTGGAAGATGTCTTCCTGCGGCTGACCGGCCGTGATCTGCGGGACTGAAAGAAGAGTCTAATTCATGCTGCCCGAGCTTTCGCTGCGCTTTATCCCTATCTGGAAACGCAACCTGCGCGTCTGGCGCAAGTTGATGGTGCCGTCCATTCTCGGCAACTTCGGGGAACCGCTGCTCTACCTGATCGTGTTGGGATACGGTTTCGGGCGGCTCGTCGGTGATGTGAATGATCTTCCCTACATGGTCTTCCTGGCGTCGGGCATCATCTGCTCCAGCGCCATGTTCACGGCAAGCTTCGAGGCGCTGTATTCCGCCTACACCCGCATGACCATCCAGCAGACCTGGGGCGCCATGCTGGACGCCCCGCTGCGGGTCGATGACGTCGTGCTTGGCGAAATCGTCTGGGCGGCCACCAAGGCGCTCATGGGTGCCACGGCCATGCTGGTGGTAGCCTCTTTGCTCGGCCTGGTCGCCGGGCCCATTGCGGTGCTCGTGCTGCCACTGATCTTTCTCGCCGGTTTATGCTTCGGCGGCTGCGCCATGGTGATTACGGCGATCTCACGGAGCTACGACTTCTTTCTCTACTACTTCACCCTGGTGATGACTCCCATGCTGTTGCTGAGCGGGGTGTTCTTTCCCCTGCAAGAGCTGCCCGCGCTGGTGGCCGCAGCGGCCTACGGTCTGCCGCTGGTGCATGTGGTCTCGGTCGCCAGACCGCTAATGGTGGGAGAGGCGCTTCCCTTACTCTGGCCGCTACACGTTCTTGTAGTTGCAGTTTTCGCTTCTGGGGCGATCGTGCTGTCCACCTGGTTGTTGCGCCGCCGTCTTGCCAGTTGACCGCCGGCGGCGATCACCCCTGCGGCTGTGGCGCCGAACGTCTCGACGTCTACCCTTACCCTAGGCGCGATCTGTCTATCAGCATCCCGCGCTGCGAAGTGGCGGCGGCCTTGCCGCCCGCCACGACATCCAGGCCGCCACAGGCTGCGGATCGAGGCGGGCCAATGGATCACTTGAGCATGACTCCGGGAGAGGCCTGCTGGCTGGCGTGGCTCAACCTGCACTGCCCGGTTTCTGTTCGCTACAACACCAGCCCGGCCAGTCGGGCATCCGTCAAGGAATTGCGGGTTGCCTGGCACACAACGCCGCTGGGCTGCCTGTTCGTGGCAGGAACCTCGCGCGGCATCTCCCAGTTGCTGTTCCGGCGGCCCGGGGTGTCCGATGCGCTGTTGCGCCGGCAACTGTTGCGGCAGTGGCCGGGCCTGAGCATGGTGACTGATCCCGACGGTACGGCGAGAATGCTTGCCCCCTTGCTTGGGGCAGGTCTGTCTGCCGGGGTCGAGCTGGATGTTATCGCCACGCCATTTCAGGCGCGGGTCTGGCAAGCGCTGCTGGAAGTCGGGCCCGGGGCAACGGTGAGCTACGGTGAACTGGCCACGCGTATCGGCCGGCCCACCGCGTTCCGCGCCGTGGGCCGCGCCGTTGGTGCCAATCCGGTGGCCCTGTTGATCCCCTGCCACCGTGTCGTCCCGGCCACCGGCGGCGTCGGCAATTATCGCTGGGGTGTTTCCCGCAAGCGTCGGCTGTTGTCGGTAGAGTCCCGTCTGTCGGCGCTGGCCAGCTAGAACCGGAGCTGCAGCCCCGTTGCCAGAATGTTCAGCCGGCTGTCCGGGTAGCCCCGGTTTCGATCCTGATACTGGTAGCCAACGTACCAGCGCAGGCCGGCGTCGAACTCCCTGATCCAGGCAATGGTGTAGCTCTGCAGAGAGAAATCGTCATCGCGGGCGTTCATGTAGGCACCGGCCAGCCACAGCACGCCCGCGGTGTAGCGCTGATGCAGGGTCAGCATGTGATGGCGGATGTCGGTGTCGATGACTTCGGTGAGCAAGTCGACGCCGTCGTCGGTATCGGCAACTGCGAAGGGGTAGACGGCGCCATCCTCATCGCGGATACGGACGTCCTCGTACTGGTAGCCGATGCCCGCTTCCCCGGCATCGTAGCGAATGCCAAGCTTCAGGTTTCGGTTCTCGCCGGAGCGCGCTGCGTCATTCCAGGCGTAGCCGCCTGCAACCTCCCAGGCGCCGTCGAAGTAGACCAGGCCGACGTTGTAGTCTCCCTCGTCTTCGCTGCGTTCATCCAGGCTGAACTGGCCGATGGCCTGGAAACCGCCGAGCATGGGCGTGCGGTATTCCAGATGCCGGCTACGGAAGCTGTTGTGTCCATACTGCCCGCCGGACATGCCACCATTGCGTCGCTGCTCGAGGAATGTGCCGGTCAGCTCGTCCCAGTTCGGGCCGCCGGCGCGCTGATAGGCGCTTTCCATGCGACCGGCGAGAATGGTGCCGAAGGCAGTCTGCACCCCGGCCCAGCCCTGGCGGATGAACACCGGGTCATCGTCGCGGTCCCAGTCGGTCAGGTCGAAGCCCAGTTCCAGCCGACCGACGCCGGTGAGACCGTCGACAATCTCCCGCTGTGCGGCGGCGCCGAGAAAGCTGCCGTCCCGTTCGTCGCTCAGAGCGCGCAGGCTCTCGTCGGAGCCGTCGATGCTGGCCACGCCGGCGTGAAACTGGCCGTACAGGCTGACCTCGGCAGCGGCGGGCATGGCAGCCAGTGTGGTGAGAAGCAGGCAACCGCATACGGTGGCGATGGGCGAAGTGGGGAGACGAGGCGGGCAGGTCCGGTCTGCAGTCACTGGCTACTCCTGGCTGATCGATGATTGCCGCATTCTTGCCCACCGATTGGCGGGCATCAAGCGATCGATGCCCGGGACGGTCCCGTCAATGCATCAAATCAAGGAGTGTTACCGGCCCCATGCAACAGCGTTCAGGGTTCATCGCAGTGGTCGTGTTGTTGGCGGGTTTGGGTTTTGGCGGTGCCACTGCGCAGGCCAATCCGCCGGAGCGGGGAGGGTGGTCTGCCGGCATGGGTGTGGTGGCCAGCAGCCGCCCCTATCCCGGCAGCAGCAGCGACGTGACCGGGATACCGTTCATCGGCTATGAGGGGCGTCGCGCCTATTTGCGCGGTCTTGTTGCCGGCGTGCGTCAACCGGGGCCGGGCTCAGCGGAGTTCGACCTGTTCCTGCGGGCGCGAATGCAGCGCTACAACCAGTCTGATGCGCCGGTTGTGGAGGGGATGGACAGCCGGCGGCGCACCGCCGAGGCCGGGGTCGGAGTCTCCGTCGGGCCGCCCTGGCTGCGTGGTGATGCACGATTGGCGACGGATATTCTGGGGCGGCATGACGGCCAGGAACTGACCTTGTCGTTGTCGAACCCCCAGCGGGTCGGACAGACCCTGGTGCGGGTATTCGCTGGCGGCAGCTGGCAGTCGGCGGACCTGACTGGTTACTACTATGGAGTGCGGCGCAGCGAGGAGCGGGAGGGCCGTCCGGCCTATCGTCCGGGGGCCGCCTGGAACTGGCGCGCAGGGGTCTTTCTTCAACGCCGTTTTGCCGGCCGCTGGTCAGGTGTCGCGGTGGTTCAGCATGAATGGCTCGACGATAATCTACGGCGTAGCCCGATCGTGGATGGCAACCGGCGTTGGTTCGTGCTGGCCGCAGCGACGTACAGCTTCTAAAAAAAAGCCGGCAGCGGAGCTGCCGGCAGTAGCGCTTGGACCCTGTGAGACCTGTTTCCAGGTCTCGATTCGCGCCTAGGAGGAGAGCTTGATGGTGTAAGCATGCGCCAGCAAAATGAAAATATCTGCGCAGTCCATCACAGTTTGACGAATTATCAAGGAAATATTTTTCTCCAGACCTGTCAGGTGTTTGCGGGTTTGCGCGGATCGATTTTTTCGGGGGGGTGGGCTTCTCCGAAGAGGCGTTGTGCAAGCCTTGCACGGTCAACCGGCGATTGGGGAATCTCGTCCAGAGCATCCACGGCCTGCAGGCGCGGCGACAGGCTTGCACGATTGGCAAGCTGGATGCTCAGGCCGGGCCGGGCATTCAACTCCAGCACCATGGGGCCATGATCCCGGTCCAGAACCACATCGACACCGAGATAGCCCAGATCCGCCAGTGAGTAACAGCGCGCTGCGAGTTCTAGCAGATAGTCCCACCCGGGTATTTCCACGCCTGCGATGGGGTCGCCGGTATCCGGGTGAAGGTCCGTGAAACGATCCAGCCACACGGCAGTGGTGGTGCGGCCACTGTTCATGTCCAGACCTGCACCCACGGCTCCCTGGTGCAGGTTCGCCTTGCCGTCCGAGATGCGGGTTGGCAGCCGGACCATGGCCATGACCGGCACACCCTTGAAGACGATGGTACGTATGTCTGGCACACCGCCGTAGCTGATGCGTTCGAACAGGGGATCGAAAATCACCCGTTGCTCGATCACCGCCTGGTCCGGCTGTCCGCCAAGGCTGTGCATACCGCTCAGGATGTTCGATATGTGGTGGCCGACGTGGTCAACGCTGACCAGGCGCCCGCTGCTCAGGCGATAGTTGCCGTGCTGGGTGCCCATGACCACCATGATCCCATTGCCGCCGCTGCCATGGGCGGGCTTTACCACGAAGTCCTGATAGTCGCCGAGCATTGCCGGCAGACGCCGGATCTGCCGCTCGATCTCCACTGTGGCATAGAGCTTGGGAACCTGAATGCCGGCCTCCTCGGCCCGCCGCTTGGTGATGAGCTTGTCGTCCACCAGCGGATAGTTGCGGCGATCGTTGTGCCCCATGATGTATTCGGCGTTACGCTCGTTCATGCCGAGCACGCCGGAGCGCCGCAGGCCGTGCAAGAGGCGGATCATTTGCCCGATTGCTCCCGAATCAGGTGGCGAAAACGCCAGATCTCGGTGAGGCGATACCCGGTGTACCGACCCATGAGCAACACCACGGCAAGAATGATGAGCAGAATCTCCGGGAACATGAACACCAGGTGGGCCAGCTCGTCATTGAACATCACCAGATAGCCCAGTATTGCTACCCCCAGGCTGCCAACGCCTTGCTGGATTGCCTCGCCGGGGCCGAACTCTTCCCAGACCAGTGACATGCGCTCGATGGTCATGGCGAGAATGACCATTGGGAACAGGGCGACGGACAGCCCACGGTCCAGGCCGAGCTTGTGGGACAGGATACTGATAGCGGCCAGCAGAACCACGACCACGATCAGCACTGCGGCGAGCCTCGGCACCAACAGAAGCTTGAGGTTCTCCAGGTAAAAGCGGATCAGCAACCCGATGGCCACGATGGCGGTGAACAGGAAGATGCCCCACAGCAACTCGGTCTCGCGAAAGGCGAGCGCGATCAGAATGGGCATGAAGGTGCCGAAGGTCTTTACGCCGATGAAGTTGCGCATGAACACCATGACCAGCGCACCGATGGGGACCAGCAATAGAATTCGATAGGTATTCTGGGTGTGGATCGGCAGCGACAGCAAAGAGAAATCCATGAGCAACGAGCCGCCCAGCATGGCCTGCTGCTGTGCAACGGCGACCGTCTCCCTCGGCGTGCGGGCCGCCGAGAACTGAACCTGACCTTGCCGCCCGCCGGAGATTTCCATCAGTGGGGCGTCGCCCCAGTGCCAGACCAGGGTGTCGTCGCCGTAGCCAGGGGATCCGGTCCTCGGATTGAAGGCGATCCACTCCGTGCCGTTATGCACCTCGAGATAGCTTTCCAGCGCACCGCGGCGCATCTGGTCCCGCAACGAAAGCACCTGCACTGGCCGCGCTGGAATGCGCGCACCGGCGAGTATGTGAATGATGTTGCGGGTATGCTCAGCGTCACCCTCGGCGAAGCTCCGCAGGACGCCCACATGCTCGTCGGGCGACTCGGCGTTGTATCGAATGAGAAGGCGCTGCGCGAATGAGGCAATGTCCGCAGACTCCTGACGGACGTTGTCCAGTAAGGTCATGGCGGCGAAGCCATAGGGCTCCTCGTACTCGGGGACTTCCGGGAACGTCGGTTGCGGCCCGGCGATGACAGTCTCCCCGCTCTGATCTTCGGAAATCTGTATCCGGTAGTAGAGGGTCTGCGAGCCACTGGCCCGACGTGAAGTCCATTCGGCGCGCCGATTGGTGCCGTCACCGGTGCGGGTGAGCCCGAAGCCACCGGAGATGTAATCCTCGCTCAGGACATTGAAGCCCGGCGGGTTCGACGGGATGAACAACTGAACCCGAGTGGGGCCGGCGTCGGCCTGCAGCGACGCTGTGGCCTCCACTGTCCAGACCATGGTCTGGGCGTCGGCGGTGAGGGGCAGGCCGAGTACATCCACCTTGTACCAGATCCCCGCAACGCCTAGACCACACAGCCCGAGAGCCAGGAGCTTGAGGTGTAGGTTTCGCAAGGGGCATATCCTTCAGGTGATGTCAGGGACCCCATGAACGCAAGCTTGCAGGCGGGGTGGTAAGCGGCGGCGGGGCCACAATATCGCTATTCTCGTGAAGCTTGACCGATCGGTCAATTGATGTCGCGAAACCGTCACCGGACGGAGACAAAAAAAGGCGCCCCGTTGGGACGCCTCAGGAAACGATCAGTGAGAGACCAACCTTACCAGTCGTCGTCGCCGCCTTCTTCCTCGAAGTCCTCGAAGTCGCCGTCATCGACCTCTTCGCACCCGGACAGGGTGATCAGGCCGGTAAGCAACATGGCGATCAGAGCGGCGGCCAGTGTGCGCTTCTTGCCATTCATAGCAACCTCCTGTGTTGGACAGTGTAAAACGACACAGGGGAGGCTGCAGATCCCGTGCCACACTAGAAATAACTTATAAAACAATTATTTGTTTATTTCCTGGTGCCTGCGAGGACTGTGCCATTTTGACACATGTGGCGATCCGTGCCACAAGAGACGTGATTCGTTGCGACGCAGGGGTTAGCCTGTCGGATTGGTTTGCCGGTCAGAAGCCAAGCACTTTCGTGTTCGGGTCAGCCAGTCGCTCCGCCATCTGGGCATCGCTGTCCTCCGTGACGCCGTCAACGAAGTCGTCTGTGCTGTAGCGGCCGAACGCCGTATTGGGCAGGAAAAGTGGACAGACGCTGACGGAGGCGCCGGCCGACATGGCCTCTTCCATGAGTTCGCGCGGGGTGATGGTGCGCGGCTCGAGGGTTTCGGGCATGCGATCAGCGATGGCCAGTTCGCCGGCCGGGCCGCACAACAGGATGTGCACCTCGTGCCCTTCGCCAGCAAGCGTCCGGGCGAGCGTCATGGCTGTGCCCTGGATCTGCCCGGCATTGGTAAACAATGTAAGGACGAAGCGATCGCCATTGTCTTCGGCCATGGCTTGCAGGCTGGTGCCGAGAAAGAGGCTGATCGCGAAAATGAAACGTGTGAGTGTTGTCATGAATGTGGGCCCGTTCGAGGTGTTGGTTGACGAGACAGTTCACCCTGAGAAGAGCGAGCAGTCCCTACCTGGAGTCAATTCAACGCGTAAGTGTACCAGACTGACCGTTTTCCCCGGCAGACTCGCACCGCGAACGAGTGCCCGGAAACGCGGTCCTAAACGCATTGTCCATGGCGCGCCCCGTCTGCGGATTGAGCGCCGGGAAACGGAGTGATGCAGCGATGAGATTAGTCTACCAGTTGCTGGGTGTCGCCATGGTGGCCGGAATTGGCGTGGGTGCCTGGTTCGCCATTGATCACGCGGGGCAGGGTGACGCCAGCGCGGCGGGCCCCCGAGGTGGGGGTGGTGGCGGTGCGGTGCCGGTGGAAGTTGTCGCTGCCCGCACGTCTACCGTCGAGCGCACCGTGACCGCCGTCGGCACCACGCTTGCGCGTGAGTCCATCGACGTCGTGGCCGAAGTCCCCGGGCGTATCCGGTCCATCAATTTCGAGGAAGGCCAACGCGTTAGCAGCGGCGACATCCTGTTCGAACTTGATCGGCGCCGCGAGGAAGCCGATTTGCGGGAGCTGCAGGCCCAGGTCAGGGATGCCGAACGCAGGCTACGTCGCAGTCGCGCGCTCTTTGAAGACAACAGCGTTCCGGAAGCGCAGGTAGATGAGGACGGCGCAGCGCTTGAAACCCTGCAGGCCCGGTTGTCAGCCGCTGAAACCCGGCTCGACGAGCGTTACATTCGCGCGCCCTTTGATGGCGTGACCGGCTTGCGTGAAGTGAGCACCGGCGCCTTTGTCAGCGCCGGCACGCCGTTGACCACCCTGGACGACATTGGTCGGCTGCGCCTCGAGTTCTCGGTGCCGGAGCGTTTTCTTGGCCTATTGCGGTCAGGTTTGGCGGTCTCAGCGGAAAGCGTGGGCTTCGAGGGGCGCGACTTCAGCGGCGAAGTGCGTCGGGTCGGTGCCCGGGTGGACCCAGTTTCCCGCAGCGTTCGGGTGCAATCCGAGTTGCAGAACGACGACCGACTGTTGCGCCCTGGCATGTTCATGACGGTTCGCATGGTGCTGGATCGTAACGATGATGCCGTACTGGTGCCCGAGGAGGCGCTATTGCCAGAGGGCGAACGGGTCTTTCTGTTCCGCATCAATGACGAAAAGGCGGAGCGGGTGCAGGTCCGGACTGGCGTTCGCCGGGACGGCCTCGTGGAGATCACCGACGGCATCTCCGCTGGCGATCTGGTGGTGATTGCCGGTCTACAACGGTTGCGGGATGGCGTGACGGTGCGCATCACCCGCGAGCACGAAGAAGACGAAGTTGCCCGCCGCTGGGCCCCTGCCGGAGAGTCGTGACATGATCGTCTCGGAGATTTCCGTCAAGCGCCCCGTTCTGGCGACGGTGGTGAGTCTCCTCATCGTCGTGCTGGGTATTGCCTCGCTGACCCAGTTACCGGTGCGCGAATATCCGGATATCGACCCGCCCGTGGTCTCCGTGACCACTGAGTACATCGGTGCCGGCCCCGAGGTGATGAACAACGAGATCACCGAGGTGCTGGAAAGTGCCATTAGTGGCGTCGACGGCATCCGTAACATCACCTCGGAGAGTCGGGAAGGCCGCGCCGAGACCACCATCGAATTCAACCTCAGCCGGGATATCGACAACGCGGCCAATGATGTGCGCGATGCCATCAATCGGGTGGGGGCGAACTTGCCGACCGATGCCGACCCGCCGGTGGTTACCAAGACCGAGGCTGACGCCCGCCCCATGATGTGGCTGGCGATGACCTCCGACAGGCTGACTGCGGCTGAAATGACCGATCTCGCCGAGCGACAGCTGGTGGATCGACTCTCGGTGCTCGAAGGCGTCTCCCAGATCCGTATCGGCGGTGAGCGCCGTTATGCCATGCGCTTGTGGCTGAACCGGGAGGCCATGGCTGCCCGCGGCGTCACGGTTGAAGACATCGAAAATACCCTGCGGCGCAACAACCTCGAGTTGCCGGCCGGTCAGGTGGAGTCGGTAACGCGCACGCTGAACGTGCGTGCCGACAGCCGTCTCAATACGCCCGACGAGTTCGAGCGGCTGGTCATTCGGCGGGAAGGTGATGTTCCGATCCGCATTGGCGACATTGCTAGCGTGATGCGCGGCGTTGAGGACGATCGCGCCATACTCCGCAATAATGGCCGCAACGCGATCGGCCTTGGCATCATTCGCCAGTCCCAGGCCAACATCATTGAAGTGTCCGACCTGGTGCGGACGGAACTCGACGCCATCCGGCCATCCCTCCCCGAGGGGGTCGAGATCGCGGAGGCCTACAACCAGTCGGTGTTCATTTCCGAATCCATCAAGGAAGTGCTGATCACGCTCAGTATCGCGGTGGGCCTGGTGGTGCTGGTGATTTTCATCTTCCTGCGCTCGGTTCGCGCCACACTGGTCCCGGCGGTGACCATACCCGTTGCGGTGATTGGTGCATTCTCGGTGATGGCACCACTCGGATTCTCCGTCAACGTGCTCACGCTACTGGCGCTGGTGCTCGCCATCGGTCTTGTAGTGGATGACGCCATCGTGATGCTGGAGAACATCCAGCGGCGCGTTGATGAGGGCGAGCCCCGGCTGCTCGCGGCGTATCGCGGTTCCAAGCAGGTCGGGTTTGCCATTGTCGCTACCACGGTGACGCTGATCGCCGTGTTCGTGCCCATCGCGTTCATGGAGGGCAACGTTGGTCGGCTGTTCACGGAGTTCGGCTTCGTGCTTGCGGCGGCGGTGGCCTTCTCCAGCATCGTGGCGCTGACACTGGCACCCATGCTGTGTTCCAAATGGTTGCGGCCGGTGTCCAGCTCCCGCGGGCTGGTGGGAGCCACCGAAGTCTTCTTTGTCAAGCTGACGGCGGGCTACCGCTGGCTACTGGTGCGCGCCCTGGGAATGCCGGTCGTGATCATTGCCGGGGCCGTGGTGGTTGCCCTGGTGGCGGTCAAGCTCGGCCAGATGCTGCCGGAGGAACTGTCACCAACGGAAGACCGCGGCGTTTTCATCATCCCGAGCAGCGCACCTCAGGGCTCCACGGCGGAGTATACCGATCGCAACGTGCGCCTGATCGAGGAAATCGTGAATCCCCTGCTCGAGAGCGGTGATGCGACCCGGGTGTTCTCCATCGTTGGGTTCCGCGATCGCTTCGACAGCGCGTTCACCATCGTCGGCCTTGCCCCCTGGAGCGAGCGGGACCGCCGCCAGCAGGACATGGTTGCCGAAGTGTTCCCGCAGATTGCCTCGATTCCCGGCATTCGTGCGTTTGCGGTCAACCCGCCCGGGCTTGGCCAGAGCGGTTTCCAGCAGCCGGTACAGTTCGTGATCGGTGGGCCGGATTATGAAACCGTCGAGGAGTGGGGCGAGCGGGTTCTGGCGCGCGCCCAGGAGAATTCCCAGCTGCTGAACGCCGATCTGGACTACGAGGAAACCCGCCCCCAGCTCAATGTGCGCATCGATCGTGAGCTTGCCGCTGACCTGGATATTCCGGTGGAGGCCATCGGCCGTACCTTGCAGACCATGCTTGCGTCGCGCACCGTGACCACCTATCTGGATCGCGGGCGGGAATATGACGTGCGCCTGCAGGCATCGAGGCAGGAGCGCTCGTCGCCCTCGGACCTCGAGGAGATCTTCGTGCGTAGCGGCAACAACGGCCAGTTGGTGCCACTTTCCAGCCTGATTACGCTGGAGGAGTCAGGTGCCGCACCTGTGTTGAGCCGTGTTGACCGCCTGCCGTCAGTCACGCTGACCGCCTCGCTGGCGCCAGGCTATGACCTGGGCAGTGCACTGCGATTCCTGGAAAGTGCCGCCAGTGACGAGCTGCCCGACGAAGCCCGGATCAGCTATCTCGGGCAGTCGCAGGAGTTCATGAGCACGTCTGGCGCCATCTATTTCACCTTCGCCCTGGCGCTGCTGGTAGTGTTCCTGGTGCTCTCGGCGCAGTTCGAAAGCTTCGTCCATCCCGCGATCATTCTGCTGTCGGTGCCGCTGGCCATCACCGGGGCCTTGCTCGCGCTGTTCCTCACCGGCATCACGTTGAATGTCTATAGTCAGATCGGCATGATTCTCCTGATCGGGCTGATGGCGAAAAACGGTATTCTCATCGTCGAGTTTGCCAACCAGTTGCGGGACGAGGGCTACAACGTTCTCGATGCCATTACCGAAGGCGCAGTGCTGCGCTTCCGCCCGATCCTGATGACCGCCGTCTCAACGGTGTTCGGTGCGCTGCCGCTGGTGCTGGCGAGTGGAGCTGGGGCCGAAAGCCGCGCTTCCATTGGCGTGGTAGTGATTGGTGGGCTCGCTCTTGCGACCGTGCTGACCCTCTTCCTGACGCCGGTGCTTTACAATCTGCTGGCACGCTTCACCCGATCGGCCGGTGCCGTGGCTGCGGATCTCGAACAGCTCGCGTCCGAGGAGCGGGCCAGCGGCCGCCGGGATCGTGGGCCGCAGACCGAGAGCCCTCAGGCCGGTTGATTCCATATAAGAACGCGTAAGGGGTAGGCAATGAGAGTTGCAGTTATCACGGGTGCCACCGCCGGCTTCGGCGCGGCGACGGCGAGGCGCTTTGCCTCAAATGGCTGGAGACTGGTGGTGACCGGACGCCGGCAGGAACGGCTGGACGCACTGGTTGAAGAGTTCGGCGGCCCGGAGATGGTGCACGCCCTCCCCATGGACATGCGCGATCGCGAGGCTGTGGAAAAGGGATTGGGCAAGTTGCCGGCGCCCTTCGATGCGGTGGAGGTACTGGTGAACAACGCCGGTGTGGGGTACGGGCTTGAGCCGATTCAGGAGGGTAACGTCGATGAGTGGGAGGCGACCATCGACACCAACCTCAAGGGCGTGCTCTATGCCACCCGTACGCTATTGCCCGGCATGATCGAGCGCAAGCGTGGTCACGTGATCAATCTTGGCTCCACTGCCGGTAGCTGGCCTTACACCGGCGGCACCATCTATGGTGCCAGCAAGTCCTTCATTCAGCACTTCAGCCGTGGCCTGCGCGCCGACCTGGCAGGCCATGCCGTGCGCGTCACCAATATGGACCCGGGCTTATGTGAAACCGAGTTTTCCGTCAATCGCTTTCGTGGTGATGTGGAGCGGGCCAATAGCCTGTATGAGGGCAATGACCCTATCATCAGTGAAGACATCGCGGAGGCCATCTGGTGGGTGGTGAATATGCCATACCGGGTGAACGTGAACACCATGGAACTGATGCCGCTCAGCCAGAGCTGGTCGCCGTTGCAGGTAAAACCGGTGGACTGGCCCGAGGGCTGTGATCCCGATTCGTCGCCGGAGCGCGATGATCGGTGAGTAAAGCGCGCCCCGGTTGATCCGGGGCGCGGTCTTTCCGGACTAGCCGTTCAACGTTCCCGTGAGCGGTGACGAAGCCACACCGCGAATCCGGGCAGGCATGCGGCCAGCGAGATAAGCATGGCGCCCGGCAATTACCGCATGCTTCATTGCAGCGGCCATGCGTTCCGGGTCATTTGCCTCGGCCACGGCGGTATTCAACAGCACTGCATCACAGCCCAATTCCATGGCAATGGCTGCGTCGGAGGCCGTCCCCACCCCGGCATCCACCAGCACGGGGGCGGCGCAGGTTTCGACGATGCGGCGGATGTTGAGGCGATTCTGAATGCCGAGACCCGATCCGATGGGCGCCCCAAGCGGCATCACCGCGGTGCAACCCATGTCGCCCAGCTCCTTGGCGATAAGCGGATCGTCGGTGGTGTAGGCCATCACGTGAAAGCCATCGCGAATCAACTGTTCCGCCGCCTTGAGGGTCCCGATGGTGTCTGGCTGAAGCGTTTCCTTGCAGCCGATGACTTCGAGTTTGCACAGGGTTTCGCCGTCCAGCAGCTCACGGGCGAGCTGGCAGGTATAGACGGCATCCTCGACTGTGTAGCAGCCCGCGGTGTTGGGCAGGATGGTGCAGCCCAGTTCCCGCAGCGCCGGCAGCAGGGCGTCGCCGCCAGCGGTGTCCGGCAGCCGGCGAATCGCCACCGTCACAATCTCGCTACCGCTGGCGCTGACCGCGCGGCGGGTTTCGTCCAGATCCTTGTAGCGCCCGGTGCCGAGCAGCAGGCGGGATTGGTATTCCCGCCCGGCCAGCTTCAGGGGCTTGTCGCTGTCGATCATTGTCGTCTCCGTGGTTCGTTCAGCCGCCGCCCACCGCCTGCACGACATCGACGGCGTCACCGTTCTGCAGTACATGATCCGGATGGCGTGAGCGGGGTATGACTTCGCGGTTAACCGCGATGGCGATGCCATGCTCGGGGAAACCGCGTTGCTCGATCAGTTCACGCACGCTCGTGCCCATGGGCAGGCACAGGGCCTGCCCATTGACGGTGACGTTGATCTGCGTGGTCGTCGTGCTATCGGTCATTCAGTATCCCGAACGTAGATGTCGGATCCGCGGCGGCGGAATTCAATGGCCTTTTCCTCCATGCCCTTTTCGATGGCTTCCTGCTCCGAACCCAGGCCATGCTCCTTGGCGTAACGCCGCACGTCCTGGGTGATCTTCATGGAGCAGAAGTTTGGCCCGCACATGGAGCAGAAGTGCGCCACCTTGTGACCTTCCTTGGGCAGGGTCTGGTCATGGAATTCCCGGGCCTTCTCCGGGTCCAGCCCGAGGTTGAACTGGTCCTCCCAGCGGAACTCGAATCGGGCCTTCGACAGTGCGTTGTCCCGCACCTGGGCTGTCGGGTGCCCCTTGGCGAGGTCGGCCGCGTGGGCTGCCAGCTTGTAGGTGATGATGCCATCGCGGACGTCCTGCTTGTCGGGCAGGCCCAGGTGCTCCTTGGGCGTCACATAGCAGAGCATGGCAGTTCCGTACCAGCCGATCTGTGCGGCACCGATGGCGGAGGTGATGTGGTCGTAACCCGGCGCGATATCCGTGGTCAGCGGTCCCAGGGTATAGAAGGGCGCCTCGTGGCAGGCCACCAGCTCCTTTTCCATGTTCTCCTTGATCTTCTGCATGGGCACATGGCCGGGGCCTTCGATCATCACCTGTACATCGTGACGCCAGGCGATCTCGGTGAGTTCGCCCAGGGTTTCCAGTTCGGCGAACTGGGCGGCGTCGTTGGCGTCTGCGATGCAGCCCGGGCGCAGGCCGTCCCCCAGGGAGAACGCCACATCATAGGCCTTGAGGATTTCGCAGATGTCCTCGAAGTGGGTGTAGAGGAAGCTCTCCTGGTGATGCGCCAGGCACCACTTGGCCATGATGGAGCCACCACGGGAGACGATGCCGGTGACGCGATCGGCGGTCAGTGGCACGTAGGGTAGCCGCACCCCGGCGTGGATGGTGAAGTAGTCCACCCCCTGTTCTGCCTGCTCGATCAGGGTGTCGCGGAAGATTTCCCAGGTCAGGTCCTCGGCCTTGCCATTGACCTTCTCCAGCGCCTGATAGATCGGCACCGTGCCGATGGGCACGGGGCTGTTGCGCAGTATCCACTCCCGGGTTTCGTGAATATGCTTGCCGGTGGAGAGGTCCATGACCGTGTCCGCACCCCAGCGAATACCCCGGACCATCTTCTCCACCTCTTCCTCGATGGAGGAGGTCACCGCCGAGTTGCCCAGGTTGCAGTTGATCTTCACCAGGAAGTTGCGGCCGATGATCATCGGCTCGGATTCCGGGTGGTTGATGTTGTTGGGGATGATGGCGCGGCCCCGGGCCACCTCGTCGCGCACGAACTCCGGCGTGATCACGTCGGGGATGTTGGCACCGAAGCCCTCGCCCTTGTGGCGGCGCAGCAGGCGCTTGTCCTGCAACTCCTGGATGCGCTGGTTCTCGCGGATGGCGATGAACTCCATCTCCGGCGTGATGATGCCTTGGCGGGCATAGTGCATCTGGGTGACGTTGGCACCGGGTTTGGCCCGACGGGGGGCGCGGATATGCTCGAAACGCAGGTGCGCGGTGGCCGGGTCGGTGGCGCGCTCCTGGCCGAAATCGGAAGTCGGACCGGTCAGGCTTTCCGTATCACCGCGCTCGTTGATCCAGGCATCCCGCAGGCGGGGTAGGCCGGCCATCAGGTCGGGTTTGAAAGTCGGGTCGGTGTAGGGGCCGGAGGTGTCATAGACGGTGATAGGCGGATTTTTCTCGCGGCCGTCTGAACCCACCGTGTCGGATTGATGGATCTCCCGCATGGGCACGCGGATGTCCGGCCGCGAGCCGGTGACATGGATTCGCTCGGATCCTGGGAACTGGCGAGTGATCTCCTCGCTCAGGCCGGCGGTCTTCTGGGTAAAGATTTCGGGTTGGCTACTCATCGCATCACCTCTGTTTCTGCTGGCGAGTGACGCGACGCAAAGATGCAACGATGGTGTGTCATCGAAGCTCCCTACGCCGGTACTAACCGGGTCAGGTTCGAAGGGTCTGTCTCAGCCCCGAAGGGCACCCCCGCTTCCTACGGTGGCGACGCCACCGTGCATTGAGTCTAGCGCGTCTGGCGGCGCAAGTCAGGAGTGCCCGCGACAGCACCCCGTACCAGCGCCCACATGGTGCGTTACGCGCTGCGCGCTAACACACCCTACGGGTCGGATCGGCGCACCGGACCGCGGTTTGTGCATTGGGTGTGGGGCCGGCAAAAAAAACGACCGCGGTCGCGGTGCATTACGGCCTTCGGCCTAACACACCCTACGTTTGGCCGTGCCCGCTGTAGGGTGTGTTAGCGCGCAGCGCGTAACGCACCGCAACGGCGCTAGGCCAAAACCCATTGCCCCCGCCTACGCCAACACCGCCAACAACACCACCAAAGCCGGTATCGCCAGAATATGCGACAGCAGAATGATGCCCGACGCGAGCCCGTCATCCCCCTTCAACTGGCGGGTAAGCACGTAGCTCGCCGCCGCCGTGGGGCTGGCCAGCATGAGCGCGGTGATCAGCGTCTGCTCCGCCGACAGCCCCAGCCACCAGGCCAGCATCAGGCCGAACACCGGCAGCAGGAATACCTTCATCGCAGCGCCGGCAGTCGCCACCCGCAGATTGCCCTGGATCGGCGTGAGGTACAGCGCGCCGCCAATGCAGATCAGCGCCAGGGGGAAGGCCATCGAGCCAAGCGTGTTCAGGGTTCGATCCGCCAGCAGCGGGAACTGGATCTGCAGCAGCGACACCACGAGCCCCGCCGCACAGGCGATCAACAGCGGGTTCGTCACCAGGCCACGGCCGGCGGCCCGCATGGCGCTGCGGCTGATGCCGCCCGCGGAGAACAGCAGGATGACCACCGCCATGATGTTGTACACCACCACCAGCGGGCCGATGATGAGCAGCACGCTGGCCTCGGCCTGCGCCGTGGCCAGGCCCGCTGCATCGAAGGCGTAGAGCACCACCGGCAAGCCCACGAACACCGCGTTGCCGCGAAATGCACCCTGGATGAAGGCCCCGCGGGAGAAACGTTCCAGACGCCCGAGCCACGCCACCAACATGGCCGCGAGAATGCCAAGGAAAGTTGCTCCGATAATCGCGATGAGTAGATCCGCAGCGGCGACGAAGTCGGGGCTGGCGCCACCGATCCGGTGGAAGAGCAGCGCCGGCAGCGCCACCCAGTAACACAGCCGATTGACGTCATGCAGCACGCCGGCGGAGAAAAAGCGCCCGCGCATCAGCGCCCAGCCGAGGCCGATCAGCAGAAATACCGGCGCGATGACGTTGAGGATCGTAAGCAGGATCGGCTCCGGAAGTCGTGGCCCGGCGGGCACCTTAGCGCGATTCTGGCAGATTCGCCTCGCTGATGCCGCTGATCGGCCGTAGCACCGATTACTTGAATTTGTCGAGGTTTGCCCCACAGTCAGGCGTATAAGAGGCGATACACGCCTCCACATTCAGGCTGCCGCCGGAGGTTTGGCATGACGTCGTTCAACCCTGGAACCACCGCACTGCTGCTGGTGGATATCCAGCCTGATTTCATGCCGGGTGGGCCGCTGGCTTGCGATAGGGGCGACAGCATCGTCGGGCCGGTTCGGGAACTGATGCAGTCCCGTGACTACGGCCACGTGGTGGCCACGCAGGACTGGCACCCGGCTGGCCATATCTCCTTCGCCAGTTCCCACCCCGGCACCAAGCCGTTCCAGACAATCCCGCTGTATGGGGAGGACCAGGTGCTCTGGCCCGACCACTGCGTTCAGGGCAGTCGCGGTGCTGGCCTGCATGACGGCCTGCCGCTGGAACTGGTGGACGTGATCATCCGCAAGGGGTCGGACCCGAAGGTGGATTCCTACAGCGCCTTTCGCAATAACATCGGGCCGGATGGCGAGCGCCCCACAACCGGCCTTGCCGGCTGGCTGCGGGAACGGGGCGTGACCACCGTGCATGTCTGTGGGCTGGCCCGGGATGTGTGCGCACTGTGGACCGCGGAGGACGCTGCCGAAGCTGGCTTCGAGACCCATTTTCTGTGGGATCTCACCCGTCCGGTTGAAGACACCGAGGCCTCAAACCAGGCGACCCGTGCGGCATTGGGCCGTGCCGGCGTACATGTTATTTAGCGCGCATACAGCCTGAGGCAAACGCGGTAATCTGATGGTGAACATGCCTGCCAGTCGGGGCAGGTCGGGCAGTCGGGGGATTCCGGGTGCGTGAACACGGTGCATGAATTGCGCGGCCAGGCAGGCCTTATTCTCTCCGGTGGCGGCGCGCGGGCCGCTTACCAAGTCGGGGTGCTGAAAGCCATTGCCGAGATGCTGCCTGCGTCGGCCAGCAATCCGTTTCCCATCATCTGCGGTACTTCCGCCGGCGCGATCAATGCCGCACTCATTGCCACCCATGCAAGCCGCTTTCGTACCGGTGTTAAGGGGCTGGAGACGGCCTGGGCGAACTTCACCTCCGACCAGATCTACCGCACCAACATCACCGCGCTGGCCGGGCGCTCAATGCGCTGGCTGTCGGCGCTGTTTCTCGGCGGCGTTGGCGCCCATCGGCCCGTATCACTGCTGGACAACACGCCATTGGCCCGGCTGCTCAGCCGGGTCGTTCGCTTCGAACGCATTGACGAAGCCATCGAAGCCGGTGACCTGCAGGCGCTGAGTATCACCTGCTCCGGCTACACCACCGGCGAGTCGGTGAGCTTCTACCAGGGTGCCGCCCAGATTGCCGATTGGGGGCGTGCCCGGCGCAAGGGCCGACGCACCCAGCTCGGCCTGCACCATCTGCTGGCTTCCAGCGCCATTCCGGTGGTGTTTCCCGCCGTGCGGATCGGTGGTGCCTATTTCGGCGATGGCTCAGTGCGGCAACTCGCGCCCATCAGCCCCGCTTTGCATCTGGGCGCGGACCGGGTCCTGGTTATTGGTGTGAGCGGCAGTGTGAACCGGACCTCGCCCAGTGGTACCGCCGAGCGCTACCCCAGCGTGGCGGATGTGCTGGGTCACATGATGGATTCCGCCTTCATCGACAGCCTGGAAGGCGACGTGGAGCGGCTGCAACGCATCAACCGTACCTTGCAGCATATCCCCGAGAAGGTACGCAGAAAGGTGGACGTCGGTCTGCGTAGCGTGGAGACGCTGATCATTTCCCCCAGCGAGAACATCGACAGAATCGCTGCCCGTCGCGCCGGTGAGATGCCACGCACCATGCGCTTCTTCCTGCGGGGCAGCGGCGCCACCAGGGGGGAGGGCGCCACCGTGCTCTCGTATCTGCTGTTTGAAGCCGGTTTCTGCTGCGAGCTGATCGCCCTTGGCTACAAGGACGCGGTTCAGCGGGAAACCGAGATCCTCCGTTTCCTCGGCCATGACCCGGTCGCGCTCCACGGCGCGGCGGGTGCCGTGCCCGGCGACGTCTGGTAGCGATACCTATTACATCGGCACATCCGAGGCTGGGCCTGCTGACAAGACATGTTCCAGGCGGATCAGTATGTTGTGTTTTCCCTGTTTGAAAACCCCAATCTGTAGCCCCCTGTCAAGCGTTGACTTGCCCCCGTCTTGGTCTAATATGGCGAAGCCAACCCCAACATATAGGGGTTGCCCGTTAACAAGATGTTGACATGTAGTGGAACATCCTGTGGATAACCACCCCAAGTCATTGAAACAGAAATCATCATCCCGGGGAGACAACAACATGAGCCACCCTGCGCCCACGCGCGTCGTCAAAAAGGACGTTACCGAGATACCGATCCAGAGCGCTTCCGTCGATATCTGGGACAAGAAATACCGGCTGAAGGCGAAGGACGGCCGCGTGATCGACGACACGGTGGATGACACCTACAAGCGGGTGGCGCGTGCGCTGGCCGACGTGGAGATCGGCAAGAAAAAGCAGGAGGAATGGTACGAGAAATTCGTCTGGGCGCTGCGTCAGGGTGCCATTCCCGCAGGCCGCATCACCTCCAATGCCGGCGCTCAGGAGCACAAGCCCGCCACCAGCACCATCAACTGCACCGTCTCCGGCACCATTGGCGACTCGATGAACGACATCCTGCACAAGGTGCACGAGGCCGGGCTGACGCTGAAAGCCGGTTGCGGTATCGGCTATGAATTCTCCACGCTGCGACACAAGGGCGCCTACGTCTCCGGCGCCGGGGCCTACACCTCGGGCTCGCTGTCGTTCATGGATATCTACGACCGCATGTGCTTCACGGTGTCCTCCGCCGGCGGGCGGCGCGGCGCGCAGATGGCCACCTTCGACGTGGGCCACCCCGACGTGCTCGACTTCATCCGCGCCAAGCGCGAGGACGGCCGGCTGCGCCAGTTCAACCTGAGCCTGCTCATCACCGACGAGTTCATGGAAGCGGTGCAGAAGAACGCCGACTGGCCGCTGGCCTTCCCGCTGACCATCCGCGAGGCAGAAGTCGACGGCGTCGACGTCAACGACCCCAGCGTGGTCATCTGGCGTGAATGGCCGAGCCGTGAAGGCTACGTCACCAACGAAGCAGGCCTGGTGGCCTGCCGCATCGAGCGCACGATCAAGGCCCAGCGGCTGTGGGACCTGATCATGACCTCCACCTACGACTTCGCCGAGCCCGGCTTCATCCTCATTGACCGCGTCAACGAGATGAACAACAACTGGTTCTGCGAGGAAATCCGTGCGACCAACCCGTGCGTGACGGCAGATACCCGGCTGCACACACAGCATGGGCTGGTTCGGATTGGTGACCTGTACGAATCCGGCGCATCGCTGGAGGCCAGCGTTGACGCCCGCACACTCTCGGATGGACGTCGTACCGATCGCCGCGTGGTGAGCCGGCCGGCGAAGCCCGCTTTCATGACGGCACGCAATGCGGACGTCTACCGGGTAACCACCGAAGATGGTTACGAAATCAAGGCCACGGCCTGGCACGATTTCTATACCGCCCGGGGCAAAGTCAAGCTAAAGGATCTGAAAGTAGGCGACGAGTTGCTCGTTCAGGCTGGCAAGGGCCAGTTCGGTACCGAGGGCAACGAGGACCTGGGCATTCTGCTCGGCCTGATTACAGGTGACGGCCATTTCACCAATCGTGGTGGTGACAAGGAAGCGGTCATCGTCAACTTCTGGAACCAGGAATGTGAGCTCGCCGAGCGAATCAGTGCGCATGTGAACACCCTGATCCGCGATGTTGCACAAACTGCGCGGACTTACGAAGTGACGCCTGTTGCCGTGCCGGAGCGCAATCACCTGTTTATTCGCTCCGTCCTGCTGGCCCGGGTGCTAGAGCGTTTCGGTTTCAGTCGTGACACTAAGTTCCAGGTACCGGAAGTGGTCTGGCGGGGTAGCGAATCCTGTGTGAAGGGCTATTTGCGAGGGCTTTTCCAGGCGGACGGAACGGTGAACATCTCCAGTAATTCGCAAAGCTGCTCCATCAGGCTGGCGTCCAGTTACCCGGAACTGCTCAAGGATGTGCAGGTGCTGCTTGCGAACCTGGGTGTGTTCTGCCGTATCCGTCAGCGTCGTGCGGCCAGCCAGCGGATGCTGCCGGATGGCAATGGCGGGAACAAGGCATATGACTGCAAGGCCGACTATGAGCTGATCATCGACGGCGAGTCCAGGGAACAGTTCATGGCCGAGGTTGGTTTCCTGCTGGACTACAAGAACACCCGCTATCAGGAATGGGTATCCGATAAACTCCTTCGGAAGACGCAGCGGTTTACCTCGCGCATCCACGAGATCGTCCACTTCGGTCGCGAGGCTGTCTACGACACCACGCAGCCTGATCAGAATTCGGTGATCTTCAACGGACTGGTCACGGGGCAATGCGGCGAACAGCCATTACCCCCCTACGGCGCCTGCCTGCTTGGTTCCATCAACCTCACCAAGTTCGTGCGTGAGCCCTTCACCGCCGATGCCTGGTTCGACTGGGACACCTACCGCGAGGTGGTGGCCACCTTCACCCGCATGCTCGACAACGTGGTCGAGATCAACGGCCTGCCGCTGCCCAAGCAGCAGGAAGAGATCATGCGCAAGCGCCGCCACGGCATGGGCTTTCTCGGGCTCGGCTCCACGGTGACCATGCTGCGCATGCAGTACGGCGACAGCGCGTCGGTGGCCTTTACCGAGCAGGTGGCGAAGGAAATGGCCCTGGTGGGCTGGCGCACCGCCGTCACCCTGGCGGAGGAAAAGGGCCCCGCCCCGATCATGGACGAAGACTTCACCGTGACCGAGGAAATGCTCGCCAAGCGCCCGGCAATGGCGCAGGACGGCTACAAGCTGGGCGACACCGTGAAGGGCCGGGTGCTGCTGGCGAAGTACAGCCACTACATGCAGCGGGTGGGCGAGGCCGATGCCGACGTCATCCAGGCCATCGCCGAGAAGGGCGCACGCTTCACCCACCACAGCTCCATCGCGCCCACAGGCACCATCTCGCTGTCCCTGGCCAACAACGCCAGCAACGGCATCGAGCCGAGCTTCGCCCATCACTACTTCCGCAACGTGATCCGCGAAGGGCGCAAGACCAAGGAAAAGGTCGACGTCTTCTCCTTCGAGCTGCTGGCCTACCGTCACTTCATCGACGAAGAGGCCATGCCCAACGCCGGTGACGGCGAGCATGAACTGCCGGACTACTTCATTACCGCCGACGACATCACGCCCAAGCAGCACGTGGATATCCAGGCGGCGGCGCAGAAGTGGGTGGATTCCTCCATCTCCAAGACGGCCAACGTCCCCACCGACTACCCGTACGAGGACTTCAAGGACATCTACCGCTACGCCTACAAGAGCGGGCTCAAGGGCTGCACCACCTTCCGCTTCAACCCCGAAGCCTTCCAGGGCGTGCTGGTGAAGGAGAAAGACCTCAACAGCACCACCTACCGCTTCGAGCTGGAAGACGGCAGCACCGTCGAACTCAAGGGTGGCGACGAAATCGAGTACGACGGCGAGGTGCACACCGCCGCCAACCTGTTCGACGCCCTCAAGGAAGGCTACTACGGCAAGTTCTGAGCCGGAGGATCAATGACCATGGCTATCAAGATTGCAAAGAAAATCGTCGGTTACGAGGTGGTGAAAGAGGCGGCGGAACCCAAGCCCGCCGCCCCGCAGGAGGCCGCCAACGCGCCGGACATCGAGCACATGCACGAGCTGCTGGCACGCCCCGAGCAGCTTGAGGGCAGCACCTACAAGATCAAGACGCCGCTCTCCGAGCACGCGCTGTACGTCACCATCAACGACATCGTGCTGAACCCCGGCACGGAACACGAAGTGCGCCGCCCCTTCGAGATCTTCATCAACTCGAAGAACATGGACCACTTCCAGTGGATCGTCGCGCTCACGCGCATCGTCTCCGCCGTGTTCCGCAAGGGTGGGGATTGCACCTTCCTGGCCGAGGAGCTGCACTCGGTGTTCGACCCACGGGGCGGCTACTTCAAGCGGGGCGGGCGCTTCATGCCCAGCCTCGTGGCCGAGATCGGCGACGTCATCGACCAGCACCTGCGCAAGATCGGCATGATCGAGGCAGACGATCTGGACGAGCACCAGAAAGCCTTCATCGAAAAGAAAAAGGCCGAACTGCGGGGCGAAACCGAGTACGCCGAAGAAGCGGAAAACATGGAAGGCGACTACCCCGCCAACGCCCAGCTCTGCACCAAGTGCAACACCAAGGCCGTGGTGATGATGGACGGCTGCATGACCTGCCTGAGCTGCGGCGACAGCAAGTGCGGATGAGGTAGGGCACCGCATGGTAGTGAACAAAAACCCCGGTTCTCGCAAGGTGCCGGGGTTTTGTTTTTCAAGTCATATCCAGCGGGCGGCGCAAGGTCGCGCCCATGGTGGTGGGGTGGCGCTTGCCATGAAACAGAATGAACCGGCGAATCCACTGAAGATACGCCCGCTCGGTGCGGATGCTGTAGTGCTTGAAACGAACGCGGTCCAGGAGTCTCGGCGCCTGATCCATGGCGTACTTTCTCCCTGCGGTTCCCGATGTCTATCGTCCACAAAATCTACAGATGGTCGCTCTGAAGGACAAGCCGCACCGCATTACACACCAGAATCGGCGTGTTTCAACAAGCCATTATTGGTGTCTACGTTTAGTTAGCGGGACCAGATGGATCTACTGCAGCACGCAAAAGAGTCTTACACGCACGAGTTCGAGCGTCGGAACGAGCTGCGTCGGGCGCTAGGCTTACCCGTGAGCATTGCGGTGGTATTCGCCGGCGCCCAATTCTCCCTGTTTCGGGCGTTCCCGTGGGGATTCACCGAATCAGCGATAGAGATCGTCTTCGGCGTCACTTGGTCTGCGGCAGTGTTGTCATGGATTGCACTAGTCGTTTTCCTCATTTGGGGACATGTGGGGCATCCCTATGCTTATATTGCGACGCCGAGGGAGCTCCGTGATTACCGAAAAAAGCTTGCGGAGCACAATGATACTTCGATCTCCGACGAAAAAAGCAATGCCGAGTTGGAGCAGTTTCTAGAAGCCGAGTACGCGGATAATGCGCATCATACCTCGATCAAGAACGACAAGAAATCTGTATTCTTGCATAGAGCCAATCAAGCGCTAGTTGTCTCCTTGCTGTTTACACCATTATCAGGATCCATTGTCCTTGTAACAGACCTTTGCGAGTGACCGATGAGCGAAAAAGATAAAGACAAAAACAACACAAATCAATCACCCAACAAGAAACCGCGACCGGCGCCGCCACCGAGTCGTCTTATTAAGGACAACGAGCGGAAAAAAAAGAAGAAGAACCGCTAACAAGGCGGTGAACCGGACGCCGGTAAGCTCAGCGGCGCTTCGCGAGAAGCGTGGTGCCGGCGCCGGTTACCGCTGACGTTATGAGCACTGTTCGTGCATTGGAGGTACTAGGCGTTGTTAGGCCAAATTGACCGGTTCGAAGTGACTCGTGTCCATGGAATGAATGCGTTATGGAGCCTGTCGGACGCCTATCAGGCGTGGATAGAATACGACAAATGGAAAGCGAAATCTGACGCCGAGTCATGGGACGAGAAATGTAAAACAGCCGACTCAACTGGAACGCGAGTTTGGGCACTAGAATCGGCAATTTTCTCCAAGCTGACGCAGACGATTGTTCTTTACCAAGCGTCCATGGAAGCAATTCTGTCAAATGCGTTCGCGTCAAGTGGGACAGTCGCTGATGCTGTGGATGGGAACGGTTTTAAGAGAGACTGGGAGGCCGCGCTTCATGCGGTTGGGGAGAGCACTCAGGAGTTCATGAAGTACGAAAGCGATTTCTACAAAGAAATGCGGATCCCTTTAACTCATCTTCATCCGAATTCAGATGATAAATTGAACAAGATCCGCACAATTGATTTTCGGCGAGTGTACACAGGGGTGCGCTATGGCTGGTGGGCCCACATACGCCTTCTAAGGGGCTCAGGCTTAGGAACCGGGGAACTGTGCGCCAACTGGGAATATATTTGCAGCGGCGTACGCCTGCCGCCCGACCTTTATCCGGAATCATACCCGTAGTTGGCCGTATATATCATGGGAACTTCAGAGCGGGACCTTAATTTGGGAGCCGCTCATAACAAGTCGCTTAAGTTCGTTCCCGGCCTTGCGGCCACGCACCGGACGGCCCTGTCGGGCCGCCGCTTAGCTATTCGTTAGCGTTTCATCCGGGTTCGCCAGTATCCAGGCCGCCGGGAATGATGGGCGAAGGCGAGCACACTGATGAGATTGGGGGTAGGTAGAAGAATAATGTCATATGGAAACCGGCGCAGAATCAGGCGCCTGACTCCTTTCTCGCCCAGGGAACCGGGCATCGTGGAACCAGTCACCAGTCCGTCTTCGAGCAGGTCTATGGAAGCGCTGAAGTATTCACGCCGCTGCGTTACACACGGATTTTTCGTGATGCTAGGCGCGGCGCGCAGCGTCGTGGTGGTTCCACGACCAAGCGTCGCAACAACGCAGCGCGGGAAATCCGTGCGTAACCCCATGGGGCTCGGCCGGTTTTCGCCCATGGCGTTGTCGCAAGCCACCACAGGTAGAGCCACTACCTGCGGCACCTTATTCGTAGCCACGAACGAAAACCGGACTCGAGCGCAGCGGCGTCAATACTTCAGCGCTTCCCTAGAGGGGCGAAGTGTTTGATCTAAATGGAGCATGGAATGTTGTTGCTCAACCATGTGTCATTAACGGTGAAAAATCTCGATGTAAGTAATGAATTCGGAGGGCACTTATGCAAAGTGACAAGTCGAGTCTCAAGCGAGAACGACAACCCATGCCCGAGTTCGTAAAGCGTGCGTTGCTTGACAAGGGGCTCATGGGTGCCTACGACGAAAGGCCGCCGTATCAGAGGGATGACTACCTGCTCTGGATTAATGATGCAAAGAGGCAAGCGACCAAGCAAAGACGGTTGCGTCAGATGCTCGACGAGCTTGAAACCGGTGGTGTCTACATGAACATGAAGCATCCGACCTCAAGGAAAAGATAGCTGTACGGCCCTCACCGGGAACGCTTGCACGATAGTGCCATCAGCCGACGCTCGTCCGTCGTGCGGCTATGGCGGGCGTTGAGAGGCAAGCCTATGGAAATCGGTCAAAGGATGAGGTTGACCAGATCATCCGCTGGCTAACGGGCTATAGCCAGGCGGGCCTGGAGCAGCAAGTCGAAAGGCAGGTCGATTTTGGTTGGTGCCGGCATTGTCAACCCTGTTCCCGGCGGCGCTTCTGGTCTGGCTGGCTCGCTGCTTTGCGATTCGTTTCTGACGCGACTGCAGTGGAACTCATAACATCAAACTGAAGCCGACGGGCTTACGCCCGCGGTTCAGCTTTGCGTTGGGCTCGACAGCGTCTGTCCCTCCTCTCTCAATCGGTGCCGGTATGGATAGCCTACGGCTAGAGGTTACGCCGACTAATCACGCTTGCCGTTAATAACGCCTGGCGTTAATATTTCCTACATGATTTTATCGTTCAGGTGTGCGGACACGGAGGCCCTTGCAGACGGCCGGCGCGTCAAGCGCTTCGTGAGCATCGAGTCAGTCGCGCGTCGCAAGCTTCGCCAGTTGCAGATTGCCGGTCGGCTCGAAGACCTCCGCGTTCCGCCTGGCAACCGGCTCGAAGCGCTCAAGGGCGATCGGGCCGGGCAACACAGTATCCGCGTGAACGGACAATTCCGCGTTTGTTTTCGCTGGACGACGGCGGGCGCCGAGGATGTGGAGATCGTGGATTACCACTGAGGGAGTGGAAGCAATGCGTAAACTGGACCCTGTAACTCCTGGGGAGATGCTGCGCGAGGAGTTCCTGACGCCGATGGGCCTGTCGCAGTACCGCCTCGCCAAGGAGATCGATGTGCCAGCCCAGCGCATCGGCGAAATCGTGGCGGGCAAGCGCACCATCACTGCCGATACCGATCTGCGTCTTTGCCGATTTTTCGGGCTATCCAATGGATACTGGCTGCGGGCTCAAGCTGCTTACGACACGGAGGTGGCCGAGGAAGCCCTCTCCGAAACCCTTGCCAAGATCAGGCCTTGGCGGGAGTTGCAGTCTCGTCCCAATCACGGAGGCTAACCAGGCGGTCGCACGGACGCGGGAACACGTCGTGATTTTTCTCTAATGTCGGCAGCGGCGCCGTTCATCGCTGATGTTGGGCTGGCCGTCTTTGCGTGGAGCTCTAGCTTTTGGCCACTTTATCGGCTGCGCTGGACGCCCTTCGCAATGGCATCAATCAGCGTTTCTTGATGGTGCTGTAACGCTTGTCCGCCGACGCGGGCATACCAGGCGGCCAGGGGGTCATCCACCGCCGTGCGATGCGCTACCAGTTCTTCCAGCACGGCCAGCCCGCAGAAGGGTACATAGGTGGGCGAGTAGCCGCCTTCATGGCAGATCAACACGCGGCCATCGCAGTGCTTCGAGGCCAGTGCGGTGATCTGGCGCGTCATTTCGCGGTAGGTCTCGCTGTAGCAGAGCATGCGGCCAAGCGGGTCGCTCATCCCGGCGTCGAAGCCGCAGGCGATGATGATCAGCTCCGGCGCGAACTGATCGATGGCTGGAATGACGATGCGCTCGAAGGCGGCGACATAGGCCCCGTGTCCGCTGCCGGGCGGCAGTGGCACATTGATGTTGAAACCATGTCCGGAGCCTTCCCCCTTTTCTTCGCTTCCGCCACTGTCGACGGGGTAATAGCGGTCCTGATGCACGGAGATGGTCAGCACGTCCGGTGAATCATAGAAGGCGTCCTGCGTGCCGTTGCCGTGATGAACATCCCAGTCGATGACGGCGATCCGCTTGACCCCGTGCACGGCCTGGGCATGGTGGATGGCAATGACGGTATTACCGAACAGGCAGAACCCACGCCCACGGCCCGGCTCCGCATGATGGCCGCAGGGGCGCACCAGGGCGTAGGCCTTGTCCAAGCGGCCACTGAGCACGGCACTGGTCGCCTCCAGACAGCCGCCCACCGCCAGGCGGGCGATATCGAAGCCATTGGGGCCGAACACCGCGGCCTCTCCGGCGTCTCCGCCCCCGGCTTCGCTCAGGGCTCGAATCCGCTCGATGTAGTCCGGGGTATGGAAGTAGCCCAGTTCCGCTTCACTGGCCGCTCGGGCCGGTATGCGAACCAGGTGGTCCATCAGGCCACTGGCCTCGACCAGCGCGAACAGTCGCCGCTTGCTTTCCGGGCGATCGAAGGCGGGATAGGGTTCGGCCCACGGTGAGTTGGAGGCCCGGCCTGCGTCGTGCCAGGCATAGCGTTCATCCCAGACGATTCCGACACTCATGGATTCACCTTCGGGGCAGTCCTCATCAGGTGTTCCAGCCGGTTTTTCAGGCCGGTGGCCTGGGGCACACACTCCTGCAGCAGGAAGTTCTCGAACCATGTAGCGGTGAAGCGTTCCATGCCGGGCTCCTGTTGACGGGCGCACCTCCAAGTTTCCGGGTGGGGGCCAGGGGGCGTAAGATGGGAACGGGCCAATTCCTGTTCATTTATGCCGCTTTCCGCCATGAACGCTGAATCGCATCCGCGTAAGCATGTCAGTCTGGTGGTGACGCCTGAAGTCATGCTCGGCACGCTTGCCGGCCTTTATGATGTGTTCAATTGCTTCGGGGCGCTCGACTGGTTCGATCCTTCCCTGAGTCGGCACCCGCCATTCTGTGTGGAACTGGTGTCCGCGCGCGCCGCGCAGCTGCCCATAGCGGGTGGATTGGCGCTGTCGAGCACTCGGCCGGTGGATGAAGTGCCCAAGACCGACATGATCATCATTCCATCGTTCATGGTGCCGGGCGGTGAGTGGCAAACGGGCCGACATCCTGAGCTGGTCAACTGGCTGGAGCGGATGCACGACCAAGGTGCCGAGATGTGCTCGGCCTGCTCAGGGACCCTGCTGCTGGCCGAGACGGGCTTGCTGGATGGCCGCACCGCCACCATGCACTGGGCCTATGCGGAGACGTTCCGACGGAACTTCCCCGCCGTCGCCCTCAAGCTGGACAAGGTGCTGGTCACGGAAGGCGAGCGCGATCAGTTCGTTATGTCCGGCGCCGCGTCGTCCTGGCACGATCTGAGCCTATACCTGATCAGCCGTCATCTGGGCTCGTCGGTGGCCCAGGCCGTGGCCAAGTTTTTCGCCTTCGATTGCCACACCGATGGCATGGCGCCCTACAGCGTCTTTGTTCCGCCACTGAATCATGGCGATGCGGAGATTCGACAGGTTCAGGCATGGATTGCCGAGTACATGGCCTGCCAGCACCCCGTTGAGGAAATGATCCGGCAATCCAGACTTCCCGAGCGAAGCTTCAAGCGGCGGTTTCGCAACGCAACCGGTTACGCGCCGATCCGTTACGTGCAGGAACTGCGCATCAACGAGGCCAAACGGCTACTCGAGCAGAGCCATCGAGGAATCGACGACATCGCCCACGCGGTGGGCTACGAAGACTCCGCCTTCTTCTGGCGTTTGTTCAAGCGACAGGTTGGCGTAACGCCTGCGACGCATCGGCGCAAGTTCCAACTGCCGCACAGTCGATGAGAATGATGTGGAATAGTGGGAATGGCCCTGCAAGGCCATGCAGCCGATGCTCGCACCTCGCAGGGCTGATGGACCGCGTTCGGCACGCTTGGTGATGTGCTGCAAAATTCTTGCTTTATTGTCGATTCTTGAGCCCCCCATTCGACTCTCAGGTAGCACCACGAACGACCTGATAGGGGAATGGAGAGATGCTACTCAGCAACAAGAACGCCGTGATTTACGGGGCCGGCGGCGCGATTGGCCGCGTGGTTGCTCATGCGTTTGCCCGGGAAGGGGCAGTAATCTTTCTTGCCGGCCGTACCCTCTCGAAACTCGATGGCGTCGCGGAGGAGATTTCAGCTGCGGGCGGCATGGCCGAGACTGCGGTTGTCGATGCACTGGAGAAACAGGTCATAGAAGCCCACGCCGCCGCCATTGTCGGCAAGGTGGGACGCATTGATATCTCTTTCAACGCCATCAGCATGGACGACGTCCAGGGCATCCCGCTCGCCGAGATGTCGCAGGAAGATTTCGTCCGCCCGATCGATATTGCCGTGCGGTCGCAGTTCCTGACAGCCACCGCCGCGGCCCGGCATATGGCCAGGCAGGGGCGCGGCGTGATACTGATACTCACAGCGACACCTGCGCGCCTGGCCATTCCACATTGCGGCGGTTTCGGCGTGGCATGCGCGGCGTTGGAAGCATTGAGCCGACAACTTGCCGCCGAGGTCGGCCCCAACGGCGTGCGGGTGGTATGCCTGCGTTCGGCCGGCTCACCGGAATCGATCTCCGAGACGATGGATGTTCACGCTGCCGCTGGCAACATAGCGCGTGATGACTTCATCGCCTCGCTCGCGGAGATGACCGTGCTGAAGCGCTTACCCGCCCTGGCCGAGGTCGGCGACGTCGCAGCTCTCGTCGCATCAGACTATGCAAGCCCGATGACCGGGACAGTCGCAAACATGACCTGCGGCGCGATCGTAGACTAGAAACAGCGCCGCCCACCAATGGCATCAAGGAGAGCGTTCCATGCCTCCTATCATTACTGCCTATGAGGATCCGCCCGATCGGGGCCAAGGCCTGGCACGTGACATGCCCGTGCGTTGGGCGCTTGAAGAAGTCGGCCAGCCGTATGACGTTCGCCTTTTGTCGTTCAGTTCAATGAAAGAGGCGGCACATCCTGCGCTGAACCCTTTCGGGCAAATCCCAGTTTCGATGCAGCATATAGGGCGCGGACTAACGTTAAGGGGGTAGCTCATGCAGCACATTACCTCACCAGACGGTACGCGCGTTTCGTACGACGTATATGGCGCCGGGCCGCCCTTGGTGCTTGTGCATGGCAGCTTCAATGATCACAGAACGAACTGGGAGTTCGTAAAGCCATTCTTCGAGAAGCAGTTCACCGTGTACGCTCTCGCCCGCCGTGGCGGGACGGACGCGACCAAAGGCCATACTGTGGAAGACGAAAGCCGCGATGTCAGTGCGCTGATCGATTCGATCGAAGAACCTGTCTTCCTCCTTGGCCACTCCTATGGCGCGCAGGTCGCGCTCGGCGCGGCGGCCAACATTCTGGACCGCGTTCGCAAGTTGGTCCTTTACGAGCCTCCATGGCCAAGCACTATCCGCAGCGACACGCTTGCGCGGCTTGAGGAGCTGGCACAGGTAGGAAACTGGAATGAACTGCCAGCGACACTCTTCCAAGAAACATTCTCTATCCCAATGCAGGAACTGGAAGAGCTACGCGCCACTGAGCACTGGCCGCTTATCGTGGCTGATGCGGAGGCCTCTCTGGAACAGCTGCGCGCACTGAGCCGCTACATTTTCAGCGCCGAGCGATTTCACGGGCTTCACGTTCCGGTGTTGCTCCAGGTGGGTACCGAAAGTCCCCGCGATAAATTTGTCACCGATACCCTGGCAGCAGTCCTTCCTGATGCCAGAGTCGAAGCGTCACCCGGTCAAGCGCACGAGGGAATAACAATGGCACCAGAACAGTATGCCGCGTCGGTGTTTCGCTTCTTGGCCCCGTTGAAAGCATAATCGGTGGCTACGCCCAACAATAGCTTGAACCCGGTTGGCCTTTCCGCTGACGCTCCGAAGCCGGCGGGTTAAGCTAGTCGCCAAGCGGCACGGTGTCAGCGATCAAACGCTGTACCCGTGCCGCAATCGCAGCCGGCGATGCTGCACACCGGGCTCGTGGGCAGGCACCCGGACCGGTACGTATTTGCGAGCGGGCCCGCGCAGGGCGTTACGAGCTATTTTAATCGTGGCCGCGATGGCGCCGTAAGGGGGCTCCCTGTTCGGGCGTTGGCTACTGCTTGTTCGCAGGTAATGAGATGAAAGAAATCAGTGTCAATCGCGACCCCGTCGAACTGCGCAAGATGCTGGATTATCTTGGGGTTGCGGCTTTCGTGATTGATGTCGTGTCCGCCGACGAATTCCGTCTTGCCGCGAACAATGCCCGCCACGAAAAGCTGACCGGAATGAAGCTTGACGAGGTTGCCGGGCGCAGTTTGACGGAACTCCTCTCGCCCGAGATGGAAGCCAGGGTCAAAGCGAATTACCGTCGCTGCGTCACCAGCAAGGCTGCCACTGACTACCAGGAAGCACTGGATCTGCCAATTGGCCGAACATTCTGGCAAACCAGTCTCGTGCCCTTTATTGATGAGACTGGCCGGGTCACCCGCCTGCTGGGTACGGCCTACGAGATCAGCCACCAAGTGCATCTTGAACTGGAGTCCCGCTACCAATCGACCGTTATGAGCGCCTATCTGGACGAATCAACAGACGGCATTCTGGTCGTGGATGCCGATTGGCGGATCAAGACGTGGAATCGCCGTTTCCTGGAGATATGGAATATTCCCGAGGCAATCATGGATGCGCGGGACGGCGAGGCCGCGCTGCAGGCAGTGGCTGAGCAACTGGAGCATCCCGCCAGTTTTGTGCAGAGGATCAGAGAGCTTTGTGCCTCTCTGGGCGAAAAGGAAGATGGGGTCCATATCAGGATGACGGATGGCCGCGTGCTGGAGCGTTATTCACGGGGTCTGAATGGGCTGGAGGGAGACTACTGGGGGCGCATCTGGTTCTACCGTGATGTCACCGAGATGCAGCGCATGACCGATAAACTCCTGAACATGTCCCAGACGGATCCGCTCACGGGCATAGCCAACCGGCGGACGCTGATGGACGCCCTGGAGGAGGAGTACCGACGCGCGCGGCGCTATGGTCATGACCTCAGCGTGTTGATGCTTGATCTGGACCACTTCAAAAAGATCAACGATTCTTATGGTCACGCTGCCGGGGATGCCGTTCTCAAGGAATTCGCCAGCATCGTGATGCCGGAAATTCGAGCCAGTGACTGCTTTGCGCGGATGGGGGGCGAGGAGTTCGCCATACTGCTTCCCGAAAGCAGCCTGCACTCGGCCCGCCTTCTCGCCGACCGGCTTCGCAGCATCGTAGAGACCTTGGCCTGTGACAGCCCGCAAGGCCTGATCGGTGTTACCGTGAGTATCGGCGTATCGGTGCTACGCAATACTGACACGAGCCCGGAACATCTGGTCGGTCGCGCGGACCGGTGCCTTTACGCCGCCAAGGCCGAGGGCCGTAATCGTGTGCGTCCGAGGGGTGACATAGAAGACTGCGAAAACGTAGCGCCGGTTCCTGTCGGCGGTTCCAACTCCTTGGAAGCATGAGCCTCCGAAGCCTGGCTGGCTAGGGTTGACATGACGTCGATCAAGGTGCGCAAGGCGAGGGCGGCGTAATGTCCCCGGTACATCCTCCCGGGAGAGCTTTCAGATGAGCATAGGCGAGCACTGCACCCGCGACGTTGTGATTGTTGTCGGTGAAGAGTCACTGCGGACGGCCGCCCAATTGATGCGCCAGCATCATGTCGGTGCCCTGGTGGTTATCGACGAGCGGGACGGGGAGCGCTTCCCGGTTGGCGTCGTCACCGATCGCGATCTCGTGGTCGAGGTGATCGCGGCCGAGGTCGATGCCGACACGGTGGCCGTGCGAGACCTCGTGACCGGGCCACCAACGCTGGCTTACGATACCGACAGCCTTGCCGATGTCCTCCAAGTGATGCGGCAGCGAGCCGTTCGTCGGCTACCGGTGGTCAACGACGCTGGAATGCTCGTCGGGATCATCACCGTCGACGACGCGATCGGAATTGCCGCCGAGATGCTTGCCGACCTCAGCGCCGTGGTCGATCGCCAGCGCATTAGGGAGGCTCACCAACGCCCTTAGCCACAAAGGTTCGCGAGGCGGCAGGACATTCACGCGACAGCCCCGACAATGAAGCTGATTCTCAGCCGGAAGGGTTTCGATTCGACGGCAGGCGGCACCGCCAGCCCCATCTTCCCGGATGGCAGGATGGTCTCCCTTCCCATTCCGGACAATAGATCCACCATCCGCTATGGCGACATCCATTGCCAGGGAGAACCGTTAGGATCCCTCGTCACCCAACTCACGCGGGGGAAGATACACGCCGACCACCGGGCCCACCTCGACCCTGACCTCATGGAAACCTCCCTTGCCCGCCTTCCGGGCTGGCGGCCGTTGTTCGGCCAGGCTGGCGCGGCGCAAAGTCACCTGCGGAACCAGGGTGTTGGCGCGGGCGACGTCTTCCTGTTCTTCGGGCTGTTCAGGCCGGTCCGGCGTCGAGAAGATGGCTGGGCGTGGGTGCCTAACGCCCCATCGCGGCATGTCATCTGGGGCTGGATGCAGATCGCCGAGGTACTGCCTCTGGATGGCGGCGCGCCCAAAGGCTATGCATGGGCGCAATATCATCCACACTTCCAGTGGGAGAGCGGCGCCAACAATGTCGTTTACGTGGCATCGCCGACTCTGACACTCCATGGCGAAGACGCGGGCTTGCCGGGGGCCGGCACGTTCAAGCGATTTTGCCCCAGGCTCCAGCTCACGTCCCCCGCCGCCAGGGGAACCACGCCGTGGCTGTTGCCGGACTGGTTCTACCCGGTCCCGGGCCGGACGCCGCTGTCCTACCACGGCAAGGCGGAACGGTGGGAACGCCAGGGCGGCACTACGCGATTGGACGTCGTGAAGCGCGGCCAGGAGTTCGTGCTGCACATTGACGACTACCCGGAGGCAATCCCGTGGCTGCGGAACTTGGGTCAATGGGACTACAAAAACCTCGTGAAGCGTAAGGGGCGCTTGGAGAGATTGAAGTAGGCCAGAGTAGCCCTGAAATGTTCAGGAGATGCTGCCCGCATGGTGCTGTCTCGCGGAATACACGAGACAGCGCCCACGCGGCCCTCCCTCAGGCTGCCTGCTCGGCGGCCTCTCTGGTGTCGACCTTCTCCTCGGCCGGGTCGGGCGTCCGGATCAGGTGATCGAAGGCGCTGAGCGCGGCGGTGGAACCGGCACCCATGGCGATGACGATCTGCTTGTACGGCTCGGTGGTCACGTCACCGGCGGCGAACACACCCGGGATTGACGTGGCGCCGCGCTCGTCGATTTCGATCTCACCGAAGCGGCTCAGCTTGATGTCGCTGTCACGCAGCCATTCCGAGTTGGGGATCAGGCCGATCTGCACGAAAATACCGGCCACTTCCAGCAGGTGTGACTCGCCGGTGGCCCGGTGCGTGTAATGCAGCCCGGTGACCCGTTTGCCGTCGCCCACCACTTCCGTCGTCTGGGCGTTGCAGATGATGTCGATGTTGGACAGTGACTCAGCCTTGCGCTGCAGGACGTCATCCGCCTTGAGAGAGTCGGCAAACTCCAGCACGGTGACGTGCTCGACAATACCTGCGAGGTCGATGGCGGCCTCGATGCCGGAGTTGCCGCCGCCGATCACCGCCACCCGCTTGCCCTTGTAGAACGGGCCATCACAGTGTGGACAGTAGGCCACGCCCTTGTTGCGATACTCCTGTTCGCCGGGCACCGACAGCTCACGCCAGCGGGCACCGGTGGCCAGAATGACAGAGCGGCTGCGCAGCGTGGCCTCGCTGGCCAGATCCAGCTCGACATAGCCGCCTTCGCGGATGCCGACCGCCCGCTGATCGGTGATGATCTCCACGTCGTATTCCTTGACGTGCTGCTCCATCTGCGCGACCAGCTTTGGCCCTTCCGTGTAGGGCATCGAGATCATGTTCTCGATGCCCATGGTGTCGGACACCTGGCCGCCGAAGTTCTCGGATATCAGGCCCGTGCGAATGCCCTTGCGTGCCGCATAGATGGCTGCGGCCGCACCGGCCGGGCCGCCACCGACGATGAGCACGTCGTAGGGAGCCTTCTCCTTCAGCTTCTCGGCCTGACGCGCGGCGGCGCCATCGTCCAGCTTGCTGACGATCTCAGCCAGGCTCATGCGCCCGTTGCCAAAGGGCTTTCCGTTCAGAAAGACCGCCGGAACGCCCATGACCTCGCGGGCTTCCACTTCGTCCTGAAACAGGCCGCCGTCGATCATGGTGTGGCGGATGCGCGGGTTCAGCGTGGCCATCAGGTTCAGCGCCTGCACCACATCCGGGCAGTTCTGGCAGGACAGCGAGATAAAGGTCTCGAACTCGTAGTCGCCGTCAAGCTCGCGGATCTGGTCCAGCAGCGCCGGATCGGCCTTGGAGGGGTGGCCTCCCGTCTGCAGCAGGGCGAGCACCAGCGAGGTGAACTCGTGGCCCATGGGGATGCCGGCAAAGTGGACCCGCGGCGTTTCGCCGCGCTGCGCAACGCCCATGTTCGGCGAACGATCGCCGCTCACCTGCTTCACGCCGATGTGATCCGACAGGCTCGTGATTTCCTCGGCCAGGCCCAACAACTCCCGGCCCTTGTCAGTCTCACCTGGCGACACACTCAGTTCGATGGGGTGTGCGATGTGCGTGAGATAGCCGTCCAACTGCTTTTTGATGTTTGCATCAAGCATGACGTGTCCTCGGATTGCTGTGACCCGCAAACGATGAATCGGGCTGCCCGTGGGCAGCCCGATGGCACGGCAGGGGAAGAACCTAGATCTTGCCGACCAGGTCCAGCGACGGCGCCAGGGTTTCCTCGCCTTCTTCCCACTTGGCGGGGCAGACTTCGTTGGGGTTCGCACGGATGTACTGGGCTGCCTTGATCTTGCGCAGCAGTTCCGCAGCGTCACGGCCGATGCCGCCGGAGTTGATCTCGACGATCTGGATCTTGCCGTCCGGATCGATAACAAAAGTGCCGCGATCGGCGAGGCCGGCTTCTTCGATCATCACGTCGAAGTCGCGGGTGATGTTGCCGGAGGGGTCGGCGATCATCGGGTACTGGATCTTGTTGATCGTCTCCGAGGAGTCGTGCCACGCCTTGTGGGTGAAGTGGGTGTCGGTGGACACGGAGTAGATCTCCACGCCCCGCTTCTGAAATTCGTCGTAGTGATCCGCCAGATCACCCAATTCCGTCGGGCAGACAAAGGTGAAATCCGCCGGGTAGAAGAACATGACCGACCACTTGCCCTTCAGGTCGTCGCTGGAAACCTGAATGAACTCACCATTATGGTAGGCGGTGGCAGTGAACGGCTTGACCTCGGTATTGATGTAGCTGGCCATGGACGATGCTCCAATAGATATGAATTTTAAGACCCAAAATTTTTTGCACCGCACAATACTAGCCGGAGGGACGAATATCCCGAAATTGGATTTATCTTGCTTGTCGATAGCTTTTATCGATCAATGTCTGCTGGGGTGCTTGATGAAAACCAATCATTGATTCCTGGCACGAGAACGCAGCCCCCCGGACTGCGGCCGTGCGGGAGATCAGTGAGCCAGTCAACGCAAAGACGGGCCAGCCAGCGTCCGCGACGTATGATGAAGCTTGGGCAACCCCGGCTTGTGCGCCGCGCCATCCCGAGATGGGCAGATCCGTGTCGATTGAGGCCCGCCTCGCCCGACTCTTTGGTGTTGGCCGTGCACGTGCATGGCCCGAAGCCAAGCGGAGGAGCCCCATGACAACGACTGCAAGGAATACCGTCTGCCTGTGGTACGACGGCGCCGCCGAGGAGGCAGCTCACTTCTACGCCGAGACCTTTCCGGAATCGTCAGTTGGCGCAATCTACCGCGCGCCCGGAGACTACCCCGCCGGCACCAAGGGGGATGTGCTCACCGTGGAGTTCGTGGTCCTGGGCATCCCGTGCCTTGGGCTCAATGGTGGGTCCGCGTTCACCCACAGCGAGGCTTTCTCGTTCCAGGTGGCCACGGCCAGCCAGGAAGAGACGGATCGCTACTGGAACGCGATTGTCGGCAACGGCGGCGAGGAGAGTGTGTGCGGCTGGTGCAAGGACAAGTGGGGGTTGTCCTGGCAGATCACGCCGATTGCCCTAACGAAAGCCATCTCCGACCCTGACCCGGCTGCAGCAAAGCGCGCATTTGATGCCATGATGCAGATGAGAAAGATCGACATTGCCGCAATCGAGGCGGCCGTCCGCGGATGAGCGGGGGAGTGCCTTGGCAACAGTGTGCCGTGGGAGTTCGTGATGCCTGTGGACATTCGCCACCTGACGCCAGACGATATTGGTTTGATGCACGCGCTGCTGACGATGTTTGGCGAGGTGTTCAACGAGCCGCACACCTACATCGAGCAGCGGCCGGGCGATGACTACCTGCGGCAGTTGCTCGGCAGCGGCACCTTCATTGCACTGGTGGCGATGGACGGCAGCGCGGTTGTTGGCGGGCTTGCGGCCTACGAACTCAGGAAGTTTGAGCAGGCGCGCAGCGAAATCTATATTTATGATCTCGCAGTATCAGCCCGCTATCGCCGACGGGGAATCGCCACTGCGCTGATTGAAGCGCTGAAGGCAGTTGCCGCCAAGCGTGGGGCCTACGTGATCTTCGTTCAGGCCGACACCGGCGTTGAGGACGAGCCCTCCATCGCCCTCTACAGCAAGCTTGGAAGACGCGAAGAGGTTCTGCACTTCGACATCCCGATCAACCCTGGTGAAGCTGACAAGCAAGGAGGTCACACATGAAGGGTTCCTGTCTTTGCGGGGCAATTGAAGTTTCGGCGGGGGAGCATGCCAGGATCGATGTCTGCCACTGCAACATGTGCAGGCGGTGGGGAGGCGGCCCCATGCTCGCGGTGCACTGCGGCCCGGAGGTCACGTTCACCGGCACGCAGCAGCCAGCCAGCTATCGGTCGTCGGATTGGGCGGAGCGGGGGTTCTGCCCAACCTGCGGAACCCACCTCTTCTATCACTTGCTACCGGCCAACGAGTACATACTACCCGCCGGCCTTTTCGAGCCCGGTTCCGGTTTCGTCATGAACAGCCAGATCTTTATCGACCAGAAGCCGGGCTATTACGATTTCGCGAATCAGACGCCAACCATGACCGGCGAGCAGGTCTTCGCGCAGTTCACCAAAGGCGATGACCAGTAGAAAGGCGTGGGATATCTCCCGTCATTAGAATGGCAAGCCGTTCTGGCAATGGGTCGTGTTCGCCCGGGATGGCGGTGATGCAATGGTGCTGGCCTCCAGAAAAGCCGTGATAGTGAATGTACGCACGGATTTCGGGCGGTTAAAGCCCAAGTGGTACATTACGACAAATAATTGAGGTTGTGCGATCAGGCTGATGTTTCAGCATATAGGGGGGCACCTTAAGTAAGCGCTCCCTGGCGGGTGCGACGCTCCCCCTTGAATAACACATCCATGAGAAGAGATGGCATGAACGCGAGACCCCCAATCGTTATTTCGTCGCTGGACGCCGAGCGGCTGAAGGTGCTGCTTGATTCGGTGCCCGCGGAATCCGTTCCTGGGAAGGAGGAGCTTGAAGCCGAACTGGACCGCGCGGAGATCGTGGATCCCAAGGACGTCCCGCCAACGGTGATTACGATGAACTCCACGGTGAAGTTTCGCGTGGAATCTTCCTCGCGGGAGTTCACCCTGACCCTGGTTTATCGCAAGGGCCTGGACGCGGGCGATGACAAGATCTCGATTCTTACGCCCATCGGCAGCGCCCTGCTTGGGTTGTCCGTTGGCGACTCGATTGAGTGGCCGAAGCCAGGTGGTGGAATGCTTCGCGTGTCTGTGGTGGATGTGCTCTACCAGCCGGAAAGGGCAGGCGAGCTGCACCGCTGAGGCTGGCACTTCCCCAGGCCGGGTCCTTCGCTGCTGCGATTGCCCGTAGTGCAAGTAGCATGATGCGCTCGATCCCCATTCATGGAGGATGTTGCCGTGCCCCACGCCGAGCGTCGCCGCCTGTCCATGGTCGAGGTGCGGTCTCACTATACCTTCGATGGCCCGACTGGCCGGGTGAGCCTGCTTGATCTCTTCGAAGGGCGCCGACAGTAAAGTTCGTTCTTTACACTTTCTCGGCTTCTATTTCGATTACATCGACTTCGATCGGATCGACGAACTCTAGTGGCTGACCCTCTTCGTCGACGAGCTGCTGGTCGTAAGCCGCCTGCAGGCCGGTCTGTTCGGCCGGCTCCGCCAGTTCGGCCTGTGCTTCGGGCTCAGGGTCAATGTAGCGCGGATACAGTGGCGACAGGAGCGCGACCAGGATGCCGACAGCGGAAAACATGGCAAACGCATCGGCATAGCCGAATTCACCTACCAGCAAGCCGACAATGGGCGAGCCTGCCGCCTGCCCCAGGGCGACGGCCATGAACGGCAGCACAGGGCCCACGGACAACCGTCCTGGCAACAGTCGGATTGCGGTCAGAAGGTACAGCCCCGTCAGGCTCATGTAGGCAAGGCCGAATACCAGCGCGGAGTAGGCTGCCAGCAGCAGCTGACCGGGGCTCGCGGCGAGCAATGCCAGACTTGCTGCCAGCATGATCAGCATCAAGGCGTGGGTGATGGGCGGGTTATTGCGATCGGCCAGGTCGCTCACCACGGCGCCCCCGAGGCCGGCGATGCCCACCGCGAGCCACAGCAATGCGGTCTGGCTGGACGGCAGGGCGCCGAGGGTTACCGCTAGATCGGGCGCGAAAATCCAGTACGGCGCAGAGATGAAGCCCATCGCGAAGGCAAACAACGAGAGCCGGGAGAGACGCCACCATTGCAATGCCGTGATTCGCGGCGGGGGCGCTGCGTTCGACGGGATGATCCGCGACACCGAGGGGATGAAGAACCACGCAGCGATGATCCCGACGCCTGCCAAAACGGCAAAGGACAAGTAAGCGAGACGCCACGCGTCGGCCAGAAACAGGACTGTCGGCACGGCCACGATCACGCCGATGCTGGTGCCCGCGTTCATGACGGAGCTCACGCGTCCGTGCACTGCCCGGTCTACAAGCACCTGCATTGCGGCTGTCAGTGCCGGCATCATCAAGCCGGTGCAGATGCCGCATGCGAACACGCCGAAGCCAAGCGCTAGCGGGCCTGGGGCCTGGCTGATCAGCGTCAGGCCGACGGCACCGAAGCCGCCAGCAAGCATCGCCGTGTTGCGTGCACCGAGGCGGTCGGCCAGGAATGGGGCAACCAGCACAGCCAGTACGAAACTGATCAGCGGAAGCGCGCCGATGATGCCGATTTCGTAAGACGTCAGTTCCAACTCGGCGCGAATGGGCGGGACGAACAGCCCGAATGCGAAGCGCGCTAGTCCGTAGCTGATCGCGATCAGCGCTGCGCCGAATAGCGCAAATCCGATGCTGGAAAGCGTCTTCATGCAGGCCTCCCGGGTCGCGTGCGGATTGCGCGTAGCGGCTGCTATCCGCAGTGCCGGCATGATGGAGGTCACCTTCGGAGTCTGTCAATTTCGTGATCCGTTCCAGCGTTCGGATGGCCGCGCGGGGTATTCTGTCCTCTGCGCGCGAATCGAAGCAGGAGGCTTCATGATTGATCGCAGAATTTCCAGGGACGTCCGCCCTCGCGCTAATCGGTTCGGTTACCTGGCCTTCATGCTGGTCATGGCGCTCGCGATGAGCGCCTGCGGCGCCTTCAGCGACGCCGACGACAAGGTCTTTTCGTCAAACTGGCGCCAGCCGGAACCGGTCGAACAGCTCTTTCTCGCCCTGGCGACCGATATCTGGTCTGAAAAGCCGTGCTATCTCATTCACCCGGACAGCATGCGAGTGGCTGGCTTCAACAGTCGCGGCACGCAGGTTTCGTATCTGCGCAGCACCTGTTTCCGTGATGTGGCCGAGGCAACAAACAATCCTGCGCTGTGTGACAAGGTCCGAAGCGTCAGCACGTTTTTCCTGTCCGGTGCCAGTCTTGGCACGCAGGGATGTCTCAGCTCCATCTCCGGCCATTCGGCGGTGTCCCGCAATCTCGATATGACGGCCATACTCGAGCTCGCGGATTATGACGCTGCACGTGTCAACACGCTGCTGGTCGAGGTCGGACGTCTTTCGAGTACCGAGCGTGCCGCCTATTTTCGTGACAACCACCCCGGGATCTTCTGGAACGAGGTCAGGCAGTACGTGATCGCGTCTCCGGTGTTCTTCGATGCAATCGACACACTGCCGGGCTTTGCCAGCCAACAGGACTTGCAAGCGATGCAGAACGTCGCCTGGCGACCCCGCTGAGGAGGAGAAACGTCAGTTAGTGGAGGGGGCGTCGAATCTGTCGGCAAGCCAGGCGTTGATGGCATCTGATTCGTACATCCACTCCTGCTGGCCGTCTTCATGGTGGATCAGCAGACAGGGCACCTTGACCTTGCCGCCACCGGCCTCAAGCGCCGCTCGGTGAGCGCTGTCGTTGCGCGCATCGCGCATTTCCACGGTAGTCAGGCCCAGGCGGGCCATCTCCTTGCGCACCTTCATGCAGAAGGGACACGCCTGAAACTGATAGAGAACGAGCTGTTTGCCCGCCTTGTCAAGCTCTGCCTGTTCTGTCGGAGCGCGGTCTATGGGCTTGGGCGTGGTGAGTTTCTCATAGCCCAGTATGACCGGCGTGAGCACTGCTCGGACGCCGCGGAAGAAATAACGAATCGCGATCTTCAAGGTTGTTCGCCTCGTCGTCGGGGAATTGAGCAACCAGGATATCAAGTATGGCGCGGTTGCTCAGGGTATACCGCCAAGTACATTGTAAGCTTTGCGCTTCGATGTGCGGCCAGTTGTGGGTGGAGCCATGCAGCGGGAAACCACGATTTTCCTTGTCAACGGCGATCGCCTTTTCCGCGAGGCTATGGGGGCGCTGGTCGCGTCGTGGCCGGGTTATTCGCTTGTGGGCGAAGCCGCCAACGTCAATGATGCACGTACGGCATTGGATGCGATAGATGTCGACGTCGTGCTGCTCGAAATCGATCTTCCCGGCGAGTCAGGCTTCTCGCTCTTGCAACACCTGGCGAACGGTCATTGCACCGAGCGTGTGGCTGTTCTCACCCGTGAACTGCATCCGGACTACATACGGGAGGCCTTGCGGCTGGGTGCCTGTGGATACCTCTCTCATGGTGCCGGTTCGGAGCAGATGCGAACTGCCTTGTGCGCGATTGGTGAGGGCAGGACAGTGATGGATCCGCTCGCGTGCAAGGCGCTGGCGGAAGACCCGATACGCGACTGTGTTACCGATCGGGAGTGTCAGGTGTTGGCGCTGATCGCGGAAGGTGCCTGTAATGCGGAAATTGCTCAGCGTCTTGGCATCACGGAGAAGACCGTGAAAACCCACGTGAGCAGTCTGCTGGACAAGCTGGGCATGTCGAGCCGGGTTCACCTGGCTGTGTACGCTCAGGCCACCTCACTGCTCGAACCGCCCCTCGCGGAGCAGCGCGCCAGCCCCGACGGTTAGTCCCGCCAACACGCAGGGTGGTTTTCTGCATCGGTCTTTGGACCGATGTGTCGACGTTATGGATCCTTCACGCTCCTCCTCGCTACAGCCCGATCGGGGCTGATCGATTGAATTCCATGCGCTACGCGAGGGGGTTCCCGTGTTCTTGTTATTCGGGTTGTTGACTGCGATCAGTTTCGGGGTCGCCGACTTTCTTGCTGGGCTGGTGGGGCGAAAGATGGCCCCGCTGACTTTGGTTTTGTACTCGCAGTCCATTGGCGCTGTGGTCATTACCATAGTCG
The DNA here is from genome assembly GCF_024170285.1 of Natronocella acetinitrilica. Classification (NCBI taxonomy): domain Bacteria; kingdom Pseudomonadati; phylum Pseudomonadota; class Gammaproteobacteria; order Chromatiales; family Ectothiorhodospiraceae; genus Natronocella; species Natronocella acetinitrilica. Next base: position 55,539 of record NZ_JALJXV010000013.1, read on the forward strand.
CGATCTCCCTCGGTGGTCGCCCAAGCGTTGCCGAACTTGCCTGGGGTGGTGCGGCAGGTGTCGTTCTCGGGCTGGGCTTCATTCTCTACTATCGTGCGCTTGCCAACGGCAAGATGGGCATCATCGCGGCCGTCACAGGCGTATGGACGGCGGCGGCGCCGTTTGCGATTGGCTTATCGCTGGGTGAACGGCCCTCGACAATCGCTCTCATTGGAATCGCGCTGGTTGTGGTTGCAATCGCCTTGGTGAGCGGCGGCGCAAAGTCCGTAGAGCAAGGGCCGGCGGAGCAGGGCGGCCGGCGTGGGGGGCGTTCTCCTGGCCGTCGATTTCAGCGCGGATTCCTGGCCTGTGATAGCGGTATCTTCCAGGCCACTGTGGCCGGCCTTTGGTTGGGCCTGTTCTTTGTGTTCCTGGATCAGCCACAGTCCGGCAGCCCGCTGTGGCCGGCAACGGCCGCCACCGTGGCATCGGCGCTTGTTGTGGGTGTCCTGGTCCCGGCGCTGCGGCCACGCCTTCGAGTAGACTTGAGGAGTCTGTGGGTCGTGGGCATTGTCGGTCTGTGCCAGACGCTTGGTACGCTCACCTTTGTGATCGCTGCACGCGAAGGCATGTTGTCGGTTGTCGCCGTGGCCGGTGCGTTGACACCTGTGCCAACCGCAATCCTGGCCTTTCTCATTCTTCGTGAACGGGCCACGCTGTTGCAGCTGGCGGGGATAGCCGCCGCTCTGGCCGGTATCGTGATGATGATGCAAGCCTGACACGGGCATTTGCGCTCTTGCGGCCGGAAAGCGGCAAGAGCGCGTTCCTCAGTCGGGCTCAGCCCAACGCTGCGAGGGCGTTATTCACCAGCTCCCGCCAGTCGTTGCCAGATAGGCGCTGGTGCCCCGCATCGCCGGTAAACGCACTGGAAATCACCACGTCTGGTGACAGGGTGCGCAACATCTGCAGGCTGCTCCGCAGCTGTGAACGATCGCTGTATCCATCAATCATTCCGGCTCGCCATTCGCCGCGCTTGGCCCGATACAGGGTGTCCCCGGTGAAGAGGTAGCGCAATCCACCCTGGCCGACAACCTGAAAGCAGGTGCTGCCGGGGGTATGGCCGGGGCTCGGGATGATTTCCACGCCATCGGGCCGCGGGCCAGGTTCACCGAACAGCAGGTCCGGTTCGCAGAATTCGGCCGCCATCTCACGCTCGCTCTTGTGGATGCCCAGTCGTGCTCCAAAGCGCTCGCGGATCGTCTGTAGCGAACTGCCCACTTCATCCTGATGGCTCAGCAGTTGCCAGGCGAGACCACCCAATTCCTCGATCGCCGGCCATGCACTGGGGCGGCTGGTGTTATAGAACAGGATGTTTCCCTGTGGACGAGTGAACAGGTAGGCATGTGTGGTTAGCCCGGGGAATGGATGTTCAGTCTCGGTTTCCCAAAGATCCGGCAGTATCGGTTGCATGATGCGAGCTCCTTTTCCGCTTAGCGACTTGCCAGCATTCGTGGATGAGTGTGCGACCTCAAGTAAACTTGAGGTCAAGCGTTATTGGGTCGCAATAGGCAGGTGTTACGAGTCACGGAATCGGCAATGGAGAGCGAGAGATGCCGGAATCAACCAAGAGAATCCGTCAGCGGGCTGCGCTCAGTGTGGGCGATGTGGCAAGGCGCAGTGGCGTTGCCGTGTCCACCATTCACTTTTATGAAAAGCAGGGGCTGATACAGGGTTGGCGCAACAGTGGTAATCAACGACGCTTTCATCGCGACGTGCTACGTCGGATCGCGGTCATCAAGGTGGCTCAGCGATTGGGACTACCGCTAACGGCAATCTCTGAAGCACTGGCGACGCTGCCTACCGGGCGGACAGTCACCGCAGCGGACTGGCAGCGACTCTCCGCCACCTGGCACGATGAACTGAGCAACCGCATCACCCTGCTGACCCAACTGAGGGATCAACTAGGTGAGTGTATCGGCTGCGGCTGCTTGTCGCTGGAGGCATGCCAATTGCGTAACCCCGATGACAGACTCGCCCGCAAAGGCCCGGGTGCCCATTTGTGTTAATCGCCTTCTGTGTCCTGCGCTCTTACTTTGGTGTGTGCCTGCACTGACTGTGCCGGAACTAAGGCGCCCGGGTAAACTGAGAGTCGCATTGTCGGTGACTTTATTAACGTCGTGTGCCGTTCGCCGGTCGGCCCGGCCGGCATTTTTGCTGGCGATCCGAACCCGGCGGATTAAGCTGAAGGTGAGGCCGCATATCAGATGGCCATCTGCATCAACGCCGGGAGATTACCATGCCTGCCACAGCCCCGATCACCGACGCGAACCCCACTGTTGCTGAAATGGAAGCGCGCGTCGCCCGCTTCGGGAAACTCACGCCCACGAACGACTATGTCGATGCCGGTATTCCTGGCTGCGAACGAACAACCTATCGAGTGCTTGGTAACCAACCCGACGCACCCCTCCAGGCAGAGAGCTTCCACATGAGCCTGGTGCGCTGTGAACCCGGCAAGGCCGCACCACTGCACAACCATTTAACGCAGGAAGTGTTCGTCGCCCTGACAGGTCGATGGGAAGTATTCTGGGGGCCGGAAGGGCAACGAAGCCTGATACTGGAGCCCTGGGATACCGTGTCGATTCCTCCTGGCGTCTCCCGTGGGTTCAGGAACGTGTCCTCCGAGGTCAGCTACCTCATGGGCATGGCCAGTGGCCACGACCCGGGTAACATTAACTGGCCAGAAGCAGTGCGTTCGGCGGCCAGAGCAGCTGGCGTTGTGCTTCCTGATGCGAAGTCGTAGTGTCGGTCGGCGGCTGGCGCGTAGCTTTTCACCCGGACACCAGTTTGTGTTCCAGGAAGAACCGCAGCATCTCTGCTGACGCATCCGGTCCGCGACCATCGGTGTAGGTGCCGCTGGCGCTGCCACCCGACCAGGCGTGTCCTGCGCCATGGATCAACCAGTGTTCTGCCATCACCTTGCCCGCCGGATCCCGAAAGCTGGACTGGGTGTAGGTATGGCCGTTTGGCACCTGACCATGCTGTCTGCGCACGTCGAGAGCGGCGTCTGCCCCGTTTTCTGAATGTCCGCTGGATCGATGCGTACCCCAGTGCTCCGACACCGTATCGCTTTCGCCGGGGCGCACAGTGTGGTCCTGGTCGCCATGGAACATGATGTTGGGCACGAATGGCCTGCCAGGCCTTGCCGTCCGGCTCGTGGCTCCTTGCCGAAGTCCGAATGTAACGGTGCTGCCGTGCATGGCGGCGAAAGCCGATGGCAGATCGTGAGCGTTGGAATAGTCGGGTCCGGAATGTATGCCTACCGCTGCGAAAAGATCGGGGTAGGTGGCACCCATGATCGCGGCCATGGAGCCACCAGACGACAGACCTGCGACGTAGATCCGGCGTGAGTCCACAGCGTAGACCCTGGCTATCTCACGGGTGATACCGGCGATGACGGCGGGTTCGCCCTGGTCGCGCTGCTGGTCCGAGGGCTTGAACCAGTTCCAGCATCTGGAGATGTTCGCGCTCTGGTTCTGGGCGGGATAGGCCACCAGGCACGGCGTCGTCTCGGCCAAATGGTTCATGCGCGTGCCGGCGGCGAAATCGTCGGGGCTCTGTGTGCAGCCATGGAGCATGATCACCAGCGGCAGGGGTTGCTCGCGGTAGGCGGTGGGCACGTAGAGTTTGTAGTTCAGGGAGCCCCCCTTGTTGGAGAAAGTCCTCGCCAGGAATCGGCCCGGGGCCGGCGCTTCCTGGGGCTTCTGTCGCGGACTGGCCGGCCGCGCGCGAAACGCACAAGGCCCGTCTTTGCGGCCATGCGGTCGCCTGGACCCGTTGGAGCCCACCACATGAAAGCTGCCTTCGATGACATCTTCCTCGCGCCTTGCTGTCGAGTGCCCGGGGGCTGAGCGGCGAGTCTCGGTCGCGTATTCACTGGTGCTGCCGCCGCTTGTCGGCGCGGGATTTCCATTCAGGGCGCGCTGGATCATGGCGGTGGCTTCGGCCAGCTGGCCGGCGTTGGTCAGGCGGGTTGCTTCAAGCATCACTGCGTGCAATGTCTGGTTCATGGGTGTGTTCTCTTGTCCGTGACGTTATCGAATGCGGCCCGCAAGAGCGGCCTTGACCGCTGGGCTGGCCTGCAGGGCGCCGAGTACGTGGATTGACTCAATGGTGGCCAGAGCGAGTTCGGGTGGCACATCCTTGTCGATGCTGGCCAGGCCCAGGACGTGAATGTGCAGGGTCTGGCCAGCGGCCTGAAGCGCTTCCAGATCCTGGCGGCTGTATCGCTGCAGACCGAGCACGAAGGACTTGCGGGCCACCGTTTGCTGAATCACATCGGCATGCTTCGCCAACTGGTTGCGGATGGCGGTGCGAATCAGGTCGGTACGGTTGGAGTAGAAACCCTCCTGCACGAGCAGATCCACCTGGCCCAGATCCACCACCCCCAGGTTGATGGTGATTTTCTCGCTGTCCAGTGCCTTGGCTCTAGTGTCTTGCATACTTTTCACCATCTATCACCATCTAAAGGGAATCCAATTACCATCTGTATGGATGGTAAAACGATAGGCTCAATTGGGGGATATGTCACGCGCCAATGCACTGCCATTGAAAGCCGGGTGTTCGGCGTGAGGCGAGCGTGACGGGCGACGAGCAAGGAATCCGACCAGGCAACCTCCGGCCGTTTGACTGCAATTGTCGTACTGATCTTGATGACGCTGACGAAGAGGAAGCGCAAGAGGCGATCACCGAAGGCACATCCGCGGCCGACTGAGGTGTTAGAGAATCGTTGGGCAGGTCACTGTTGGAGGGGTGGAAGCGCGGCTCCATCAAGTTCGGTGTCGCACAGAAAGAAACAGCGCAGCTCGATAAGAGTGACAGGAAATCCCCCAGGCGTGACTCCTTATCGTGAGACTGCAACTCTTCAAGTACTGGAACCTCGTTCGTTCCAGTTTCTGGTTCGTGCCATCGCTGATGGCCAGCGGGGCAGTGGCGTTGGTCTTCGCGAGCGTCGCCGTTGACGAGCCGTTGACGGACTGGTTGGCTGTCAACCTGGGCTGGACGTTCAGGGGTGAAGCAGAAGCAGCCAGCGCCGTGATGGAGGTTATCGCCGGATCGATGATTACCATCGCTGGTGTGGTTTTCTCGATGACGTTGGTCGCGCTATCGCTCGCATCTTCCCAGCTAGGGCCTCGTCTGCTGCGGACGTTTATGCGAGATACCAGCACCCAGGTTGTTCTCGGCACGTTCATTGCCACTTTCGTCTATTGCTTGCTCGTCCTCCGACTGATCCGCCGCGCGGAAGAGGTCGAGTTCGTACCGAATCTGTCGGTCAGCCTCGGCGTTTTGCTGGCGGTGGCGAGCGTAGGCGTGCTGATCTACTTCATCCATCACGTATCGGTTTCCATCCAGGCCAACGAGATCGCCGGGCGAATCGGCAAGGAATTGATTCAGAAGATCGACCAACTATTCCCGGAGGAAATCGGGCAGGAGGGCCAACCGGGCAAGACTGACCTATCCAATGTGAAATTTATCGAGGCGTTCGATCGGGATGCGAAGCCAGTCGCTGCGGACAAGGATGGCTATCTTCAGAGTATCGACGGCGGCGCCCTGCTCGCGCTGGCGATGGAGAAGGACTTTGTTGTTCGACTGCAGCGAAAGCCTGGAAACTATATCGTCGCCGGTCTTCCGCTGTTGTTGATCTCGCCGGGGAGCCGGGTGACAGACGACCTGGCGAAAGAAGTCAATTCCTACTTCGTTATGGGCGACCAGCGGACCACCGGTCAGGACATCGAGTTCTCGGTGAACCAGCTTGTGGAGATGGCGGTTCGAGCGCAGTCAACTGGACTCAACGATCCGTTCACAGCCATCGCATGTGTGGACCTTCTCGGATCAGCTCTGTGTCGACTTGCAGCGCGAGACATGCCGTCACCATTTCGCCATGACTGCCGGAACCAGCTTCGGCTCATCGCGCGTGCCGATACCTTCGTGGACTTCGTGGATGCGGCGTTCAATCAGATCCGGCAATACAGCCGCTCCAGCGCCGCGGTGACTATCCGCCTGCTGGAGACGATCGCGGTGATCGCGGAATTCGTGCATCGTCCGGAGGATCGCGCCATTCTCCTGCTGCACGCAAGAATGATCGCCCAGGGAGCGAAGGAGGAGCTGCCCGAGAAAGAGGACCGTCGGGTGGTCGAAGAGCTCTGGCAAGCGGTAATCGAGTTGTACAGCGAACCCACAGAGAACCTCCGCTAATACGTAAGCACCTGCCGTCATTATCATTTAAGTAAGCGTTGAAGTATTCACGCCGCCACACACGCAGAGACAGTCCTCGCGAATGTTTCCGCTCCTTCATGTCCCAACGAAACCGTTCACGTTTCGTATGTTGGGCGGCGAACGGTCATCACAAAAAAATGAACATATGGTTCGCAGAGATCACCAATTTCCCCACAAATGAGGAAATTTATGCAAACCACCGCTGGAAACCATTATCCAGGTGTTTCCTGGGGCGCCATCCTGGCAGGTGCCGCGTGCGCTGCGGCGTTCTCTTTTATTTTGCTGATTCTCGGCTTTGGCTTGGGTTTGTCGAGTATTTCACCTTGGTCCAATAGTGGTGTTTCTGCCGCCGTCATTGGTGTTTCCAGCTTTATCTGGGTTGCCTTTACACAGATTACGGCGTCAGGCCTCGGTGGCTATCTGGCCGGACGCTTGCGGGTCAAATGGATCGATGTCGACAACAACGAAGTGTATTTTCGCGACACTGCTCATGGCCTTATCACTTGGGCAGTGGCGACGCTTTTTGCCGCCGCTCTGCTGACATCGACTGTCAGCGGCATACTCAGCGGCGGGGCAAAAGCCGGAGCTGAAATAGCCGGCGGTGCGGCCAGCGCAGCGGGCTCGTTAGTTGAAACGACAAACGGCAGCGCCGATCAGGATTCGAATTATTTCGTCGATTCACTGCTGCGCACCAGCCCGGGCGCCACTGGTGATCAACGCGCCAATGACGATATTCGTAGCGAATTGTCCACCATCATATTTCGGGATCTGATTAATGGTGATCTCAGCACAGAAGACTCTCGCTATGCAGCGCAAGTCGTTGCCAACCACACTGGGCTGACCGAGCAGCAAGCGCAGGAACGGGTTACGACAGTCGTGAATCAGGCGCGGGAATTGGCCACAGAGGCAAGACAGACGGCACTCGATACTGCCGAGGCAACTCGCAAGACTGCCGCCTACTCCTCATTGTGGATGTTTGTGGCACTGCTATGTGGTGCATTTTTCGCCAGCTTCATGGCCACCGTCGGCGGTCGTCAGCGGGACGCGTTGGCGTAGTAAAGGTCTGGATTTGCGCAGGTCTACATAGCGTTATTCTTAATTAATTCAGGAGGTCGACCATGCGATCAATTCTATTGCTTTTTCTCGGAGTCCCCATACCGATTGTGATTTTGCTTGCAATCATTCTTTGACGGTATTTCCGGGCGGCCCATCAGAATCCAGCGCGCTGCCTGACTGAAACCATTCACTGGCTCTTTTCAGGTAACCACCCAATGGCAAAGCGAAAAGTAACTCCTGACACGCAGGCGGAAGATACGCAGGATCTGGTTGCAAAGATCAAGCATAACGCCAATAAGGCACTCGAACATGGCCACGACAACGCCTTGGCGCCGCCTCCAGGCATAACAGCTGATCCGCCGTCGGAGGCCGTGACCGCGAGCACGCTCAGTGAGACCAATATCTCCGCCAAAACGGGGGCGGCGGCTTATCCTGGCAGCAATGAAACCATTGGCACACTCGTGCGGGTTCGGGCAGACGCAAGTGCTCAGCGGTTGACCACCAATCATGGGGTGCCCATAGGCGACAATCAGAACTCCCTGAAAGCCGGTTTGCGCGGTCCTGCGCTGCTGGAAGATTTCATCTTGCGGGAAAAAGTCACCCACTTCGACCATGAGCGCATTCCTGAACGAATTGTTCATGCGCGGGGCTCGGCGGCCCACGGAATTTTTACGGCCTACGACGAGTTGAGTGAGTTTACCCGCGCAGCACCCTTTACTGAAAAGGGAAAAGTAACGCCTGTATTCGTGCGCTTTTCCACCGTGGCTGGTGAGCGGGGCTCTGTTGATACAGCGCGGGATATTCGCGGCTTCGCCGTCAAATTTTATACCGATGAGGGCAACTGGGATCTGGTGGGCAACAACATCCCCGTGTTCTTTATCCAGGATGCCATGAAGTTTCCCGACCTTGTTCATGCCGTCAAACCCGAGCCACACAACGGTATGCCCCAGGCCGGCTCTGCACACGACACCTTCTGGGACTTCGTCTCGCTGATGCCCGAGTCCACCCACACCCTGATGTGGGCCATGTCAGATCGCGGCATTCCGCGCAGTTATCGCATGATGCAGGGCTTCGGCGTGCATACCTTCCGGCTGGTCAACGCGCAGGGGGTCTCACATTTCGTGAAGTTCCACTGGAAGCCATTGCTCGGCACCCACTCCCTGGTCTGGGATGAAGCCGCCAAGATTCAGGGGGCTGACAACGACTTCCACCGCCGTGACCTGTGGGATGCGATTGAAGCCGGTGAATATCCCGAATGGGAGTTGGGCCTGCAGATCTTCACCGAGGAACAGGCCGATGGCTTCAGCTTTGACGTGCTGGATTCCACCAAGATCGTACCCGAGGAGCTGATACCCGTTCGCCCGGTGGGCCGCATGGTGCTGAATCGCAACCCGGACAACTTTTTCGCTGAAACCGAGCAGGTGGCGTTTTGCACAGCCCATGTGGTCCCGGGCATCGATTTCAGCAATGACCCGTTACTGGCTGGGCGAATTCATTCCTATGTGGATACGCAGATCTCGCGCCTGGGTGGCCCCAATTTTCACGAGATACCCATCAATTCTCCCATCGCACCGGTCCACAACAACCAGCGTGACGGCATGCACCGCCAGACCGTGCACAGGGGGAAGGTCGCCTACGAACCAAACTCCCTCGGCGGGGGCTGCCCTTTCCAGACCGGCGAGATGGGTTTCGTTTCATTCCCGCAGCGCGTCAGCGAAGACAAGGTGCGCGGCAAGCCGGAGAAGTTCGCAGATCACTACACCCAGGCAACCCTGTTCTGGGAGAGTCAGACGGACTGGGAAAAAGACCACATCGTCGGCGGATTCCGTTTTGAATTATCGAAAGTGACGGTGCCTGCAATTCGTGAGCGCATGCTGTCCTCCCTGGTGAATGTGTCGAAAGATCTGGCAAAGGAAGTCGCGAAAGGACTGGGGCTTTCCGTGCCCAAAGCCATGCCAAAAGCACTGAGTGAAAAAGTCGATCCAGAGGTCACCCAGTCTCCGGCCTTGTCGCTGACGGCATTGCCGGGTACCGGCGAGGTACGTACACGCAAGGTCGCCATCTTGTTGGCCGATGGCATTGAGGGAGACTCCATCGCCCGATTGCACGCCATGCTGATCAAGGTGGGGGCAGTACCGGTGTTGATCGGCCCGCAACTGGGTGCGGTAAAGGCAGGCAATAAGCAGGCGCTGGAGGCGAAGGCAACCCTGGAAAACTCACCTGGCGTCTTGTTCGATGCCCTGATACTGCCCGACGGCGAGGCGGGCGTTGAGGTGCTGGCTGCACAAAAACAGACCAATGAGTTCATCGCCAATCAATACAACCATGGCAAGACGATTCTGGCTATCGGGGCATCAAGCAAACTGCTTGTGTCAGCCGGAGCCGTCAAATCAGCATCCGGCACCAAGATGGCTGATGGCCTCTTCATGGCAGCAGGCAAGGATCTGGAGAAGGTTGGAGCATCCTTTATCGACGCGCTGAGTAAACATCGTCACCCCCTGCGCGGAGGTGCCTAGTTGGCCGTTACGATCTGATGACGTCCCGGCGCGCCGTGACAAGCGGGTTGAAGGCAAGGCCAGAGGCTTGTGCAAGAAGGTAAGAAAACTCTTCCCTGATCTGTCATTGCGTCCGGCTTTTAGCTGGGGTGGTACCTTTGCTGCCATTGGAAGCACCCACAGAGGGCTGTGACAAGGGACTCGTCATGAACCAACCGTTATCGCGCAATCGTGACCAATTGTCCGACCACCAACGGAAGTTCGGCAGCCTGCAGGAAGACTGCCCGGTGCGGGCGGCCCCATGGCGCAGCTCAATTTTCTCGAGCCGCACCTGACTACCATGCTGGCATTCATTGGGCTGCGCAGCGTGGAATTTGTGCGCGTTGGCTATGAAGAGTTTCAGGATGAACGGTTGAGGAGTGCCGTGGAGGCGGCCGAGCAGGCGGTGGCGAGGAAGGCGGCTGCGGCGATCGGTTATAATCTCCAGTAACGATGTTCTCCAGGCTTGGCCTTATGCAACGGCCCAAAGCACCGTGATGTCATCACGGTGCGGAAGGCCTTTTCCTGCCTGGAGGTGGGTCATGACCATGCCTGTTCAGCAGACCATCAGAAGCCTCGATGTGCGGGCGGTTCAGGTTCCAATGCGGCTTCCGTTACAGACCAGCAGTGGAACCATTCGCATAGCGCCCCTTGCTCTGCTTGATCTGCACACCAATGAAGCGGTGACCGGGCGAACTTATCTGTTCTGCTACACGCCACTTGTCCTGAAACCTGTGTGCAATCTCCTGGCCAATCTGGAGTCGCTTGTCCAGGGAATGTCAGTCGCGCCGCTTGAGATCAATCGTGCACTTCACGCCCGGTTTCGCCTTCTTGGCACAACGGGGATCGTAGGCATGGCGCTGGCAGCTATCGACATGGCGGCCTGGGATGCTGTTGCGCGAATTGAGGGGCAGCCCCTGGCGCGTGCGCTCGGCGCTGAGCTTATTGATATCCCAGCCTACAACAGCTGTGGGCTCGGCTTGATCGGTGCTGACCTTGCGCCCGCGGAGGCGCAATCACTGGTCGCGACAGGCTTCTCCGCCATCAAGGTTCGACTGGGCTACCCGGATCTGAAAACCGACATCAAGGTGGTGAGGGCGGTGAAGTCTGCCATCGGTGATGAGGTTCACCTCATGGCGGACTACAACCAGGCACTGTCTGTTCCGGATGCCATGCATCGGGTGCGCGCACTGGCTGACGAGGGTCTCTACTGGATCGAGGAACCGTGCCTCGCGCACGATTACCAGGGTTACGCGCGTGTGCGGGACGCGTCTCGATGCCCTATCCAGATGGGAGAGAACTGGTGGGGGCCTGCCGAGATGGCCATGAGCCTTGGTTTCGGGGCGTCTGACCTCGGGATGCCCGATGCAATGAAGATCGGGGGCGTTAGCGGATGGTTGCAGGCGGCTGCCCTGGGGGATTCCGCGGGGATGCCTATCTCGACTCATCTTTTCCCTGAAGTAAGCGTGCACCTGATGGCTGCGACGCCCACACGCCACTGGCTGGAGTTTGTCGACTGGGCCTCGCCCATCCTGAACCAGCCCATGCAGGTGAGAAATGGACAGGCGGGTATACCAAATGCGCCGGGAACGGGAATCGACTGGGACGAAGCCGCCGTTGGCCGTTACCTGGTGCATTGATTCCCATGTGTAATCCAGCGCCAATGTTAACGTAGCGGCCTTCGTCAAACAGAAACCGAGGAGTGCATTCATGGAGCAGGTGCAGAGCCCCGCGCCGCCGAGCAAGGGCTGGCTGGATGTCCTGGGCCGATCCGAAATTCCGCTGGCGGTCTATGGGGTCATCTTTTCGACGATGGCGGTACTGTGGGTGTTCCAGAGTCTGCACCCGGACGTCACGCTGGGATTCTTCACCGAGTTGCTCGGTGCCGCCTTTACGCTTTTCATCATCGACACCTTGCTGGTCCGCTCGAAGGTAAAGCGGTGGAAGATCGTCCAGGAACACGTGGATTACCTGATTGCCCGGGATGTGAACCGGTTGCGGGACGGCCTGGCCATGCGGGCCTTCGGGTTCGATCCCGTCATCAAGGCGGGACGCTCGGAGGATCAGCTCCATGCAGTGCGTGAGCAGCGGGCCGCGTTACTGTCAGCCATGGAGGCAAAGTCGCTGGATGAACTGGGTGCGGCTCTCTCGACGAAGAGCCTCTTTACCGAGAACACATATGCCTATCTGGATGAAAAGGCGAATGCGCTCTGGAATATCTTCAACATGCGATATTCGGAGTACATGGATCCGGAGTTGGTGGCGACGCTGATTCGCCTGCACACGCACATCAAGGACCTGTGTGGGCATATCCGGCAGCATGGTCGGGCCGCCGCATTCCCGGAAGACGCCGAGTATTATCAGACAATCGGCCTGCAGGGGGCGCGTCTGAGCGTCCTGGAGATACTGAAGATGGTGAATGATCTCAAGCAGCAGGGTTATTCTAGGGAAGCGCTGAAGTATTGACGCCGCCGCGCTCGAGTCCGGTTTTCGTTCGTGGCTAGAAGCAAGGTGGCGCAGGTAGTGGTTCTACCTGCGGTGGCTTGCGACAACGCCATGGGCGAAAACCGGCCGAGCCCAATGGGGTTACACGCAGATTTTCCGCGCTGCGTTGTTGCGCCGCTTGGCCGTGGAACCACCACGCCGCTGCGCGCCGCGCCTAGCATCACGAAAAATCTGTGTGTAACGCGGCGGCGTGAATACTTCAGCGCTTCCCTAGGACGGCGAGTATCGCGACCGACAGGGATGATGACTGAGCGAGGCTGGCTCAGTCGATCTCAGGAGTGATGCAGTGAAGATTCATTACCTGCAGCATGTTCCTTTCGAGGGGCTGGCCAGCATCGAGTCCTGGGCAATCAAGGGGCGTCACTCCTTGTCGGTCACCCGGCTCTATGCCAACGAGTCATTGCCTGCCGTCAATGAAATTGACTGGCTGATCGTGATGGGCGGGCCGATGAATATCCATGAGGACGACAAGTATCCCTGGTTGACTCATGAGAAACGATTCATCGAAGCGGCCATCAAGGGCGACAAGACAGTCATTGGGGTTTGTCTGGGGGCGCAGTTGATCGCGCACGTCCTGGGCGCGCGGGTTTATCAGGGGCCGTACAAGGAGATTGGCTGGTATCCCATTTCTCTGATCGACGAGGCAAAACACGCGCCTGTCTTCGCCTCGCTACCGCCCGAGTTCATGGTCTTCCACTGGCATGGCGACACGTTTGACCTACCTCCAGGCGCGACGCGACTGGCATACAGTGATGCTTGCCGGAACCAGGCATTCGTCTACAAGCAAAAGGTGTTGGGCCTGCAGTTTCACCTGGAAACAACCAGGGAAAGCGCCCAGCGGATCATCGAGAATTGCGGCGATGAACTGGTGGAAGGGCAGTATATCCAGCGGGCTGATGAGATATTGGCGAGAGACAGCGATTTCGCGGCGATCAACAATGTGATGGTGCGGCTCTTGAATAACCTGTCCGGAAACAACGCAACTTGAGAGGCAAAAAAGGTATGCCGACAAGCCTCGACCTGGACGCCCTGGCCTCGGAGATGAAAGCGGCACAAGACGCAGCACAGCACGTCGAGCCTTTCACGGCGCGTCTTCCCAGCTTCGATCTCGCCACCGGCTATGATGTTGCGCATCTTGTTCATGAGGCGCGCCTGAAAGAGGGCGTCCGGCCTGTTGGCCGGAAGATTGGCTTTACGAACCCCGGTATGTGGTCCAGGTACGGAGTCCGCGAGCCCATTTGGGGATACATGTACGATACGACGGTTTTTCGGCTCGACGACACCCGTGCTGCCTGCAGCCTCGCTGGCCTCGTCGAGCCGAAGATCGAACCTGAAATTGTCTTCGGCTTTCGCAGGGCTCCACGGGCTGGAGCTGATATTTCCGAAGTCCTTGATGCGGTGGAATGGGTGGCGCACGGCTTCGAGATCGTTCAGTCGCATTTCCCCGGGTGGAGCTTTCAGGCCCCGGATACCGTTGCAGACGGGTCGCTTCATGGCTTCCTCCTCGTCGGTCCGGAGCAGCCTGTGTCTCAGCTCGGCGCCGATGTCGTTGGCGCACTTGAGTCCTTCACGCTCGCGCTGGCATGCAACGGTCGACAGGTCGAGACAGGCAAGGGCTCCAACGTACTTGGCAGCCCGCTTTCCGCGGTCGCCCATCTGCTGTCCGTCCTGGCCAGTCGGCTGGATCATGAACCCCTGCGCGCTGGCGAGATCGTGACCACAGGTACAGTTACCGCCGCTTATGCCGTCCAGGAAGGCGAAACCTGGCGATCCGATGTGCAGGGAATCAGCCTTCCCGGGCTTACCGTCGAGTTCTCGGCTCAATTGGCCGCTGGCAGGAGAGTCTCTTGTGAATAATCTCGTTCTCTGGGGGCGTAGCACCTCGTCGAATGTCCAGAAAGTCCTGTGCATGCTCGCCGAGCTTGAGCTTCCGTTCGAGCAGAAGATCGTCGGGGCGGAACACGGCGGGCTCGACACGCCCCAGTTTCTCGCCTTGAACCCCTGGGGCCGAATTCCCGTTCTCGTCGATGGCGACCTGGTGATCCGGGAATCCACAGCCATCCTCCGCTATCTGGCCGCGCAGTATGGGGCCGAACGGTTCTGGCCGGATTCGCCAGCCGAGAGGGCGCGGGTCGATATGTGGTTGGACTGGGTCATCTCAACCCTGCAACCAGACTTCACGAGGCTGTTTATCAGTTACTACCGGACCCCGGAGGCGCGGCGAAAGGAGCAGGTGGTTTCAACGGCAAGGGCGGCCTGCGAGAAGCATTTTTCGGGTCTCGATCGTCACCTGGCGAATTCTGACTTCCTTGCGGGTGACACCCTGAGCCTGGCGGACTTTCCCATCGCTCCTGCCGTATACAGATATTTCCGCCTGGGGCTCGAGTTGCCGGATTTGCCGCATCTGCGAGCCTATCAGGACCGGTTGGCCGATCGACCGGCATTCCGAACCCATGCGATGGTGCCATTCGAGTTCATGTACGGAGAATTGTCGGGTGGCTGATCCGCGTCGGCATGCATCGCAAGTAATGGCAAGGGTTCTATCTTTAGGGCAGCGCCGACTATCGCACTAAAGACATGGGGCAGTGCAGAACAAAGCCAAGGAGGTGGCGAATGCTGAGATTCGTGAAGTTCGCAGTAGCGGCTGCTAATAACCGGGATCGATTCATCCGTTTTCGTTCACACCAAGCCTGCCTCCAGATCGTAAAGGATTCAGCGTACCAGGAAGATGGGGGGCGAATTACGCAGATCCTCCAGGAGTCTTCGCTCAATGCCTCGCAATAGGCGATTTCCGGGCTGGCTTATTGCGCTGGTCTTGCTGGTTAGCTTTGTGCCATGCACGGCGTCGGCGGAGGGCTTGTTCTCGGCAACGGTCGACCGGCTAAGCAGCAGCGACATGGAGTTTCAGCGCCGTGTGTCCAACGCGCCCTTTACGCCGATCGCCTACTTGGGCGCGAGGCGTTACGGGAACGCACGTCTGGTTGATGATCGCAGTGGTGAGACGCTGAATTTCCAGCAGACCAACCTCTCCGCCTATGCTGCGCTGCCCGGGTGGGTGGGGCAGCGCGATGGGGTATTTGCCGGGGGCTGGCTGAGCCACAGCCGATTTTCTGCGGATGAGCCAAGCGCAGAGGATTTTACAGTCGACTCGGTGGGTGTTGCTGTCGGTTGGCTTCGCCAGGTCCAGCCGCGGTGGCAGGCGGCGGCCTTTATGCTGCCAATCGGGCACCGCAGTTCACTCGGTGATTCGGATTGGAGTCTGCAGACGATGGGCGGGGCTTCTGCCCGGTACATTCAGCGAGACGATCTCTGGTGGGCTTTCGGCGTTTTTGCCAATGCAGGTCCTTACGAACGCTATGTGTTGCCCTACGTCGGCGCGTCCTGGGTTATCAACCCGCGCTGGACCTTGAGCGCCGTCATGCCGTGGCCAGCCTTGCTCTATGCGCCAAGCGGTGATTGGTTTTTCCGCCTTGGCGCATCTCCATCGGGTGCCAGCTGGACGGTCAACTCGCGGTCTGAAGAGGTTGCCGTCAGTCTTGAGTCCTGGAACTTCGGTGTAACCGCTGAGCGTCGCCTTGCAGGGCCCCTCTGGGGCGCGCTTGAAGGTGGCGTGAGGGGCTTGCGTGGGCTGCGTTTGGATACGCGCGATGCGACCGTCGACACGCCGGATTTCAGAGGCGGTAGAAGTGGCTATGTGGCGCTCTCCTTGCGGTTGCGACTTCGCTAGCGCCGAGAGGTCATGAGCCACATGCTATGTTCCGGTTACAAGGGAATGAGAAGGGGAGTGCTATGTGTACGCGAGTGGTTTGGCCGGATGCCAACGGGTCGGTGATCGTCGGCCGCAACATGGACTTTCACAAGGACCTGCTGACGAACCTGTGGACGCAGCCGAAAGGCATCACACGTGACGACGGGGTGCAGGGAAAGCTGACATGGACGTCGAAGTATGGAAGCGTGGTTGCCACTGCCTTCGACATGATCTCGGTTGATGGCCTGAATGAGGCCGGCCTGGCCGGTCACGTGCTGTGGCTGGCGGAGTCGGACTACGGCACGCCGGACGACAGTCGCGCACAGTTGAGTCAGGCCATCTGGATGCAGTACTTCCTCGACAACTACTCCACCGTGGCGGAAGCCGTCGAGTGGATCGAGAAGTCTGGCGTTCAAGTGGTCCAGATGATGGACCCGACGGGTGGGAAGCCGCCGGCGATCCACCTGGCTCTCGATGACGCCACGGGGGATTCGTGCATCATCGAGTACAGCGATGGGAGGCCCAGGGTCTACCACAGCCGCGAGCACCGGGTGATGACGAACTCACCCACTTACGACCAGCAGCTCGAGCTGGTGAAGACCATCAGCGGGCTTGGCGGCGACCGACCCCTGCCCGGTTCCACTCTGGCAAGCGATCGATTCGCCCGTGCCGCATACTACGTGAGCCGTCTGGACCAGCCGCAGACACAGCTGCAGGCTGTTGCCGCCATGTTCAGCGTCATCCGCAACGTCGCGCAGCCGTTCCGTGTCCCGGATCCGGGCAAGCCCGATGCATCCCAGACGCTCTGGCAGACTGTCATCGACCTGACCAACAGGCGCTACGTCTTCGAGTCGACCACCCGCCCCAATATCGTCTGGGTCGACCTGAGTGATCTCGACCTCGGTGAGGGCGCAACCCAGCTGAAGCTTGATTTGGTGAACGAACTGACCGTCGAGCACGGAATCGCAGGCGAAGTCAGCGACAAGTTCGCCGACACCGGCACGCTGAACTTCCTGACTCTCGAGCGCGAAAGTCAACTGCTTGCAGCCGCGTCGAAGGGCAGACTTTGACCTTCAAGGGGTAGCCTGGCAATGCGAATAGAGGGAATTGACCATCTTGTGCTGACGGTCCGGAGCATCGAGGCCACCTGCGCCTTCTATTCTCGGGTGCTCGGCATGGAGGTCATTACGTTCGGGGCAGGGCGTAAAGCCCTGGTGTTTGGAACGCAGAAGCTCAACCTCCACTAGGTTAGGCGCGAGCTCGAGCCCAAGGTCGGCCACACGCTACGCCTGGAGCGATTGATCTTTGCCTGATCTTCCGCACGCCGATCTCGGAATGCTTGCTCACCTGAACTACCAGACCAGTTCCCCATCCAGGTCGATCACCTCGAAGCCCCGGCGGGGTCTGACTGTTGATGGCGTCGAAGGTGCCACCCAGATAGCACACACCGTCTCAAGGCGCGCTTTGCGCTACGAGTGCACTAATTCGGATTCCTTCTAAAGCCGCTCCGGCAGGTGGCTGCGGATGTCGGCGCTTGGCAGCGTGACCAGATCCTTGTCTAGGCTGTGGACCACCAACCGCATCAGCCGCTCTGGCAGGGCGTCGCGCAGCAGCCCGAGAAAGCGGGGCGGGGCAACGAGTATCAATGCGGTGTAGGCATGGTCGTTTGCGCCGGTAGTGAGTCGCTCGGCAATGGTCTCGGCAAAGCGCACGGCGGCGCGTTCCCTCAGTGACTCCCGCTTCTCGAGGGAATGGCCGCGTCCGGCTGCGCCAACGGTATGGCCGCGGCGATCAGACTCCAGTTCGCCATCGCGCAGCCGCAACTCGGGGGCTGCGAGGCCCTCCAGTTCCTGCAAGGTCCCCAGGGGATTGCTCACGCCGAACAAGCGCGCCCTGGACTGATCGGCTACCACCACCCACAACGTCTTCATGACAGTTATCCTGCGCTGGTTAGCAAACAAAGTGGACGCGGCTATTACGCGGCTCGGTGGCGCCCGGAGTCTTGATGCGCGTCAACTCTCCGCGGCGGCGGGGCGGGTCTTTTGGCGTGCCCAAGTCCAAGCTAAGCCGCCGGTTGGCCTTGCTGGAGCAGTGCCTGGGGGTGCGGCTCGTGAATCGGCCCACCCGTCGCCTCGTACTCACTGAAGTGGGGGAATGCTATTTCCGGCACTGTCGTGCCATGCTGGTGGAGGCGTATGCGGTCGAGGCCCTCACGGCGGAACCCAGCGGCACCATCAGGCTGACGTGCCCCATCGGACTGCTCAATTTTCACGTTGGGGACATGCTGGCCTTGCGCTCGGCAGCGCTGGCTGCCTTCGGTTCGGGCGTTGATCGAGTTTCTGGCCGAGCGCTACCGGGTGTTGGAAGAAGACTGATCACCAGGCGCTGATTACGGCGGCAGCGGCCATGGGTGTAGAATCGTTGACCATTCATTAGTGGCGCCAACTTGCTTTGCTGCTCATGCTTCCGTTAACCGACACCTGCGAGGCACTCCGATGCTAGTGCTCTGGGGGCGTAGCACTTCGTCGAACATGCAAAAGGTGCTCTTTGCGGGTCTGGGCCGGCATCTTGCGCAGTCCGACTTCCTGGCCGGAGATACGCTCAGCCTGTCGGACTTCCCCATAGGTCCGGCGGTTCATCGCTACCTGAGGTTTGGCCTGGAGATATCGGACATACCCCACATGCGGGCGTACTACGACCGCTAGGCCGCACGGCCAGCGTCTTGAGGCAACGCGATGGTCCCGTTCGAGTTCATGTACGGGAACCTGTCCGGCGACTGACGCCGATCCGGCTGAAGCGGTGCAACCAGCCATTCATGGGAATCAGGAGGACGCAGTGAATTCGGAAGAGTTGAAGGCGCTGCAGGCGCCCCTGAAGGACAAGTACCAACAACAGCCCGATGCGGCAGTCGTTACCCTGCGGGCGGAAGGCAACCTCGGCGAGGGAATCGCCTGCAGCGTCGATACGGGGCGTGCCCTGGTGGAGGCGGGGCTCCACCCCGCCACCGGTGGTGACGGCTCCCAGGCCTGTTCCGGCGACATGCTGCTGGAGGCCCTGGCTGCTTGCGCCGGAGTCACCTTGCGGGCGGTGGCGATGGCCTTTGGTGTGGACATCCGCTCGGGCAAGGTCATTGCGGAAGGCGATCTCGACTTCCGCGGCACCCTCGGTGTGGCGAAGGATGCGCCGGTCGGGTTCCGGGAAATCCGGCTGACGTTCAAGGCCGACACGGACGCGGATCAGGCCACCATGGACAAGATCATCACGGTGACCGAGCGCTACTGCGTGGTGTTGCAGACCATCCGCAATGCGCCGCCCGTGGTGGTAAAGCGTCGCGACTAGGTCCTTACTCCAGGCGTTCCCGCAGACCGTTCGCGAGCACGTCGGTCACTGCACGAATGCGCGCGGTGCCGCTCATGTCCGGGTGGATCAGCAGCCAGAGGTCGCTCGCCAGCGCTGGAATCGGATCGCCGATCCGGACCAATGCCGGGTCGGGGTCCCCGAGGTAAGTCGGAAGCACCCCCGCGCCGCTACCATCCCGAATTGCCGCGTACATGGCGAGGCCCGAATCGGTGCGGTAGCGGCAACAGGCATCCAGGCCCTGCTTGGTCATCCAGTCATCCAGCAGACGATAGCCCATGACCGCGCTCGCCCCGATCCAGTCAGCGCTGGCGAACGCTTGTCCGGTCTTCAGCCGCTGGGCAAGCTCGGGCGCGGCGTAGATGGCCTGTTGGATTCTCCCCACCCGTCGGCCGGCCAGTATTTCGGGAGGATTCGACACCGGGCGGATGGCACTATCGGCCTCGCGCCCAGCCAGGTTGAAGGACTGGCTTGACATGGGTTTCAGCGCCCTGCCTCACCAGCTGTCCCCAGGTGTGCAGGGACACCGATACGCCTGTCAATCCGACTCCGGCCTTCACCAGCACCTGGCCCGGTTGCAGTCTTCGTGGATTCAGCGGCTCGAAAACCTTGAGGCGGACGAGCCGCTAGATTTCCCAGGGTGGGCAGACTGGGAGGAGCCAGGCACCGGTCGTCACGTCGGACCAACCGTGCTAGAACAGAATGACGAGGCGTGAACGGCGTCAACGACGGGGAGGTCTCCGGTGAAGACAATCGGGCTGATCGGCGGCATGAGCTGGGAATCGACCCAGATCTACTACCGGCTGATCAACCAGACCGTGCGGGAACAGCTCGGTGGGCTGCATTCCGCCAGGCTCGTGCTCTACAGTGTCGATTTTGCCGAGATCGAAGCGCTGCAGCATCAGGGCGACTGGGAGGCGGCAGCGGAGATTCTGGCCGCGGCGGCCCATGCGCTGGAGCGGGCTGGCGCAGAGTTCCTCGTCCTCTGTACCAATACCATGCACAAGGTGGCCTCGCGCATCGAGGCGGCAGTCAGCGTTCCGTTGCTTCACATTGCCGACGCCACGGCAGACGTACTCCTTAGGGATTCCGTAACCACGGTAGGCTTGCTCGGGACGCGATTCACGATGGAGCAGGCATTCTATCGCGAGCGCCTGGAAGCGCGCGGTGTCCGGGTGCTGACCCCTGACGAGGCGCAGCGGGCGATGATTCATACCGCCATCTTCGAGGAACTCTGCCTTGGCATCATCAAGCCGGAATCCAGGGCCGCCTATCTGGATGTTGTCTCAACCCTGGCGGGGCGAGGGGCGCAGGGCGTGATTCTCGGCTGCACGGAGATCGGACTGTTGATCGGGGAGTCCGATACGCACTTCAAGCTGTATGACACCACTGCAATTCATGCGCGCCAGGCTGTAGAGATGGCACTGGGCCAAACATGACACCGGACCAGATCACCCTCGCGTTGATCCTGCTCGCCACGGTGGTGCTTTTCCTGTGGGGGCGTTGGCGGCACGACATCGTGGCTGCGACCGCCTTGCTGGCCTGCGTCGTCGCCGGAATCTTGCCGGCGGACGCTGCCTTCTCCGGTTTTGGTCATCCGGCGGTGATCACTGTCGCCTGCGTACTCATCCTCAGCGCCGGTTTGCAACAATCCGGCGCAGTGGACAGCCTGACTAGGCGGTTCGTGCCGGCGGATGGGGGCCCATTGCTGACCATGGCCGCGTTGACCGGGCTGGCGGCAGTGCTGTCCGCCTTCATGAACAACGTTGGTGCACTGGCATTGCTGATGCCGGTGGCTATCCAGGCCGCCGGGCGGCAGGGTATTCCTCCCGGTCGGCTGCTGATGCCCATGGCTTTCGGTTCCATTCTAGGCGGCATGACCACGCTCATCGGCACGCCGCCCAATCTGATCGTCTCCGGTTTCCGGGCCGACACCGGGCTTGGCACCTTCGGCATGTTCGATTTCGCACCAGTAGGGCTCGCCGTGGCCGGGGTCGGTGTCGGTTTTCTGCTCCTGCTGGGCTGGCGGTTGGTGCCTGCTCGTGAGCGCGCCGACGCGGAGGGCTTCGAGACCAGTAGCTATGTCACCGAAGCGCGAGTCCCCGAAAAGGCACGGGCGGTGGGTATGCGTCTGGACGAAGTGGAAGCCGCGCTGGAGGACGCCGACGCCCAGGTTCTGGGCATTGTGCGTAACGAGGTGCGGGTGCGGGCACCGGATGCGGCGCGCAAGCTGCGGGCGGGCGACATTCTGGTCATCGAAGCGGAGCCGGAGAGCCTTGCCACGGCGTTGTCCAGTGTCGGGCTCACGCTGGAGGAGGATGTTCGCGACGATAAGGATGACACGCCGGCGAAGGACGGTGATGACAACGGCGGTGACGACGATGAAGCGACGCTGCTGGAGCTGACGGTGCTGCCCGATTCCAGTCTCAGCGGCCGTTCTGCCACCGACGTGCGCCTGCGCGACCGTTTCGGCGTCAACCTGCTGGCGATCTCACGCCAGGGTGAGCGATCCGTGGCGCGGCTTCGCTCGACCCCGCTGCGCGCGGGCGACGTGCTGCTGATGCACGGTGCGCCGGATGCGCTGCGCGATTTCGCCGCACTTCACGGCTGCGTGCCGCTGGCAGAGCGGGCTCTGCGCATCCCCGATCCGCGCAAGGCCTTGATCGCGTCTACGATCATGGCGGCGGCAATAGCTGGTGCGGTGCTCGGCCTGGTCCCTGCCGCCGTCGCCTTTGCTGGCGGTGTGCTGGCTACCATGGTCTTCCGCGTGGTGCCCCCGAGAACGATCTACGATGCCGTGGACTGGCCTGTCATCGTGCTGCTGGCGGCGTTGATCCCAGTGGCCGGCGCCATGGCCACCACCGGGACTGCCGATTTGCTGGCCGATGGTCTGTTGACCCATGTGGCGCGGGAGCACGCCGTAGTCTCGCTGGTGCTGATTCTCATGGTGACCATGACGCTGTCGGACTTCATGAATAATGCTGCCACCGCGGCGGTCATGTGTCCTATTGCCATAGGTACCGCGCAGCAGCTGGGCGTCAGCCCTGACCCGTTCCTCATGGCGGTGGCGGTGGGGGCTTCATGCGCGTTTCTCACACCCATCGGTCACCAGAACAACACCCTGATTCTGGGGCCGGGGGGCTTTCGCTTCAGTGACTACTGGCGGCTGGGCTTGCCCATGGAGCTGCTGGTGATTGCGGTGGCGGTACCCATGTTGCTGCTGGTCTGGCCGCTGTAGGGGGGTGGGGCATCGGTAAGTAGACAGAACGAGGATGATGACTTGAACGAGACTGATATCAAACATTTACGCCGCTGCGTGGAACTCGCCGGCGAGGCGCTAGATGCCGGTGACGAGCCGTTTGGATCTGTGCTGGTGGATGGCGAGGGCAGGGTGCTGGCTGAAGACCGCAACCGCATTGCCGATGGCGATAGTACGCGCCATCCGGAGTTCGCGCTGGCACGTTGGGCGGCCGAGAACATGGCACCCGAGCAGCGCCGCAAGGCCACCGTGTATACCTCCGGCGAGCACTGCCCCATGTGTGCGGCGGCCCATGGCTGGGTTGGGTTGGGGCGTATCGTCTACGCCAGTTCCTCCGAGCAGCTTTCCGCGTGGTTGTCCGAACTGGGCCTGGCTCCGCCGCCCGTGGCAACGCTGCCCATCAACACCGTGGTGCCGGGTTTGCCGGTGGAAGGCCCGGTGCCCGAGCTGGCGGAGCAGGTCCACGCCTTGCATCGGCGGTTGCATGCGTCAACGTGACTGCCGCGTGCCGTGGCGCTGGTGCCTTATGCTGTTGCCCGCGCTGTTTTTGTGTGGGCCGGCAAAGGCGGGCAACACGAGCGAAGAGCTGATCGAAGCCTTGAGGGCCGGAGGTCTGGTGGTGTACCTGCGCCATGCAGACACCACCGGAGAGCCGCGGGATGCCACCATGGATCTGGCGGATCGATCCCGACAACGGAATCTCTCGGCGGCCGGCCGCGACCAGGCCAGGCGTATCGGCGAGGCCGTCGAGCGACTGGGCGTGCCCGTGGCCACGGTGGAGACCAGCCCGGTTTTCCGGGCTCGCGATACCGCTGAACTGGCGTTCGGAGAAGCGCGAACCCAAGTCAACGAGATGCTCACTGCGGATGACTACGTCCGTGGTTCCTACGCTGCATATGCAGCCTACCTGCGCGAGCGGTTCTCCACGCCGCCCGAGGAGGGCAATACCTGGCTGGTCGGCCACATTGTTCCGCTATCCATCGCGCTGGGCGAGGGCATTACCCGTCAGACCTTCGGTGAGGGCGCGGCCGCGGTGTTCGACCCATTGGGGGAGCAGGAGGGTTACAGGCTGATCGGCATCCTGGCTGCCGGTTGGGAGGAGGCCGACTAGGGGCGCGCAATGCCCGCAGGCAGGCGGGTGGTTGATGGCTACAGGCTTTCTATACTGGAGGTAGGTGTTCCCACCGGCGGCGGCCGGGCCCCGTCCGGGAAGTGCCCGGAACCAGGGAGGGTGTATGCAGGCGAGCCGGCCCGGCAAACTTGGTGCCCTGGCTGTGGTGGCTATGCTGTTCATGGCATCGGTCCCACGGCCCGTGGCGGCATCTCAGCCTGAGGCTGATCCCGTTCGCTGCAACAGCGTTAACGTGGTGGTGGTGGCGCGGGCCATGCAGGATGTGGAATCGGCCTGTGCAGGTGCCGAGAAGGCCATGCGATTTCTCGGTTCGCTGGGTCTGGATGTGAGTGGCGAGGTGAGCATCCAGGTCCTGCCGGAGTTGCCGAAGAGCATGTGGCAGAGCGCCGCCGGCTATTACATCCCATCGGAACGCCGCATCGTCATTCTCACCTACTCGGCTTTTCGCGAGTTCGAGACCTGGTTTGAAGTGACCATCGACGCCGCCCTGTATCGCAGCCTGATTGCCCATGAAGTTGCCCACCTGTTCGCCGATGATAATTTCTGGATGGACGCGCCAACGCTGCATGCCCATGAGTACATCGCCTATGTAACCCAGCTTGTGACCATGCCGGCAGAACTGCGGGAACGGGTGCTTGAGGCGATGCCGGGGCAGGCCTACGAGCGGGACGCGCACATGAACACCATGGTGTACATGCTGAACCCCATGCGCTTCGGCGTGGGGGTCTACCGGCATTACCTGGAGCGGCGCGACGGTGCCGACTATATCCGCGCAGTGCTGCGGGGTGAGGTCCTGCACGAATGACGGAGCTCTGGTCGTCCGGGCCCGTCATGATGCACAGTAGGTGGAGGCGTGCCTCCGCGGCATCGTGATCCCCCCTGTTCCGGGAGCAAGGCATGAGTATCTGCAACGGCTTTGCCGGCGCCATCGGCAACACTCCCCTGATTCGCCTGCGCCATCTGTCGGACGAGACCGGCTGCGAAATCCTCGGCAAGGCGGAATTCATGAACCCAGGTGGTTCCGTCAAGGACCGGGCGGCGCTGTTCATTATCGAGGATGCCGAACGGCGCGGTGCGCTGCGCCCGGGTGGCGTGGTGGTGGAAGGGACGGCGGGCAATACCGGCATCGGGCTCGCCCACATCTGTAATGCCCGCGGCTATCGCTGCGTGATCGTGATTCCAGAGACCCAGAGCCAGGAGAAAATCGATCTGCTGCGAACCCTGGGCGCCGAGGTCCACACGGTGCCGGCGAAGCCCTACAAGGACCCGAACAATTACCAGAAGATCGCCGGACGCATGGCCGGGGAGATGGACAACGCCATCTGGGCCAACCAGTTCGACAATGTTGCCAACCGACAGGCCCATGCCGAGACCACCGGGCCGGAGTTATGGCGGGACACCGACGGCGGGCTGAGTGCGTTTACCTGTGCCACCGGCACCGGCGGCACGTTGGCCGGGGTTGCGCGTTATCTCAAGGCGCAATCGGAACACGTGCGCTGTGTGCTGGCTGACCCAAGCGGCAGCGCCCTGTTCCGTTACGTGAAAACGGGCACGCCCGAGGTGGAGGGCAGTGGCTCCATCACCGAGGGCATCGGCAGTACGCGGGTCACCTCCAATCTGGAGGGGACCCCGCTGGATGATGCCTACAGCATTCCCGATCAGGAGGCGGTAAGCATGGTCTACCGGCTACTGCACGAGGAGGGGTTGTTCCTGGGCAGTTCCTCCGGCGTGAATGTGGTAGCGGCGGTGCGCCTCGCGCGGGACCTGGGGCCGGGACACACCATCGCCACCATCCTCTGCGACGGCGGTAGCCGGTATTACTCGCGGCTGTTCAACGCCGAGTGGCTGGCCGGCAAGGGCTTGCGCGCCGGCGCGTAAGGCTCAATCCACGGTGCGGATGACACGACAGGGGTTGCCTGCGGCAAACACGTCAGCTGGTACGTCCCGTGTGACCACGCTGCCTGCGCCGATGACTGAGCCGGCACCGATGCTGACGCCGGGGCAGATGATTGCACCACCTCCCACCCAGACGTCGTCACCGATCACCACAGGCGCGCCGAACTCCAGCCCACTTCGGCGTTCCGCCGCGCTCATGGGGTGTGAGGCTGTGTAGATCTGCACCGCAGGGCCAAACAGCACACGATCGCCGATGGTTATTCGGCAGACGTCCAGCACCACGCAATTGAAATTGAAGTACACGCCGGAGCCGAGGGAGATGTTGCGGCCGTAATCGCACTGGAACGGGGGCATGATGACGACATCCGTGGCGCTGCCGAATAACCCGCCCAGCAGACCACGTCGCTGCGCCTCGGGCCCCGCCGGCGGCAGTGCATTGAGTTGCTGGCAAAGCACCCGGGCCCGCTGTCCATCCGCCACCAGTTCCGGATCGCTTGCGTCGTAGAGCTCGCCAGCGAGCATTTTTTCCTTTTCTGTGGGCATGGGTCGGTTTGCCCTCAGTCCATCAGGCTCATCAGATCATCCAGTTGGTCCAATGGAGCCTTGCCATCATTGCATGACATCTTCTTCTGCCAATTGATGGCCTTGACGGTCGCACTCCGTTGAATGTTGGGTGAGAAGTCAAAGGTTACGGAATGCTCGAGGTCATGCAGCAGTGACCACAGTTCGGCGGGAGACGTGCAACCATCAATGAAGCCGAGAATCTCCCCGTGGATCCGGTTGCGCTCCAGGGTGATATCGCCACCGCTGTTGTCCAGGGGAAATGTTGTCCGGGCCAGTTGCCTGTAGCTATCCATCCGTTTTCTGTTGTCATCGTGGCAATCCGCCGCAAATTCCGGCGTGGATAACTGCTGCTTGTATTTGCGGATGTAGCCTCGCACCGCCTCGATTGCCTTGTTGGTGTCTGCCCGATCAGGGATGAGGTTGTCGGGTGCGCTGTTGAGTTCGGTGACCAAGCGCTCGAATAGCTTGTCCGGGTTCTTCGGCAAACGCTTTACATGCCGCTGCTGCATTCGCTTGCTGATCAATGCCGCCGTGCGGTGCTTGTCCTGGCCCTGGCTTACGTAAAGCGCGCTGATTACCCGCTCTGCCATAGGCTTGATGACCTCGTCGTAGTGGAGGATATGTCTGCGGTCTTCCACGTGACCTTTCGATTTGTCCTGGTTGACCACGATTTTTTTCGCCTTGGAGCCAAACGGCGAGCGCCCGACGATGACGAATTTCTTGCCCTCGAATTTGGTGCTGAACGAATGAGGCTGCTTCTTGATTTTCGATTGCGGCTTGCTGAGGCGTTTTCTGCTCTTGACTAGACCCACGGTAACTCCTTGTCGCGTAGCGCGAGTTTTTCCTTGTGCCCGCACATTGCCGATTTTTCGATCTGGCAATGTCACCGTTGCCAACCGTGTGGTTGCCTCGATAAACCATGGCAGAGATTGCCGCTGAAGCCAACGCGTATGGCAGGCATCAAGCGCGCTTGTTTGGTACGCAGGATTTTCGCGCATACTATCGGGCTATGCGCAAAACTACGTTTCTATGCATGCTCTGGCTGATCGGGATTCTGGCCGCCTTCTTTCCGCTGTCCTTGGCCCTGGCCGACGAGTTTGCCGGAGGGTCGGGGGGTATAAGCGCCTGGTTCAATCGCTCCACGGCCTTGATGGCGCTGCTGTTGGGTTCACTGTTCTGGTCCGCCAAGGTACATGATGGCGTGGCGGACAAACGTATCTATGCCGGTGTGCTCGGTGCCATCGCAGTTGCCCTGATCCTGTTTCCCGGGTGGGTGTTTGGTCGGGTCGTGGGTGTACTGCTGCTCGCGCAGATCGCAATCTTTCTCCGTCTGACCCACCTTCGCGAAAAGCGGGGCTACTGAGATGACGGATTCCTCCGCCGCCGCCAATTTTTCCGTGTTGCCGCTGCCTCCAGCCCTGCTGAACAATCTGGAGTCCCTGGGTTACCGGAAGATGACCCCGATCCAGGCCGAGAGCCTGCCATCGTTGCTCGCCGGTCGGGATGTCATCGGGCAGGCCAGGACCGGCTCCGGCAAGACCGCCGCCTTCGGCCTTGCCCTCCTTGCAGGCCTTGATGCGGCTGCCCGGCAGGTGCAGGGGCTGGTTTTGTGCCCCACCCGCGAACTGGCCGATCAGGTGGCGGGCGAGTTGCGTCGGCTTGCCAGGAGTCTGCCCAACATCAAGGTGCTGACACTCTGCGGTGGCGCCCCCTTCGGCCCGCAGCTCGCTTCACTCAGCCATGGCGCGCATCTGGTTGTCGGCACCCCGGGGCGCATCGATGAACATCTGCGCAAGGGCGGGCTGCAGCTCGATGGGCTCGGCATGCTGGTGCTGGACGAGGCTGATCGCATGCTGGACATGGGCTTTCGCGAGGCGATTGAAGGGATCGTTGCGCAGACTCCGTCGACGCGACAGACCATGCTGTTCAGCGCCACCTTCGACGAAGTCGTCCGTGCGATTGCCGCTGGCCTGATGCGCGATCCGCTGACCGTCACCGTGGCCGAGGGCCATGACCAGCGGACGATCCGGGAGCATTTTCATGAAGTGGCCGACGAGCAGGCCCGATTCCAGGCCTTGCGGCGCTTGCTGTTGCAGTATCAGCCTGAATCCAGTGTTGTGTTCTGCAATACCCGCCGCGAGGTCGAGGAAGTCGCCAACGCGTTGAGCTCCATGGGGTTCAGTGCGCTTGCCCTGCATGGCGAACTGGAGCAGAAGGATCGCGATCGCCGCCTGATCCTGTTTGCCAACCGAAGCGCATCGATCCTGGTGGCGACGGACGTGGCAGCGCGAGGGCTGGACGTCGATGCCCTGGACGCGGTGTTCAACTACCGGATCGCCAACGATCTCGAGGTGCACATACACCGTGTCGGCCGCACCGGGCGCGCGGGTTCGACGGGTCGGGCGTTCACCTTGTTCACACCAGGTGAGGCCGAGCGCATGCTGCGCCTGTCGGAACTATTGGGTCGCGCCTTGACTGAGGAGCCCCTGCCGACGCCCGATGCGCTGGACGCCAAGCCCGCAGGACCACCCATGGTGACCCTGCAGATTGGCGCGGGTAAACGACAGAAGTTGCGACCGGGGGATATACTTGGCGCCCTGACTGGAGATGGCGGCCTCGCCGGTGCCCAGATCGGCAAGATCAACGTCCTGGACCAGAGCAGCTATGTCGCCGTGAACCGCCAGGTCGCACAACAGGCGCTGGCTCAGCTTGGTCGGGGCAAGATCAAGGGCCGGTCGTTCCGGGCCCGCAAAGTGTCTTCGTAATGCAACGGGCCGGGCCGGCCCATGGAGTGGCATGAAAGTACCGAAGCGATTGCAGCCCCTGCTGGACGACGGCCTGATCGATGCCGTGGTCGAGCAGTTGATGAGCGGCAAGGAAGCGCAGGTCTACGTGGTGCGCTGCGGTGATGAGCTGCGTTGCGCCAAGGTGTTCAAGGAAGCGCAGCAGCGCAGTTTCAAGCAGGCTGTGCAGTACCAGGAAGGCCGCAAGGTGCGCAATACCCGGCAGGGGCGGGCCATGGCGAAAAAGACACGCTATGGCCAGCGAGAACAGGAGCAGGCCTGGCTCACGGCCGAGGTCGATGCACTCTACCGCCTGGTGGACGCCGGTGTGCGAGTGCCGAAGCCCTATGGCTTCGTGGATGGCGTGCTGCTGATGGAGCGTATCGTCGATGCCGATGGCGAGACCGCGCCGCGGCTGGATGATGTCGCCCTGACTGCCGAAGAGGCACGCATCTACCATCACCGTATCGTCACCGACGTGGTGCGCATGCTGAGCGAGGGGCTGGTGCACGGCGACCTCTCCGAGTTCAACGTGCTGCTCGCCGCCGACGGACCCGTCATCATCGATCTGCCCCAGGCCGTGGAAGCCGCAGTCAACAACAGTGCTTCCATGATGTTCGCCCGGGACGTAAACAACATGCGTGCCTATTTCGGCCGTTTTGCCCCTGAGCTGCTAGAGACGAACTACGCCCGGGAGATCTGGGCCCTGTACGAGAGCGGTGGTCTGCACCCCGAGGTCGAGCTGACCGGTCACTTCGCCGAAGACACCCGCAAGGCGGATGTGCGTGGCGTGATGACGGTGATTGAAGACGCCCGCCGGGAACATGCCGAGCGGATGGAGGCGCTGGCGAGGCGCGAGGAAGAGGATACCGGCCGGTACTGACGCTCCGCCGTCAGTGGATTCCCCTCATCACATCATGAGGCGGGCACTTTGCCGCCCAGCAGCCGTTCGTACCGTTGCAGATCCGTGTCGCTGAACAGCACGAACCGCACATGGCGAATGAACTTCAGTTTTGGCAGGGCGGCGAGCACAGCCTGGACAGCCACACGGGCCGCATCATCCGGTGGATAGCCGAAGGCGCCGGACGATATCGCCGGGAAAGCGATCGAGCTGAGTCTTGTATCGTCCGCCAGCTGCAGGGCCCGCCGGTAGCAGGACGTCAGCAGCGATTCCTCCGGAATATCGCGGCCGTAGACCGGCCCCAGACAGTGCACCACGTAGCGGTTGGGTAAGCCATGGGCGCTGGTGATCACCGCCTCGCCGGGCTTGATGGGCCCGAGTTCGCCGCATTCTTCTTCCAGCCCCGGTCCCGCCGCGCGATGCAGGGCGCCGGCGACGCCACCGCCGGTGCCCAACTCCGCATTGGCCGCATTGACCACGATATCCATATCCGGCTGGTTGGCGATGTCGCCGGTCAGCCACTCAACGGTGATACCCCGGATACTCTGCTTGCCCATGGCTGCAACCTCCCGGATTCTGCGGCTGACTGGAAGTCTCTCTATCGAAAGGGTAGTAAAGTTCCTGTCATTCGCTCGTAACCGGAGAGTGTTGAGCCTCATGAAAAACGTCTGTGTCTACTGTGGTTCCAGCCCTGGCCGGCAGCCTACTTACGCGGATGCGGCGAATAGCCTTGGGCGATTGCTGGCCGAGCGGGAGATCGGGTTGATCTATGGTGGTGCCCGGGTTGGCATCATGGGCATGGTGGCTGATGCAGTCCTCGCCCATGGGGGACGCGCAGTGGGCGTGATCCCGGAATCACTGATGCAAAAGGAGCTGGCCCACCAGGGGTTGGCCGAACTCCATGTGACCACCTCAATGCATGAGCGAAAGATGATGATGGCCGACCTGTCCGACGGGTTCATAGCCATGCCGGGTGGGGTGGGTACGCTCGAGGAGATATTCGAGGCCTGGACCTGGGCGCAGCTTGGCTTTCACCGTAAACCCTGCGGTCTGCTGAACGTGGCCGGCTACTATGATCACCTGTCGGTGTTTCTCGACCATACGGTGACCGAGCAGTTCGTGCGGGAACGTCATCGCGGCCAGCTGATGGTTGAGACTGACCCGGCGACACTGCTCGACCGCTTCATTGGCTATAAGCCCACAGCCATGCCGAAATGGATCGACCGCGATCAGACCTGAGCAGCTTGCAGGAAGCCCGTGATGCGCTCGGCGACGGCGTCGCTGGCAAGTATGCGGCCGTGGCCGAGGCCAGTGGTGGCCAGCAACTCTGCCTGATTGGCGCCGTGCACCAGCCGTTCTGCGTCGCGGAACGGGATCTGCCGGTCACCGTGATCGTGGACGACGAGCAACGGGGAGTTGATGCGGGTGAGCAGCGTCTCGGCCCGGAGGTCGCTGTATTTAAGCCCGACACGGCGCTGCATGCGCTGCAGAAAGCGCCGATGGACCGACGCGGGCAGACCGAGTTCCAGCGAGGCGCGGCGGAGTATGCCCCGAAAGTCCGCCGGCCCGGCGATCAGGACGGCCTTGTCTGCGGCCAGCCCCGCTGCCATTGCGATCAGTGTCGCCCCGGCGCCCATGGAGTGCCCGATAATTCCCGCCGGTGTGCCTATTTCTCGGCTGGCCTCGCCGAGATAATCGGCAAAGGCGCCCACATGGGTGCGCCGGTTGGCATCCTTGCCATGGGCCGGCGCGTTGAGGGAAAACACCTGGTAGCCGGCTGCCGCCAGCCGGTTGGCCAGTGGGGTGAATTGCCCCGGATGGCCCTCCCAGCCGTGCAGCGCAACCACCGCGGGCCCATCCTGGCCCCAGCGCAGCGCATGAATATGACCGCCGAGCGTGATCCACTCCCCAGGGTGTAAGCCAGTGGCGGACTGAGCGACTGCCACTTGCCGGCGGCGGGGACGCGTGACCATGTCCTCTGCGAACTTTGCCGTGGCGTCCGGGCACAGCCGCCCGAAGACCTGGCTTGCAGCGCGGACCATGGTTGCCATGCTCATGAGCCTATCTCCATCAGGATCAGTTTCATTTGGAAACCAAAATCTACCTGCTTAAGTTTCGAATCGCAACCTACCAGTTTGCTGTTGCCAGGAGTAGGATGGCGTCATGAAGGCGAATGACCCCCTCAAGAGCAACTGCCCGCTTGCCCGCGCCATGGAAATACTTGGCGAGGGATGGACCTTGCTAGTGCTGCGTGAAGCCTTCCTGGGCACTCGCCGGTTCAACGATTTCGAGCGCGAACTGGGCATTGCCCGCAATGTACTCACGGTACGGCTGCGCAAACTGGTGGACGCCGGAATTTTTGACCGTGTTCCCTCCGCGGAGGACCGTCGCGTGGTGGAGTACCGGTTGAGCCGGGCGGGCAGGGAACTGGTTCCGGTTCTGGTATCAATCAGCCAGTGGTCCATGACCTGGCTCTGCGACCAGCAGGTCCCCGTAAGATTCGTTGATCGGGCCAGTGGCGAGGAAATCCCGCCGGTGCAGGTGAGGAATCGCCTCGGGGAGGTGCTTGGCGCCCGGGACATCGTGATGCTGCCGGGGCCGGGGGCAGACGCCGCCGTGAAACGGCGCTATGGGAGCCTGCTGGAATCGCTGTCCTCACAGGGCACGGAAGGCTAGTGCGTCTGCTGATCCCGCCTCCGGTCATACTCGCCATTGCGGCGTTGCTCATGTGGCTGGTTGCCCGGCTGTTCGACGGCTTGAACGCCGCTTTCCCCCTGCAGCAGACGCTGGTGCTTCTTTTGGTGGCGCTTGGCGTTGGCCTCATGGCTGCCTCGGCGCACGCGTTCTACCGGGCGCGAACCACCATCAACCCCATGACGCCGGACAAGGCCTCGGCGCTGATCACCAGCGGGGTCTACCGTCTCAGCCGCAATCCCATCTATCTGGCTGATGCCTTGCTGTTGGCGGCCTTTGCCGTCTGGTTGGGCAATGGTCTCTGCGTACCGATTCTGGCTGGGTTTATCTGGTACATCGATCGTTTCCAGATCCGTGTGGAAGAGCACGCCCTGGTCAATCGCTTTGGCGCGGAGTACCAGGCCTACCGTGAGGCGGTACGCCGCTGGATCTGACCGCCAGCGGCCGGGAAACGCCGGGCGCGGTCGCCATGACCACGCCCGGCACTCTCGGATTTCCTACTCCGGGATCCGCAACTGGTTGTTCTCGAACAGGATCACATCACCCTCGCCCGGGCTGCTGCTGATGGCTGGCAGATTGGCCAGGGTCAGGGGTGGAGCACCCGGTCCGCGCGGCTCGGTGCGAACCACCTGGCTCGGTGCCAGCGGCCTGCCGCCCCTGAGGTGGTCATAGAGCTTGTCCAGTGCCTGGAAGTAGTAGTGGTGCAGCGGGATGTACTGGGCGTCCAGCCCTGGAAGGTTATTCAGGATATCCAGATGCTGGGCGTTCAGTACCTCGTAGTAGCGCAGGCCTGTCTGCTTGCCTTCCACCAGTCGGTTCAGCCCCACGTAGGGTCTTGAGGTGTGATTGATCGGCAGGATCTGGTCGGCACGCGGTGTGACGAAGATTGCCGGCCGACGCTGCAGATCACCGCTGGCCCGGATCTCGTCGATGCCATCGGCAACGCGGGCAGCGTATTCGTTATCGCTGTCCACCAGAGCCCGCAGGCAGAGAAAGGCGTCCAGAGAATAGTCCGGGTTTCCGGTGGTCGGTGATAATGCCTGGCTGATCTCCGTGGGCACGCCCTGAGCGGCATTCCCGTCGATCAGGTTCACGCCGCCGGTGGGGGGAATGCCGTTGCCCGTGCTGAAGATGGCCCGCTCCGCTACCTCCGGCAGCGGTATGACGCCGCCGCCAGCATCCGAAGCCGCGAAGGTGACTCCGCAGAGCTTGTCTTCGACCCCGAAGCGGCCATAGGCGTTGGCGTAGGTCACCGCGATCCCGGTGGACACATTGGCCCACCATGTTACGGGCTGAATCAGCGCCTGCTCCGGCTGCAGGCCGAATGTTTCGATGAGTGCCAACAGGGCGGATTCTGCCCGCTCTGCAGTGTCCTCACCTGTCACCAGCCCCAGGGATTCCAATCTGGCACAGGCATTGGCGGCGATGGCCTCTCTGCCCGGGGTGACGAGATTGAATAGCGCATCTGAAACCGACGGCGCCGCATTGGCGCAGCCCTGGTAAACCGCCAGAGCGGTCTGGTAATCCAGCAGTGAGCGGCTGTGCTCGGAGATCACCGGCCCGGCCCCCTGACGGATCGTGAAATCCCGCCTGACAGTGGGGTTTACATTGGGTTCGGATGCAGCGAGCCCGTCAATGAGCCGTTCTGTATCCTGCTCCAGGGCCAGCACCGCAGCACCACCGCCATTGGATACACCCGAGGCGATGACCAGGGTGTTGCCCGGGCGAATCGTTGGAATGCGCCGCCCCTGTGCATCCTGCTGACCATACAGCTCGTTCACCACGTAAAAGCCGAATCGAATGGAGTCGAGCACGTTCTGACCCCATTCGCTTTCCGGGTTGGCGCGGGAATGGGCGTGCTTGAAGGCGATACGGTTCGGATCGTCGGCCGTGAAGGTATCGAGATCGGTGGCTGAAATGGGCGCGGTGAATACGGCATCGTCGCTGCCGGCCTCCACCAGCGTGCCGTCAATACCGGTGACGGTTCCGTTATCGAGATTGTGCACCCCCATACCGGTGCCCTTGTCGGTGTACACCACCGCACAGCCGCGCTTCAGCCCCCACTCACCACCTGTGCCGATGGCGCCGTACACCCCACGGGAGCCGGAGGAGGGCGCGGTGACCATGCAGGGGCGTCGGCTGTCGAAGCTGTCCGGCACCTGCACCATCACCGTGTGACGGTTTTGTTCGCCGGATGACATGAGCGTGAGCCATTCATGGCCGGAGATCCTGCCGTCTGGCGTGCTGCTCCCCACGGCTGGGCCGAAGAACTCGCCATAGCCCCCGCCGGGGGCCACTGGCACCAGCGCGCGGTAGTTGTTGTAGATCGCCAGTCGTCGCAACTCCGCCGCCGTTGGATTGGCCGGGTCGGCAAAGGCTGGCGCACCGCCGGCAAGACCGCTCTGGCCCAGGCCGGCTGTCAGAAGATCATCGCTCGAGCCGTCATAGTACTGCTGGCGGATCTCACCGATCAGCCCTGCGGGAGGCAGGTTGAGAATCGGTGGGCCACCGCGCCCCTTGTCGACGTCCGGCCCTGCTCCCGCCCCAGGACCAGCACCTTGGCCGGGGTTCGCGGCGAGGGTCGTGGATAGGGCCATGGCGGGCAGGGCAAGCAGGTATAGCCAGGTATGGCGTCTGGTATGCATCGCTTCCTCCTCGTTTTTCTCTGGTTATAGACGGAACACGGTCTCTATGCCGGTCCGCTGGGGAAGATGGTTAACAAGATTCGCGCCATCCTGGTGCATTGTCTGAAGCGATTGAAATCAATGACAATTAATATGGTAGCCAGCTAGTGGCAAGACATCTGTCCGGAATGTCGGTCAGTTTTGGGAGATTCGGATGAAATAACGTCCGGAAAAACAGTCATCTGTCCGGAGAACAGGACGTCGTCCATGGAAGGACACGGCGGGCCGATTCGCCCGCCGTGGGTGTCGGGATCCTTCAGAAGCCGCGCACGGGCCGCTGGTTGCCGTTGTCGATGAGCTGGAAGCTCACCACGCGCAGGGAATCAGCCTCCCTGGTATTAACCAGGATGACTTCATGGCTGGGGTTGTCCGTAGGCTCGCCGATGACAGTCTGCAGCAGGCGGTAGGGCCCCGGTGCCAGCCCGAACATGCGTGCGTCGGATGCCGAGTTGGGCAGCTCCCCAAGGGTGACGGCACCGTCACCTGGCGTGCCCGCGCTCACCGCCGCCAGTTCGCCGCTGTCGCGGAGCAGGAATACCTCGCTCAGTTCCAGGGCATCGAGCTGTTCGGCGGTGGCCGCGCGGCCACTGGTTGATGCCCCCACCCAGCGCGCATTGACCAGTTCAATCTTGTCACTGCCATTGGCCCTGACCGCCACTGCCACATTGATGCGGTTGCCACTGCTGCCCTGTTCGCGATTGAAGTAGACCCAGCCGTTGGCATCACCGCGTGCTACCGGGGAGATGCTCGCGCTCTGAACCAGGTCGATCACCTGCCGATCGCCGCCATTCATGTTGATGGAGACAACAATGGCGCTACTTGCAATGTGGTAGACCAGCCGGTTACCGGCGCTGAGCATGAAGGCAACGGTGCTCACGTCCTCCTCGATGAGTGACGTCCAACCCGTCGGCGATGCCCGGATAATCTCGAAGCCGCTGGCGAAAAGGAACTGACCCTGCGTCGGAAAATAGAGCGAGTCCCCAATGGCAACCACAGTGGCCGGAGAAGGCGTTGCCAGTTCGTCCTGATTGAACAGGTTCACGGGGAACCGCAGCGCATCGCCTGCGCCGTTGGTGAGCCGCGTCAGCGTACCCGGCGTGCCGGGATCGGGTGTGTAGAGCCAGAGTTCTCCGGGTGGTGTGCTGTCGTCGCCGTCCGTGTCGTCGAACGAAAGGGCGATGTACTGCAGACCCAGGCCCAGGGTTGGTCCCACCACCGTGGCCCGGGTGACGCCTGATACTGGCTCGCCGTCGGCAAGCACGTTGCCGGGCAGCAGTTCCAGGTCGGTGCCTACCATGCGGATCGTGTCGCCGTTAGTCTCGTCTATCACCAGATAGCCCGCGTGTCTGGCCTGATCTGGATCGAAGACGCCGGCCACCGCCCGCAAGTCGCCTGATATCTCCAGAGGCGCGGTATCGCCGTCATCGCCTACCAGAAATTGCTCACCGGAGATGCGATTGAAGATGGCTGTTCCAAGCGCGTCTGTCAGGTCATTCTGAATGAAGGCGCTCAATAGCGGTGCGCCAAGGTTCTGACTGGACACCGGACTAGGGGTGGCCGTCGAGCCCCTGGCCGTGGGCGCCCGTTGATATCCATTTGGGTCCTCCGTGGCGAAACCCTCGCCATAGAGCACCTGCGCGACGCGGAAATCGGAGATAGCGCCGTCTTCCTCGAGGGTCGCCTCCGTTATCGGGAGCAGGAAACGATCATATTCGCCAGGCTGAATGCCGAGGAAGATCGGCGTGCCAGCGATCATGGTTGGCAGCAGGCTGGATCCGAGATCGCTATCCACCAGTTCCGGTGTCCCCGGGTTCAGCGGGTCAACCCGGTAGAGCCCCGCCGCGCCCTCGAACGCAGACGTGAAATACAGATATTCCTCGTTACCGGCGTCGCCTGTGAGCCCGGTGAGTTCGGCGAGGGTATCTCCACTCGGTGATGAACCGCTTCCTCCGCCACTACTGCTGCCACCCCCACCTCCGCCCCCGCCCCCGATACAGCCGGCCAGCAGCAGCGCGCTGGCGCTTGAGATTAAAAGGGTATGTATGGCGCGTTGCAGGCGCGAGGATTCCACCATGATGATGCTCCCGATTGGTTATTCTAAGATGCCCAACAAAAACCCATTGGGTTGAGTCATGGTGATAAACGTTTGCGGTGAGCCGACCAATCCCCTGAACGGGGTACTCTAAATGGGTTACGTTGGGCCGGATTTGCCGGGGCAGTTCCCAACGCGCGCGTGCGAACTGATCCGAGTCTCCCTAGAATGCGCCGCATGGATACGGGCGCGCGGCAGGTGGATGTGGCGATTATCGGGGCCGGGGCCGCCGGGCTGATGTGCGCCATTGCCGCCGGCCGACGCGGCCGGCGGGTGCTGGTGATGGATCACGCCAACAAGGTTGGCAAGAAAATACTCATGTCCGGCGGTGGTCGGTGCAATTTCACCAACCTGCACACGACACCGGAACACTTCATTTCCGCTAATCCGCACTTTGTGAAATCGGCGCTCAGTCGGTATTCACCATGGGACTTCATCGGCCTGGTGGAGAAGCATCAGGTGCCCTACCACGAGAAAAAGCTGGGACAGCTTTTCTGTGATCGCTCATCGAAGGACATCGTGCGTATTCTGCTGGCGGAGTGCGCGGCGGCAGGCGTGGAGGTGTTGACCGACTGCCCCGTAACGGTGGAACAACTGGGCCCGCCGCACCGTCTACACACGGGGCACGGGCAGGTGCAATGCGAGTCCCTGGTGATTGCCACCGGGGGTTACTCCATCCCCCGGATGGGTGCCACCGGCTACGGCTTCGATTTTGCGCGGCAGCTTGGTCTCGCCGTGCAGCCGACCCGGGCCGCGCTGGTGCCCGTCACACTTGAGGGGCGGAAGCTCCGCCAGCTCGCCGATCTGTCCGGGGTGTCTCTGGATACCGAAACCAGCGCTGACGGAGTCGCATTCCGCGAGAACATTCTGTTCACCCACAAGGGGCTTAGCGGGCCGGCGATCCTGCAGGCTTCGTCCTACTGGGAGGCTGGCAAGCCGATGGATATCGATCTTTTCCCCGATCTGGACATAGCCGAGCACTTGCGAGAGGCGCGGCGGGAACGCCCCCGGGTGGAGTTGAAGACAGTATTGAGCGACTTGCTGACCCGCCGGGTGGCACAACGGCTTTGTGAGCTGTGGCTGGAGAGCAAGCCGCTGGACCAGATGAGCGCAGCCGACATCGACCAGGTGGAGCGAACCTGCAAACCCTGGCGGATCTGGCCCTCGGGTACCGAGGGATACCGCACCGCCGAGGTCACCCTGGGTGGGGTGGACACGGGCGGATTGTCATCCAGGACCATGGAATGCCGTGACCACCCGGGCTTGTATTTCATCGGCGAGGTGGTGGACGTCACCGGCCATCTGGGTGGACACAACTTCCAGTGGGCGTGGGCCTCGGGGCACGCGGCAGGTCAGCATGTCTAGCCCGCACGGTATATCCCGCCCGCAAGCCCTCATGGACTTGCTCCTGGTGCTGCTGCTCACCGTGGGCGCGGGCATCATCGCCGCCTTGTTCGCGGCTCGCGGCGGCGGGGCGTCCCTGCTCCCCATGATCGTGCTCCAGGGTGGTCTTATCCTGCTCGGCATGCAGCTGCTGTTGTGGCGACGGGGTCAGCGCTGGCGAAGCCTGGGCCTCGTCAACTTTCGCCTCCAGGATGTGCCGCTAGGGCTGCTGGCGCTGGGCATCGTCTTTGTCGTCAATCTGCTGCTGTCGGGGCTGTTGCTGCTGACATCCCCCGACGTGCTCTCCGGGCACCAGCAGGAACTCGCCGGGGTTGCCGATTGGCTGGTGGGCGGGCACAGCCTTTGGACCCTGCTTGCCATCACCTTCTTCATCGGCTTCTACGAAGAGGTTCTGGCCCGGGGGTTCATTCTCAACCGGTGCCAAGTGCTGTTTCCCGGAGTCTGGGCACCGGTGATTCTGTCATCAGTGCTTTTCGGCCTCGGGCACCTGTATCAGGGCTGGTTCGGTGTGGTCCAGACCGCTGTCATCGGCCTGGTTTTCGCCCGCCTGATGGTGCGCTGGGGCAGCCTCTGGCCACTGATTCTCGCCCACACCGGTCTCAATTTCGCGTCGCTGTCCGTGTTTCGTCTGCTCGGCGCGGAGTGAGACCTTGGCTACATGTAGACAGCTCTTGGCAGCCACAGGCTGATGGCCGGTATGTAGGTCACCAGCAGCAAGGCCGCGAGCGCGATCAGGATCAGCGGCAGTGCGCCCACTACGGCATCGCCGTAGCGTACGTTCCCGACACTGCTGGCGACGAACAGATTGAGCCCGAAGGGCGGCGTAAACATGCCCACCGCCGCGTTGACTGCGAGAATGGCGCCCAGATGCACCGGGTCGACACCGAACTGCATGGCGACGCTGTAGAGAATCGGCGCGAGGATGACGATGATCGACGTGGGGTCAAGCAGCATCCCGGCTATCAGCACGATGATATTGATCAGCACCAGTACCATGATGGGATTGTCGCTGATGGCAATCATGGCGCCGGCCAGTTCCCGGGTGATACCGCTGGTGGAGATGAACCACGAGAACGCGGCTGCACCGGCCAGGATGATCATCACCTGCGCTGTCATGGTGGCGGATTCGGTGAGCACACGGTATAGCTCGGCGACGCTCAACTCCCGGTAGACCACCATGGAGACGAAGGCCGCGTAGATGACCGCAACACCGGACGCTTCCGTGGGCGTGAACACCCCGCCGTAGATGCCGCCGAGAATGATGAACGGGATGGCGAGCCCCCAGATAGCGCCCCGAATGGCGTCCCACACTTCCCGAAGCGGCACCCGTGGTTGTACCGGCAAACCGACAACCCGGGCATGCACATAGCAATAGGCGAGAAAGCAGATCCCGTAGACCAGTCCGGCGCCGACGCCGGCAAGGAACAGCGCGCCAATGGAGGTGCCGGTGACGGCCCCGTAGACGATCATGAAGATGCTCGGCGGAATGACGATTCCAAGGGACCCTGAGCTCATCAGCAGACCGATGGTCGAGCGCGGCGTGTAGCCGGCATTGATCATGGCCGGATACATCAGCTTGCCGACGGCGACCACCGTCGCCGGGCTCGATCCGGAGATCGACGAGAAGAACATACTCCCGGAAACGGTGGTCATGCCCAACCCCCCGGGGAGGGAGCCCACCAGCGCCTTGGCGACGCGGATGAGGCGCTTCGACAGCCCCCCCGTGCTCATCAGGTTGCCGGCCAGTATGAAAAAAGGGATGGCCATCAGGGGGAAGCTGTCGACCCCGGAGAACATGCGCTGAATGACGACGCCCAGGTTCGGCGCGCCGTTCAGCGTCATGAACAGCATCACCGCCATCAACAGGGCGATGAAGATGGGGAACCCCACCGCCAGCAGCGTGAACAGAAAAGTGATGAAAGCGCCCATATCAACCTGCCAGGTCGGTGCTGAAGCCAGGGCGATGGCCGCGCGCCATGCGGGCCACGGTGACCGCGCGCTCGGCGAAACGCAGGCACATCAGGCTGCAGCCAATGGGGATGGCCATGATGACCCACCAAAGCGGAATCCGCATGGAGGATGTCAGCTGACCGAAGCGCGCGCTTTGCTGCACAAAGCCCACAGCCTCGTAGGCGAGATAGGCGCAAAACACGGATGAAATGGCGAGGATCGCCGCGGTAAGCCAGCGCGCGGCATTGGCGGGCAGGGCGGACTGCAGTGCATCGATACTGAT
Organism: Natronocella acetinitrilica; assembly: GCF_024170285.1. NCBI lineage: Bacteria > Pseudomonadati > Pseudomonadota > Gammaproteobacteria > Chromatiales > Ectothiorhodospiraceae > Natronocella > Natronocella acetinitrilica. The sequence continues at coordinate 96,633 of NZ_JALJXV010000013.1, forward strand.
GTGCACCCCCCGCCGTGCCGCGACGCTGCCACCAATGAAGACCATCCAGATGATGCTATAGCGCACGAACTCCGGCCCCCAGCCAAGGGAGCTGCTGAAAACGAATCGGGCGACGATATCCACGACGATGACCACCGCCGCCACGCCGAGCAGCAGCGCGATCAGTGCGTCCTCGATCCAGCGCAGGACTGCATCGAACGCCGCCCAGACTCGTGCAAACAGGCCGGGGGTAGAGTCAGCCGCCGCGTGCGGCGGCTGACCTTCTCCGGCTTTGGTTATGGATGATGCCTCAGCCATGGCTTCAGAGCTGCTCGCTCAGTCGCTCGAGCTCTTCATAAGCCATGTCCATGAGATCGCCACCGATCTCATCGCGGAAAGAATCGTGCACGGGCCGCATGGCCGCCTCGAAGGCCTCCCGCTGCTCGTCCGTGAGGGTGTAGATTTCCACCGAGCCGTAGTCACGGATCTCTTCCAGGTAGCGATCCTGCTCGCTGGCCGAGACTTCGCGCTGGTAGGCACCTGCCTCGAGGGCAGTTTCCCGGAAGATTTCCTGGTGTTCCGGCGGCAGGGTTTCGAACCAGACCTGGCTATACAGGAAAGCCGTACCCAGGTAGCCGTGGTCGCTCAGCACCATGTAATCCTGCACCTCATGGAAGCGCATCTTGGCGATGGAGACGATCGGGTTCTCCTGGCAGTCCGCGACGCCCTGCTGCAGTGCCGAGTAGGTCTCGGAGAATGCAATGGGGATGGCGTTTGCGCCCAGTGCCCGGAATTGCTCGATCAACAGACGGCTTTCCATCACCCGCACGTCCTTGCCCCTGAAATCGTCGGGCTCTTCGATGCGGGCGTTACAGGTCATCTGCTTGAAGCCGCTCTCCCAGAATCCGACGCCGTAGAAGCCACGGGCACTCATCATTTCCAGCAGTCTGTCGCCGACCTCACCGTCAAGAAACTCGTAGGTCACTTCTGGCGATGGAAACAGGAATGGCAGATCTGCAAGCTGCATAGCCGGTTCCACGCCACTGAGCTTTGCCGTGGGAATGGGGGCCATGTGGACCGACCCACCCTGCATCTGTTGGATCACTTCGGTGTCGTCACCGAGTTCGTTGTTGGGGTAGATGTCCACCACGTAGGCGCCGTCCGTGCGCTCCTCGATCAGTTCCTTGAAGTGGAGGGCACCCTGGTGCTGGGCGCTGTCCTCAGGCAGGTCGTGATGGAAGATCAACGTCGTTTGCGCAGACGCGACGCCTGTGCTGGCGAGGGCGAGCACAGCGGCGCTGGCGGCCAGGGCACGCACTCTTGGCATGGTCAACATCATGATCTCCTTCCAGTTCAACATGGGTAGCACGTTGTAGAACGGGGCTTAAAAGCAAACCCTGTGCCAGGAAAGAGCCGTGAGAGTTCCGAAATGCACTGGAGTGCCTGCGACCAGCTATTCTGCGGATTTCCTCCGCGTGGCAGGAACGGACGTTTATCGAGGGATGGATGTACTCATCCGGATGGTTTATGCACCAAAATAGGGCGCATGAACCATCCGGGTGCATGGCTGGCTCGAGGTGCCTCCGGCGTTCTTAAAGGGTGGCGCCGCCACCACTTGCCGGGGGATGGTAACGAGCAGTTGCCGCAGAGCTGGGTATACGAGTCTGGTAGTGATACGCGCCAGTGAGCACCATGCCGAACAGCAGATGGTTGACCAGTGTGGCCATGCCCCGCATGCCCTCGAACCACGTGAAGCCCATGGTGAGCACATGGAAGTTGACCAGATAGATCACCAGGCCGGCGGCAGCGCCGGTGCCCAGCATGACTGTCAGTGGATTTCTATGGATCAGGGGGATCAGTATCCATGCCGTCATGATGGACAGGCCGAAGTGCAGGAGAAAGGCGACCAGCATCACACCCATGATGGAGTCGGTCTCCACGAGTGCCCCGGTTCCCAGGGCGATTGCACCAATCATGCGCAGCGGAAGCAGGGGACTTTCGCCCCAGAATAGGGCGGCAATCATCATTTGCAGGACAAGGAAAATGACTGCTGCGAGACAGGCGGCGTAGACCGCCTTGAACCACTCCGCGTCATCGAAGTGACGGGCGTAAGCGCGAAAGAGCTGTTCCACGGCTATAACCTCCCACCGCAAGCACGGTAACAAAGCGCTTATTCGGAGTATGGACCGCCGTGTGAATTCTGCCGACGAAAAAAAACCGCCGACCAAAAGGCCGACGGTTTACCGTCAAGGGAGTCGCCTGCTTAGCTGGCAGCCTTGGCGGTGGCTTTGCGCACGTTGCTCTTCGCAGCCTTGTTCAGGTTGCCAGCGCTTTCTTCCGACAGGCTCCGTGCCTTCTGCACGAATTCCTGGTTCAGGGAAACCAGCTTCTCGGCGTCGCTCTTGACCCGCTCGCCGATCTCGCGACCGACTTCCTGCTGATCTTTGATATACGCCTGCACGTCTTCCGGCGTACGCAGCTCAAGGGCGGCGCGGGCACGCTTGATGCCGATGTCGCTGTGTGCGCGGGCGGCCTCAAGCTGGATGTTGAAGATCGTTTCGGCGTGGCTCAGGGCCAGCGCGCCATAGGCGCGGGCAGTGCCGCCGAAAATCTTGTCGAACTGTTCGCTGTAGTCTTTGAAGATCTGCTCGTTCATGGTTTAACACCTCTGTCAGTTTGAAAATCGACCAAGGTGTGGAACCGTTCTCCAACCTTGTTGCGTTGCAGCATAGCAAAGGAATTGGTGCATTGCAACATCGCAATGTCATGTCAGGCTGATTCCGGCTGTCTTTCGGTATCGGGGACGGGAAGACTGAACATTCTCCGATAGTTACCCGGAGTAAGCCCCACCCGGCGCCGGAACAAGCGGCGAAAAAACGAGGTATCGCTGTACCCCACGTCGCTGGCGATCTGCTCTACAGGGAGTCCGGATTGCTCAAGCAGGCGCTTGGCCCGCTCGATGCGGATGTCCTGCAGCCGGTCGGTGACCGAGCAACCCGTGGCTGCAAGAAAGCGCCGCTTCAAAGTGCGCTCCGGAATGCCGGATTGCGCAAACATCGCACTCACGGCGTCACCATCCTGGTAGTGATTCTGCAGCCAGTCCTCGCAGCGGCGAACCACCGCATCGCCATGGGGAATGCGCCGGACCAGCGCGGTATAAGGCAACTGCCCCTCCGCATGCCATTTCAACAGGTAGACGCGGGCAATATGCAGTGCCTCCGCCGGGCTGCCGTGGCGGGCGATGATGTGGAGTGCCAGGTCATGCCACGAGGTTGTGCCGCCGGCGGTGACGATGCGACCGGCGGGGTCGGCGAAAGCAAGACTGGGCTCGGGGCGGAACCGCACGCGGGGGTATTGGGTCCGGAACAGATCCCGATAACCCCAATGTGATGTTGCCTCGCAGTTGTCCAGCAGGCCGGTCTCCGCCAGCAGGATTGCGCCGGAGCAGGCTGAATGCAGCGTGGCGCCTGCCCGATGCTTGTCGCGAATCCATCGAACCAGCCTTGGATGCCGTTCGGCAAGGCTTTCGTTCGGCCCGAGCCAGATCTCGGGAATGATGATCAGGTCCGCCGGCGGGTCATCGGCGATGGCATGGGCCGGTGTCACAGGGATGCCATTACCGCAGGCGAAGGCTGTTCGTTCGGTGGCAATGATCTCAACACTGAACAGGCGCTGGCCCTGGCCGCCTGTCAATTCGTGCCAGAGCGTGCCCGCGGCGGAGAGCACGTCCACCATCCCATAGAGTGCCGATCCGGCCGTTTCCGGCACGGCGACGAGCAAGGCCCTCACCCGCTGCCGGTGGACGCTCGCCATGGTGTCATCCGTCCGCGAAAAGTGGCCCGGAAGGACCGTTCCCGGCCTCCTGACAGCTTTTGCCAGATTCGTCCTGATTCCAGACTACAGCCATCGTCACACGGCCCTGCCTAGACGATGAAACCAACTAACGAGGATGATCAGCATGAACACGCAGACTGACAACGCAGTGCACCGCAATAACGTCAATGGCGTCGACGTGAACGCACTGTTCGACACCATCAACGCCGTGAAGGCGAATACCACACTGGCGGATTCCCAGTTCCGAGCGACAAACCGCTGGATGGATGGTGGCCACAACCGATCCACCATCCAGTCGTTCCGTAGTTGTGGCCAGGAGGACACAAGCCGCAATCGCCCGTTCATCATGGATGCCGACGAACCGGAGGTGCTGCTTGGCAGCGACCAGGGAGCGAATCCGGTGGAGTACGTACTTCACGCTCTGGCAGCCTGCATGACGACGACGGTGATCTATCACGCCGCGGCTCGCGGAATCGCCATTCGCGGCATGCATTCGGCCCTGGAGGGCGATCTGGACTTGCGGGGTTTTCTCGGCCTGTCGGATGAGGTACGCCGGGGTTACCAGGTGATCCGGGTCCGCATGACCGTGGATTGTGATGCCGAACCCGAGGCTCTTGCGGAGCTGGTGCGCTACTCGCCGGTATACGACATGGTCTCCCGTTCCTTGCCCGTGGAGGTGCGCTTCTGTCGGGCCTGACGTCGACACACCCCGCCATGGCCAGGCCGTGGCGGGGTGTACTGGCTCGCTGCCAGCCTAGCGTCGGACGACCAGCAACAGGACTCCGCCCACCGCCGCGCCGATACCACCGATGAGGTACCACATGGTGCTGTCGGTGAATCGGCCCATCATGGTTTCGTGAAGTTGCTCGCCCACGGACTGGCTTGCCTGCCAGCCTGCAAAGAGCAGGATCACGCCAACGACCAGAAGGATGATGCCCATAATCTGTTGTGCCGACATACGGTTACTCCTCGCGGCTCATGGTAGGCCAAGCATAGTCAGGATTGCCGCGATGGCGATCGCCGTCTGCTCCCTGGCGCACATACGCAAACCCGAAACGGGCATGGCGCCGAGCGCAACGGCGTGAATACTTCAGCGCTTCCCTATGCCTTGAGCTTGTAGCCGGTGCGGAAAATCCACCAGATCAGTAGCAGGCACGTGCCAAGAAACAGCAGAATCATCGAGAAGCTGGCCAGCAGGCTGACGTCGGCAATGCCGTAGAAGCTCCAGCGAAAGCCGCTCACCAGATAGAGCACGGGATTGAACAGTGTCACCGTCTGCCACACCGGCGGCAGCATGTTCACCGAGTAGAAGGTGCCGCCAAGGAAAGTCAGCGGCGTGATGATGAGCAGGGGCACGAGCTGCAGCTTCTCGAAGCCGTCCGCCCAGATCCCGATCAGAAAACCGAGCAGGCTGAAGGTGATGGCGGTCAGCAGCAGAAACAGCAGCATCCAGAAAGGATGTGCGATCTCCAGTGGCACGAACAGGCCCGCCGTCGCAAGAATGATGAGCCCGAGGACCACTGCCTTGGTCACTGCTGCGCCGACATAGCCGAGCACGATCTCGAACGACGAGACGGGGGCCGACAGCAACTCGTAGATCGTTCCCGTGAATTTCGGAAAATAGATGCCGAACGAAGCGTTGGACACGCTCTGGGTGAGTAGCATCAGCATGATCAGCCCGGGCACGATGAAAGCGCCGTAGGAAACCCCATCCACCTCGGTGATACGCGAACCGATGGCGGCGCCGAATACCACGAAATAGAGTGATGTCGAGATCACCGGGGAGACCACGCTTTGCAGCATGGTGCGCCTGGTGCGTGCCATCTCGAAGCGATAAATGGCGCGTACTGCATGCAGGTTCATGAGCGATCCTGAACAAGGCTGACGAAGATATCTTCCAGCGAACTCTGTCTCGTGCGCAGGTCGCGGAAGCGGATGCCGGCGGCGGTGAGATCAGTGAGCAGGGCGTCGATGCCGGTCTGGTCACTCTGGCCGTCGTAGCTGTAGACGAGTTCGTGGCCGTCCGCTGCGAGTTCCAGACTGTGCTGCGTCAGCGATTCGGGTATGACCGATAACGGCTCGGCGAGTTGCAGCGTCAGTTGCTTGCTGCCGAGCTTCCGCATGAGCTCCTGCTTTTCTTCCACCAGCACCAGTTCGCCGCGGTGGATAACGCCGATACGGTCGGCCATCTCCTCGGCTTCCTCGATGTAGTGGGTGGTGAGGATGATGGTGACCCCACGATCCCGCAGTGACCGCACCAGGTTCCACATGTCCCGCCGCAGTTCCACGTCCACCCCGGCGGTGGGCTCATCCAGGAACAGGATGTCCGGCTCGTGGGACAGGGCCTTGGCGATCAGCACCCGCCGCTTCATGCCACCCGACAGGGTGATCATCTGGCTGTTGCGCTTCTCCCACAGTGACAGGTCACGGAGTACCTGCTCCAGATAGACGTCGTTTGGTGGTTTGCCAAACAAACCCCGGCTGAAGCTGATTGTGCCCCACACCGTCTCGAACGCATCCCGGGTGATCTCCTGGGGCACCAGGCCGATGATGGACCGGGCGGAGCGATAATCCTTCACCACATCGAAACCGGCAGCGGTGACGGTCCCGCTACTGGCGTTGACAATGCCGCAGATCACGCTGATCAGCGTCGTCTTGCCTGCTCCGTTGGGTCCCAGCAAGGCAAAGATCTCGCCCTTGCTGATCTCCAGGTTGATGTCCTTAAGCGCGATATGGCCGGAATCATAGGTCTTGCAAAGGCCACTGACGGACAGGGCGGGCGCGGCGACCGCAGAGGCACGTTCGCGGACTGATGAAGTCTCAACGGGTGAGTCGTGGCGCTCGAAGGCAAGGCCGGTCTGTTCGTTCACGGGGGTGCATCCATCGACAGCGAGTGACTGGAACGGCAGTGTAGTGGTTTGGCGGCAGATGCGCACGGCGACGATGGAGGAATCCTGTGCAGTCACGAAAAGTCACCCTCGCAGCGATCGGTTTCTCTATCTGGATGCTGTTCTGGATACCCGTGATTCTGTGGAGCTACGGGCCCCAGAACTTCCTCTGGATGTGTAATCTGGCCCAGTTCGTCATTCTCTATGCTCTGTGGACCGGTAACCGCCTGCTTTTGTCCAGCCAGGTGGGTACCGTATTGCTGGTCGGCCTGATCTGGACGCCAGACTTTCTGCTGGGGCTCGCCAGTGGTGGAGAGTGGGCGAACTTCACCGGCTACATGTTCAACCCCGAGAATCCGCTGCTGGCGCGCGCGACCTCGCTGTATCACATCGGCTTGCCGCTGATGCTGGTCTGGCTGATCGCCCATGTGGGTTATGACCGCCGTGGCCCCTGGCTGCAGACCGGTTTTGCCGTGGTCATTCTGCCCCTGACCTGGCTGCTTACCGAAGCGGATCGCAACATCAACTGGCTCAATGAGCCCCTGGGTGTGGAACAGGTCTGGTTCCCGGAGCCGGTGTTCGTCCTGGTAATGATGGTGCTCTATCCGGCGTTGCTGTTCTGGCCTGGACACGGCTTGGCGCTGTTCGTCAGGCGGCTTGGGCGGCGCGAAGTGGTCCTGCAATGAGGTCGGTGCAAGACAATTGTCGCTGGACACCCGGGGAAAACTCGACTGAGATGGAAGGTCGAGAACGTATAACAGGGAGGCTCATCATGAGCACATTAGGAAAGAAAATACCGGGTGTGGGTGTCGCGGCGATCATGGCTGCCGGCATGCTGGTGGGGACGGCGGCTGCATCGGACCTCAACGTGAACCCCGGTCTCTGGGAGTTCCGGACGGTGATGTCCACCGAAGGCCCCATGGACATGCCTGAGCAACGCTCCCAGGAAACCGAATGCCTGACCCAGGAAGACATCGATCAGGGGCCGCTATTCGACATGGATGACATGGGCGACGGCTGTGAAGTGCTGGACAGCAACATCAGCAGTAATCGGGTGACCTACACCATGGCCTGCGATGCCGGCGATGGCTCTACCTTCGACACCGAATACAGCATGGACCTCATGGGCGACCGCATCGAAGGCGTCATGACCGGCGATATCAACACGCCCATGGGTGACATGAAGTTGCGGATGGATTTCGAGGGTGAGCGCGTCGGCGACAGCTGCTGACGGTCTCCCTAGCCAAACAGCCCCTGGATATTCCCTCCATCGTGGCTGATCACCTGTCCGGTGATATAGCCACTGTGGGGGGAGAGTAGCCAGGCGGCCAGGCAGCCGAATTCCTCTGCCGCGCCGAAACGGCCGACGGGGATCGCTGCCTGCATCCGCTCCCGGGTGGCATCCCGATCAAGTTCCCAGGCCTGTTGTCGCGCCTGGGTCACCCGCTCAAGTGCTGCAGTGTCGTGTGCTCCGGGTGCGAGCACGTTGACAGTGATTCCCGTGGTTGCCAGTTCCTGGGACAGGGTTTTTGCATAGCCCACCACGGCGCTGCGCATGGCATTGCTCTGGGCGAGGCCCGGAATCGGTTGCTTGACGCCCTGACTCTCGACGAAAAGGATGCGGCCGGGTGTTGCCTTGCGCATAGCCGGCAGTAGCCCGGTCACCAGTTCAGCCTTCCAGCGAAAGACCAATCGGTAGGCTGCGTCCCATTCAGCCCCGGTGGTCTCCGCCGCCAGTCCCACCGGTGGCCCGCCGGCGTTGAGCACGACCCCGCTGGGGGCCTTTCCGGCCAACGCTGCCAATACCTGGGCCGGGCCATCATCTGCGGTCAGGTCGAGGGCAAGGGTCTGGCAGCGATCACTGGAGTCACCGGCCAGTGCGGCCAGCTTCTCCGGGCTGCGACCCACTGCCAGCACCCGTGCGCCTTCCGCCAGCAGCGCCTGACAGATGCCACGCCCAAGGCCATCGGATGCGCCGCAGACGATGAAAAGCCGATCGGACAGTTGTAGATCCATGCAGTCGCATCCTCGTTGCTGGAAGAGCCGAAGTCCGGCAAAGCTTCCACAACGGGGCGCAGGGTGCAAGCCTGTCCGCGGTCACTTGGGTTCGCGGGTCCCTTCGGAGACCAGATCCCGATAGGCATGCCAGCTGGCATGGCCCAGCAGGGGGAGGGCGACAGCAAGTCCGACGAAACCGACGGCGAGGCCGGCAAATGTCACCACGCTCAGCAAGAAGCCCCAGAGCAGCATGGGTTTGAAATTCTGCTGTACCACGGCGAGGCTGGTGATTACCGCCTCAAGCACGCTGGTGTTGGGCTGATCCAGCAGACGGGGAATGGACACCACGCTGAGGGCAAAGGCAACGAAGGCCAGTATGGCGCCGATCACGGTGCCGGTGAGAACCAGGGAAACGCCAGTGCCGGACAGCAGCAGATCGGTGTAGATGGTCGTGGTTTCCACCGTCGGGATATGAACGCCGAAGAACAGCGCGAACAGGATTGTCGCGAAACGTATCCATGCCAGCAGAAAGACCATGAGCAGCACGCCCATGAGTGCGATCTGGGTGGGGTTGCTGCGCCAGGCGAGCAGCACGGGCGGCAGGCTAACCTCCATGCCTTGCTGCAGGCGGCGGCTGATTTCGTAATTGCCCACGGCCACCAGGGGACCCATGAGCATGAAGCCGGCAATGAGCGGCAGCAGCCAGGACCCCTGGTCGATCAGCCACAAGCCGCCGACAAGCATCAGGCTCAGCACCACCCAGATCAGGCCGTAGCCCACGCTTACGCCCGGGCAGCGGCCGATATCCCGCCAGCCAGCCGCTAGCCAGCGCCACGGCTCTTCCATGCTCACGCGATGGATTATGACCGGATGATCCGCCCCCAGATCGAGCTTTGCCGCAACACTGCCTGCCATGTTCCCGCCCCTTCTCCCATCGGCATGCTTGGCATGCCGCTATCCAGAATTATTGACCATAAGCGTGTGTGATACAGCGGAAGAGGGTGTTACGGTCATGACGTATATCAAGGAGGCAACGATTTGAGTGAAACAACGACTGCCGTCCACGTGCCCGAGCACGGTGATGATGGCATCGCCACGCTTACGCTGGACATTCCCGGGACAAACTCCAACAACTTTTCTCTGGCGCTGATCAACGCCCTGCATGGCGCTCTGGACGAACTGCAGGCGCGTGAGGGGCTGGTGGGGCTGATTCTGCGTTCGACCAAGAACACCGGCTTTGCCGTGGGTGCGGATTCCGCCGAGCTTGAGCGTATGCTTGACCCTGCCTATGCGGCCACCTACATCCGCCGAGGCCAGGCGTTGACCTGCCGGATTGCCGCTCTGCCAGTGCCAACGGTGGCGTTACTGCATGGGAGCTGCCGTGGGGTGGGGCTGGAACTGGCCATTGCCTGCCGCTATCGCCTGGCGGCAGATGCAGCGAGCACGGCACTGTGTCTGCCCGACGTCATGCTGGACCAGCATTGCGGATTCGGCGGTTCGGCGCGACTGGCTGATCTGATCGGGGGCACTCCGGCGTTGGCCGTCATGGAGACCGGTCGGGTGGTCACGCCGGAGGAAGCACGCCAGATGGGGCTGGTAGATGGCGTGCATGCCGGTGAGGAGCTGGACGCCGCGGCTCGTAGCCTGCTGCAGAGCGACCCCGGACCGCATCGTCCAAAGGGGACGCAGAAACTGCTCTCCACCCGCCCGGTCTGGTGGCTACTCGATCGTATTCGCCAGGCGGATGATCTGGGCGACACCGCACCGGAGGCCCGTGTTGGCGCTGACGCCCTGCGTACGCTCTGGCGGGACCACGGCGGCGGCAGTCTGCATCGGCGGCTGCGCGCCGAGCGCTCCTCGGTGCTGCGCCTGCTGAGCCAGCCGCCTGCCCGCAATCGCATCCGACTCTATGCCATGACCGACCGTTACATGGCCGAGAGTCGCAGGATCGAGGCAACCATTCCGGGGCGCGTTCATGTGATCGGCGCTGGCGCTCTGGGCTCGGAGCTGGTGTCCCTGTTGGTTGCCAACGGTTTTCGCGTGTCGGTGCAGGATCTGCTGTCTGATCGGCTCGACGCCTTGCGCACCAGACTCCTCGGCGTGCAGCCATCCAACGTGGCAGACGGGGAGGCGGAAAGCGTAGGTGAGCCATTTCTCGCCGGAGAACCGGATGATCTCGCATCGGTGGATCTGGTTGTCGAGGCAATCGACGAGAATGCCGACCTGAAGCGCGCGCTGTTCGAGGAACTCGAAGGAAAGCTGGGCCCGGAGGCGGTCATCGCCTCCACCACGTCCACCGTGCCCCTGGCCTCGCTGGCAGGCCAGCTCGTCCATCCCACGCGGCTGGTGGGCCTGCGCATGATCCGCGAGCTGACTGGTGCCGGCATCGGGCCGGTGGTTGAGGTCGCAGTGGCGGCGGACGGCGGCGACGCTGCCGCTCGAACCGCAGCCGCGCTGGTGGCGGCGCTGGACCGCATGCCGCTGTATGTGAAGGATTGCCCCGGCGGCCTGCTGCATCGCCTGTTGCTGCCCTATGTGCTGGCTGGGGCGGCGCTCTACAGCCGTTCGGACCGGGAGCTGGTTGATGGTGCGGGACGCTATGCCGGCATGACCCTCGGGCCGCTGGAGCTCGCGGACTGGATCGGCCTCGATACCTCCGTGGCGCTGGCGGAGCAACTCGAAAAAGAGGTGCCGGCGCAATTGCGCGACCTGGTGGATGCCGGGCATCTCGGTCAGCGCACTGGTCACGGCTTCCATGACTGGCGTGGCAGCAAACGGGTGACCGCAAGTCCACCCCAGGGCCGCTCGCGATTTCCCGAAATTGCCGACTTGCTGATGGCGACGCTACGCGAACAGGCTCTGGCCTGCAGCGCGGCGGGCCTGGTCGCGGAAGATGACCTCATCGACGTGGTCGCCACCCTTGCCGCGGGCGTACCCGGCTACACCGGTGGGCCGCTGAACTGGGCACGGCAGCACCAGCAAGGGAGCAAAGACGACTAGAACGTGCCGAACACGGTCCCCACGGTAATCAGGAAAACCAGGGCGATGATGGGCACCAGCATCGCCACCACCGCGATATCCAGATAGGCCTGCCGGTGGGTAAGCCCGCAAATCGACAGCAGCGTGATGACAGCGCCATTGTGGGGCAGGGCATCAAGCCCGCCGGTGGCCACCGCCGTAACCCGATGCATCAGCTCAGGCGATATCCCCGCTGCCTGCCCCATGGCGAGATAGGTATCCCCCAGGGTGGAGAGCGCGATGCTCATTCCGCCGGAGGCAGAGCCCGTCATGCCGGCCAGCAGGTTGACGGCGATAGCCAGGGAGATCAGCGGGTTGTCGCCACCCATGCCGGTGACCCAGCCGCTGATGGTGTCAAAGGCCGCCAGCGAGGCCACCACCGAGCCAAAACCGACCAGGCTTGCCGTGTTGAAGATGGGCAGCACCGAGGCGTTGGCGCCGCTGTCCAGGGTGCCCGTTAGCCTGGGCAGGCGCTTGAGGTTGGTGAAGACCAGCACCAGGATGGAAATCACCAGGGCACCGATGATCGACCACACACCGCGCAGTGAATCGATGCTGGTGGCGCCATACTGGGGTTCGGCCAGGTAGTCGGTGTCCATGGCGGGAATGATCACTGCCGTGAACAACAGGTTGAGCGCAATGACCAGCACAATGGGCAGTACGGCCAGTGCCAGCGGCGGGCGATCCCGGGGCGTCTCCTCGGTGGGTAGCTCCATGAGATCGAAGCCTTCGCCGGAGGAACGCTCGCGCAAGTCCTTGTCCACCTGGGGCGCGTCGTCGGGATGATCGCCGTAGCCTTCGCCGGCTGACTTTGCCTGCTTCACCCGGTAATTGAGCCACGCCTGCCCCAGGATCAGCATGACCAGTCCAGTGAGGATGCCGAGTCCGGGTGCGGCAAAGGCCGAGGTGCCGAAGTAGGGCATGGGAATGGCGTTCTGGATGGCCGGTGTGCCGGGCAGGGCCGTCATGGTGAAGGTGAAGGCCCCCAGCGCAATGGTGCCCGGGATCAGCCGCTTGGGCAGATCGGCCTGACGGAACAGCGCAGCGGCGATGGGGTAGACGGCGAACGCCACCACGAACAGGGACACCCCGCCATAGGTCATCACCCCGCAGGAAAGCACCACCGCAAGCACGGCCTTTGCGTCGCCAAGACGCGCGACAATGGCCTGGGCAAGCACGTCGGCGCAGCCGGAGTCTTCCATGAGCTTGCCGAAGATTGCACCCAGCAGAAACAGTGGGAAAAAGCGCACGATGAAGTCGCCCGCCGAACCCATGAATACCTGGGTGTAACTGGCGAACAGCGGTGCTTCCACCGACACCAGCGCAACCAGGGCGGCCAGCGCCGGCGCGAGTATCAGCAGGCTCAGGCCGCGGTAGGCCAGATAGATGAGCAGCGCCAGTGCGATGAGTATGGCGATGATGCCGGTCATTGGTCAGTCCTGATCCCTGGGTTTCTTTGCCTCACGGATGGGGCGAAACGCGTCCTCGAAGAGTTCATCCAGATCAAAGGTCGAGCGCTCGCCGATGTCGTCAAAGTGCTTGTCCAGCCAGTCACTCGCCCAGCGATAGCCCTGGTCGCGCAGCCGCGTCAGGAAGCTCCATTCCGCGTTGAGTTTGCTTGAGGCGCTGAGTTGTTCGATCTCATGCTCGGCATGGATCAGGTGCAGGCGCATGGCGCGGTACCGCTCCAGTTCCAGCCCCTCGGCGTCGATGAGCTGATGCAGCAGCTGGATGGAGCGCAGTTCCTTGATGAGGCTGGAGTTGAACGTGATCTCGTTGAGCCGGTTGAGGATCTCCCGGGCCGTGCCGGGTAGCTGCCTGCGTACCAGGGGGTTGATCTGCACCACCACCAGATCGCGACAGCCCTGGTCGTCCACCAGTGGATAAAGTGCCGGATTACCACTGTAGCCGCCATCCCAGTACGCCTCGCCGTCGATGACAACGGCGTCGAACATGAACGGCAGGCAGGCTGACGCCATCACCGTATCCGCCGACAGATCCGGTTGTCGGAAGATGTGTGGGCGGCCGGTACGCACATTGGTTGCGGTGACGTAGACCTTGACCTTGCGGCAGGCGTTGACCCGCTCGAAATCCACCTGGTCCGCCACCAGATCCCGCAAGGGGTTGATGCCCAGCGGGTTCAGCTTCGCCGGCGGCACAAGCTGGGTGAGGCTCTCGAAAAAGAGGTAGCTCGGGGAGTGATCGAGGCTGTAGTTGCCGGTCAGCCGGTCCCAGGGGCTGCGCTGTATGGGCGAGAACCGCGCCGCATCGCTCACCGCTTTCCAGAAAGTCTGCAGGGCTTCCCGGGCCCCGTCCCGACCATTTCGCTGCAGCCCGTCGGCAACCATGACGCCGTTCATCGCGCCGGCGCTGGTGCCACTGATCCCGTCAATCTCTATTCGCTCGTCTTCGAGAATGCGATGCAGCACCCCCCAGGTCAGCGCCCCATGGGCGCCACCGCCCTGCAGTGCAAGATCGATACGCTTGTGTGCGCCTTTTGCCATCTTTTCCTCCGAACAAGAATTGATGCACTGCATCACAGCGCGAGACCAGTGTCCACATCAGATGTCTGATCGTCTGTGCGGCCAGCGTCGCATTGTCGTTCCGCTCAAGAATGATGTGGATCAAGCCTGCACGGTTCTGCATGCGATAGAACGTAGGCATTATCCAGCAGCCTAGAGCACAGGAGAGCCCCATGGCACAGTTACCCGACATTCTGTTAGTGCCCGTTGACGGTTCGACGAACGCGTCGAAGGCCGCCGCGTACGCGACGAACCTGGCCGAGAAACTCGGTTGCAGGGTCCGTCTCTTGTTCGCTTTCGCCAAGACCCCCCAGGATATGTTCGGGGTGCCCACGGAAATGCCTAACCCCAGGGAACTCGCCCATTTCTCCCCCGAGGCCTTCGAGCGGCTGCGTGATGAGACCGCGCAGGCCGCCTTCGGTGCCGCGCGCAAGGCAATGGGGGAAACCGGTATCAGCGTGGAGGAGAAGATCATCCGCGGTGAGGCCGGTGACGCCATCATCGAGCACGCGGCCGGCGAGCAGTCCGCCATGATCATCATCGGTCGGCGGGGGTTGTCGCGGTTCCGGGAGTTGCTCGTGGGCAGCACCACCCAGCGGGTGATGCATCATGCGAACTGCCCGGTCCTGGTCGTGCGCTGATTGATGGTGTCCGATTTCTAAGTCGGATGTTGTCGTGGAACGGAGGGCGGGTACGCCGTCCAGAGACACGCCGTGAACCCATCCACGGGGGCTCGACAGCGACATCCCTGTCGCTGACGGTCTCTGGGCGGCGCACCCGCCCTCCGTTCGTGCCATTGGCTTGCGGGTGCCTTTGCCAGCGCTGTTGTGGTGCGTTACGGCCTTTGGCCTAACGCACCCTACGAGTGCTATGGCGCCATGCCCGCCAAAGGGTGCGTTAGCGCGCAGCGCGTAACGCACCATTCAGGCGTTGGTACTGTCCGCCACAACCTATTCCGCCTCACCCACCCCGAGCCAGACGCAACTCCTCGATCACGTATTCCGCCAGTGCATCCGCCACCGGGCTGCGCTTCGGATTGCGTACCAGCAACACCTGGTAGTCACCCAGTGGCGGCAGGCCGGTGTCTGGCCCGAGTCGCCGCAATGGCGGACGGATCAGGCTCAACGGAAAAGGCGCAACGGCCAGGTCCGCAATCATCGCCGCTTCCTGCCCGGCGCAGTTCTCGCTGGAGTAGGCAACGCGGTAGCCCACGCCGGCTGCGTCCAGTGCGGCGAGGGCCTTGGTCCGCCAGGCGCAGCCCTGGCTTGCCAGGGCAAGGGGCAAGGGCGTGCGCCGCGCGGCTATGCCGCCCTCGCGACCTGCCCAGACCAGGCTTTCCGTATCCACGACTTCTCCGCGCCCCTGGTCCTGACCGTCGTTACCGCCGGTCACCAGTGCGAGATCCAGTTCGTCCAGATCCAGTCGACGAATGATATCGAGGGTCCCGCCGACACTGACATTCACCTGCGCCGCCGGGTGGCTTCGGGCAAACCGCGCCAGGACACCGGGAAGCACCCGCGTGCCAACATCGTCGGGCGTACCAAAGCGGACGGTGCCGGCCAGGGGCGGAGCGAGAAACTGGGTGACTGCTTCCTCGTTGAGCTTGAGTAGCCGGCGGGCGTATCCCAGCAGGGCTTCACCCTCCGCGGTAAGCCGCACCAACCTGGGTTCCCGCAGAAACAGGGGTTGCCCCAGGGTCTCCTCAAGCCGCTTGATCTGCATGCTCAGGGCCGAGGGGGTTCGGAAGACCTGTCGTGCTGCGCGGGTGAAGCTGCCGCACTCGGCAATGGCGACGAAGGTGCGGAGCACATCCGTCTCCAGCAAGGGCAGGGGTTGAGGCACCGGGTCGGGCTGTGCTGTCTGGTTCATGGGGATACCTTTCAGAAATTCTTAACAATCAATGTAGTTCTTTTCGTTGGATTGATCAATTCTTCCGATGCAATCTGCTCTCCAGGGTCGAAACACGGTGTGTCGACCCGCCATGCCGACAAGCCCTGTCGGCCAGACGGAGGGAGACTCCCATGTCCAATCAGCAGCAGTATGAACAGATCAAGCGGACCATCCAGACCGGCCGTGGCCGGCCCGCCACGCCGGATTTCTATATGCCGGCGAGTTGGCCCACTGGGCTGGTGACGGGGTTGATGACAGCGTTGCGCGAGCTGTGGGTGGCGTGGCGTCGGCGCCGGCGGTTCCTGGCCCTGCGGGATCTGGACGATCGTTTGCTGCGGGATATCGGCCTGCGGCGAGAGGATGTGGAGCGCGGTGCCCGGCTGCCGTTGCGGCAGAATGCGGCCGAGATACTGGCCGCCGAACGTCAGGCGGCGCGTCGGCGTCAGGGCGGATAGACTGTGTCTCCCTGGAACGGAGGAGACAGTCCAATGGCCGAGATCATCCTGCATCACTACCCCCCCAGCCCGGTGGCGGAGAAGGTTCGCACCGCGCTGGGGCTCAAGCAACTGGCCTGGCATTCGGTGGAGGAGAACCGGCTGCCGGATAGGCCCGAACTGTTCGCCATGACCGGCGGTTACCGCCGTATTCCGGTCATGCAGATCGGCAGCGACATCTATTGCGATACCGCCTGCATCCTCGACGAACTCGAGCGCCGTCACCCGGAGCCGACGCTGTTCCCGGCGGGTTCGGCGGGACTGGCCCTTGCCATCGCCCGTTGGTCCGAAACCCAGATGTTTGATCTGGCCGTTCGCATCTCCGTGGCCTCGGCGATGGACAAGATGCCGCCAGCAGTCGTGCAGGACCGGGCGCGTCTGTACCTGGGACCGGATGGCGATTTCCAGCATGAGCTCGAGCAACTTCCCCATACCCTGGCCCAGTTCCGCGCCCAGCTCGGCTGGCTTGAATCCGCCCTCGCTGGCGGCGCACCGTATCTGATGGGTAAGCATGCGAGTCTCGCCGACTTGCAGTTGTGGACCATTATCTGGTTCGTGCGCACCAGGCATCCACGGGCGGAGGAGATCTTCGGCGAGTTCCCCCAGCTGCAGGCGTGGATCGGTCGCATGGAGGCCCTGGGCCATGGCTCCGCCACGGACATGACGACGGCGGATGCCCTGGCTGCCGCCGCCTCCACCGAGCCAACCACCGAGCGGGGAAGCGATCCACTGGATCCCCAGGCAATCGAGCCGGGTATGCGGGTGAGCATCGCACCGGTGACCGACAGCGGCGACCCGACAGTGAATGGAGAAGTGCTGCTGGTTACACGGGATCGAATCGCCCTGCTGCGGGACGATGCGTCCTGCGGCCGGGTGGTGGTGCACTTCCCGCGGGTTGGCTACCGGGTGTCTCCGGTGGCTGGCTAGGGAAGCGCTGAAGTATTGACGCCGCCGCGCTCGAGTCCGGTTTTCGTTCGTGGCTAGAAGCAAGGTGGCGCAGGTAGTGGTTCTACCTGCGGTGGCTTGCGACAACGCCACGGGCGAAAACCGGCCGAGCCCCGGGGGGGTACGCACAGATTTTCCGCGCTGCGTTGTTGCGCCGCTTGGCCGTGGAACCACCACGACGCTGCGCGCCGCGCCTGGCATCACGAAAAATCTGTGTGTAACGCGATGACGTGAATACCTCAGCGCTTCCCTAGCTGTGGAGTCTCAATAGGTTGTCCCCGGAGAGTCCGAGAACGCTGATTGGTGGTTTTCTGTTCAGGCTACCGTGTTGGCGATGCCAATTGTAATCA
>NZ_JALJXV010000014.1 GCF_024170285.1 Natronocella acetinitrilica
ACCATGTCCGCCTTGTTCAGGTAGACAACGATGTACGGCACACCAACCTGACGGGCCAGCAGGATGTGCTCGCGGGTCTGCGGCATGGGGCCGTCAGCGGCAGAGCACACCAGGATCGCGCCGTCCATCTGCGCCGCACCCGTGATCATGTTTTTCACGTAGTCGGCGTGGCCGGGGCAGTCCACATGGGCGTAGTGGCGGTTCTCGCTCTCGTACTCCACGTGCGCCGTGGCAATCGTGATGCCACGTGCCCGCTCTTCCGGCGCGTTGTCGATCTGATCGTACGCGCGGAAATCACCACCGTACTGCTCACCCATGACTTTCGTCAGCGCCGCAGTCAGTGTCGTCTTGCCATGGTCAACGTGACCAATGGTGCCCACGTTGCAGTGCGGCTTGCTACGCTGAAACTTCGCCTTGGACATGGAGCCGTCTCCCGTCTCTATCCATTAACCCCAGGGCCGGACCATTACTGATGACAGCCCCAACCCCGCGACACTTACTAATATGGAGCCCGCGCCCGGATTTGAACCGGGGACCTCATCCTTACCAAGGATGCGCTCTACCCCTGAGCTACGCGGGCCTTCAAAACACACTAACAGGGCGCGCCTGCCGGCCACGCCCTGGAACTGGAGCGGGTGATGGGAATCGAACCCACATCATCAGCTTGGAAGGCTGAGGTTCTACCATTGAACTACACCCGCCTGACCATCCCGCAGGTGCGGGCGAGCTAGCCGCTCACTGTTATCTGGTGGAGGGGGGAGGATTCGAACCTCCGAAGGCTTTGCCAGCAGATTTACAGTCTGCCCCCTTTGGCCGCTCGGGAACCCCTCCAAATTCAGAGCGCGATACTTTGCTGAAACGGGCTGCGGATGTCAACCGGAAATGGCGACAGACCGTGCCCCACAAGGCGAAACCGGCGTTGCGGCAGAGCCAGTATCTCCCAAACGCACACGGCTCATATAAACTGCCCCAACGTTCAATGGCCACGCAGCCGGGGAAAGCGCCCATCCGATGAGACTGATTCTCGTACTCGGCACAGCCACCCTGCTGTCAATCTTCCCGTTCTTCTTCGTCAGCCTGGAGGGCTATCGAAGGCATGTCCCGGATGAAATCTATGCCTTCGGCCATGTGGGCTTCTTCGGGCTGCTGACCCTGTTATTGATGATCGCACCACAACTGCGACGCATCAGGTATCCCGTACGCGCCGCCGCCGTGCTGCTGTTTATCCTGTTTATCGGCGGCTGCATCGAACTGATACAGGGCCAGATAGGCCGCTCCGCCGGCCTGCGCGACCTGTGGCAGAACATGCTTGGCGCCGCCGCGGCCGTGGCGCTCACGGCACCAACGCGCCTGCTGCGACTGGTGTTGATTGGCGTCGCTGGCGCGGCCCTGGTGGCGGAACTCTTCAACCCCACGCTCACCCTTGTGGATCGGGGCATCGCCCGCAGCCAGTTCCCCGTAATCAGCGATTTCAGCACACCACTTGAGGCGCGGCGCTGGTCATCCGGCACGCTGGACACGAGCATCACGCGGACGGGCGGGCGTTCACTGCGTGTAACCCTGCAGAGCGGCCGGCTCTACACCGGCACGACACTGCGCAGGTCGTTCGGCGACTGGTCAGATTACGAGACCGCAGAACTTGCCATCTACGTCCCCGACAATGCCGCCATCACCGTGACCATCTCGATCCGCGACCGGGAACACTTCGCCCGGGGCGGCGCCTATGCAGACCGCTTCAACCGCAACGTGACCCTGCAACAGGGCTGGAATGACATCCGCATCCCCATCGACGACATCCGCAACGCTCCCCGAAACCGCACCCTGGATGTCTCCGACCTGACCGAACTGGCCATCTTCGCCTCCCGGCCGGAGCAAACCCGCGAGATCCACCTGGACGCCCTGCGACTGACCCGCTGAATGGCACCCCCAGGCCCGCCCGGCAGGCCTGCATACGGGGCGGGCCTGCGCTTACTTCCAAAAAATAAAAACCGTTTTCATTTTTTTCGAGAACACGCCCCGCCAAGGAAAATAAAATATTTTTCATAAATTACATGAGCCTATAAAGCCATGTAATGGTGACATCGCACTTGTCGTCAAATTGATACGATTTCGGATTATTCGACGTGTGAACCAGTTCACACCACAAATGCCAAGCACGCCACAGCCCGTTTCCCCGCCCCTCCATACGCTAACCCCACAACAAGCAAAACCCTTTAACCCCATTTTCAGAAACGGGGTCATCATGCAAACCACCAAAACGGATCACTCGAAGCACCCCCTGAACCGCTCCTTTCTTCTCGCATTCACCATGGCCGCAACCATCGGCCTGAGCGCCTGCGTGTCGGACAGCGGCGGCTCCCCTCGTTCCAGCAGCGATGACACTTCCGAGGCAACGCGAAACAACCCCAACCGGGGGCCTGGCAACAACAGCGGCGGCGGCGGCGGAAACCCGCACAACCAGCCCTCCGACGAGAGCCCGAGCACTGACAGCGGGACGAGCGAGGAAATTGCAGCACCTGAGGAAACCGAAGAGGCAGATCCGGCGGTCGAAACCCTGACGCTATCCTGGACAGCGCCGGCCACCCGGGAAAATGGCGACGCTATCGCGCTGAGTCAAATCGACCGCTACGCGCTCTACATTGGCACCAGTAGCGGATCGTACGGCGACCCCATCGAAATCGCGGACACGGGCAGCAACAGCTACGCTCTGGATTTCCTTGACGCCGGTACCTACTACGTGGCCATGAAAGTGGCGGACACCGACGGGCTGTGGAGCAGGCATTCCGAGGAAGTGCAGATCGTTATTCAATAACGTAATTCAGGCACCTAGAGTGCCGTCCCCGAATGGGGACAGTCTGCAACATTCGATACAACAATGGGTTACGCGAAAATCTCCGACAGTGTGACGCAGTTCGTCGCCTGTCGGAGACATTCTTTTGCTCCCATGCCGGTCAGACGTCGATCAAATCCCCGCGAAACCCAGTTATGTGCGCCACCCCACATAGCTGGCACGTTGTTTGCCTACGCATGAGCAGCGCTGACGCGCGAGACCGTAATCAAGAGGATGACACAGGGAAGAGCAACGCCTCGCAGTTGCGGACACATCAATCGTCATGACAAGCAGGGCACCTTTAATGACATCGCAAGCGACGGTTACCGCTGCCTCGACATCCTCACCACCGTACTGGCCGATTCCTGGCGAACCGCACAAGCCTCCCGAAGCGTGAACAGCGTCACAAACGCTGCGCCGTGCGAGTAATAGCCTTAGTTCCTCGCACATCCGAACACCCGATCCGAATCAAGCATTCGTGAGGACACGCTTGTGCCAAAGAACATCCATTCCCAATGGCGGCACTCCGCCAGAACCCTGATGATCACAGCGCTGGCCGCTACCATGCTCGCCCTTGGCGGCTGCATATCCGGCGGTGGCGGAGGCTCTTCCGGGAGCAGATCGAGTGACAACAACACGGTCGACTTCGGCGGGAACGAATCCGTCACACTGTCCTGGTCCGCACCCAGCGCTCGCGAAAATGGCGACCCAATAAGCCTCTCAGAGATCGAGGCCTACGAACTGTACGTTGGCCAACAGAGCGGAAACTATTCCGACGTGATCCGCATCGGCGACAATGGCAACAATAGCTACACCCTGAGAAACCTGGCAGTCGGCACTTATTATGTGGCCATGCGTACCGCCGACATCAACGGGCTGTGGAGCCGCTTGTCCACGGAAATCGAGCTGAACATTCAGTAACATTGACCGGGCACACCCCATAGCCCCAAACTGTGAACTTCGACACGGCGGAACCCACGGTTGTGCCGTGTAGTCGAAGGAACAACAGCACTAGCCTCGACCGCGTAATAACAGAACGGTCAACGTCTGCGAGGCGGGGCATGGAGAGCAAAACATGGGGTGGGCAGCTTTTTCCAGACTGGCTCTAGTGGGGCTTGTGGCCTTGGCCGTGAGCGCCTGCGGGGGCTTTCGTTCCAGCGATATCCCGAGCCCCGGCCCGGTGGAAACACCGGACTACGTGATCGGCGCCGGCGATCAGCTGCAGATCTACGTTCGCAATAACCCGGATCTCTCGGTCAGCCTGCCCGTGCGGCCGGACGGCAAGATCTCCGTCCCCATGGTGCAAGACGTCCAGGCCGCGGGCAAAACGCCAACCCGCCTCGGCCGAGACCTCGAAACCGAACTCGCCCAGTTCATTCGTGAGCCCACGGTGACCGTCATGGTGATGGGTTTCGTGGGTGAGTATGCCGATCAGGTACGCGTTATCGGCCAGGCCGCGCAACCGCAATCACTGGCGTACAGAAATGGCATGACCGTGCTCGACGCGCTCATCCAGGTGGGCGGTCTCACGCCGTTCGCAGCCGGCAACCGGGCGACCCTGGTGCGTCAGCGCAACGGTGACAGCAGCAGCTACCGGCTGCGGCTGAATGATCTCCTGAACGATGGCGACGTACGCCACAATCACGCGTTACGACCCGGCGATATCATCATCATTCCAGAGGCGTATTTCTGAGCGCCCCAATACGCCGGGCTGGGCACCGAACGGCTACGCAGTCTGTCGCGAGCTGAGGGACGGGACTTCCCATGCACGAGTTATACACATTCATTCTGGGCGAGCTGCGCGGGACCTGGCGGTTTCGCTGGTTTGCGCTGATCGTCGCCTGGCTGGTGGCGATGGCCGGCGCCTTCGTGGTGCTCACCATGCCCGACGAATACCGCGTCAGCGCGCGGGTCAACGTGGATACCGAATCACTGCTGGGGCCGCTGCTCGGCGGGCTCGCCGTGGCACCGGACATGAACCAGCGCGTCAGCATGCTCACCAACACGATACTGAACCGCGAGAATCTTGAGCGCATCGCCCGTGAGGCAGACCTCATGGTCCGCGCCCGCACCCCGGCCGACGAAGAGCGCATCATCGAAAACCTCGGGCGCAGCATCCGCATCTCCGGCGGCGGCCGGGGCAGCACCATCTACCGCATCTCCTATGCCTCGGATAATCCGCAGGTGGCCTACCGCGTGGTGCAGACCGTGGTCGAACTCTTCAGCGAAGAAGCTCTGGGCATGACCCGCGCTGACTCCGCCTCCGCCACCGGCTTCCTCGAGCGGCAGGTAGAGGAGTACGAAAACCGGCTGCGCTCGGCAGAACAGCGCCTCGCCCAGTTCAAGCGCGACAATGTTGGCCTGCTGCCCGAGCAGGGCGGGCGGGACTTCTACGGCCGCCTGCGCGCCACTGAAGACGAAATCCAGCGGCTGCAGAACGCCCAGCGCCAGGCCGAGCGACGGGTGGGTTCCCTGCGTGAGGAAATCGCCGCCATCGAAAGCGGGCAGCGTGTTGAAACCTCAAGCAACCCACAACTCATCGCCGTGCAGGAACAACTGCGGGAGGCCCGCAGCCGGCTCGACGAGCTGCTGCTGCGTTTCACCGAATCCCACCCCGATGTACGCGCCCTGCAGGCGCAGATCGAACGGCACGAGGAACGCCGGGCCGAACTGGAAGACGCACCCGCCATTACCGAGACCGCGGACCTGAGCGCCAACCCCCTGTATCAGGAGTTGCGCATCCGTCTCAACGAATGGTCTGCGGAAATCGGCGCGATCGAAGAGCAGATCAGCGACCAGGAAGACCGCCGCGAGCAACTGCTGGCCCAGGTGGACGAAATCACCGACGTCGAAACCCGTCTGCAGGACCTCAACCGAAACTACGACACCACCCGCGAGCGCTACCAGGCACTGGTGGCGCGGCTCAGCACCGCGCAACTCTCCGGCGAGGTGGATGCCTCTGGCGGGCAGCTTTCCCTGCGCCTCATCGACCCACCGGTGCGCCCGCTGGAGCCGGACGGCCCGCCGCGGGACTTCTACCTGCTGGCGCTGATCCCCGTTGCTTTCGCCGTGGGTGGCGGTTTCGGTTTCTTCCTGCACCAGATCCGGCCCGTGTTCCAGAGCCGTACCTCCCTGGCGGAACTCACCGGCAGACCGGTGCTGGGCTCCGTCAGCCTGGTGATGACCCGCAATCAGCGGCGGCGCAAGGTGGTCGCATTCCTGATATTTGCCCTGGCGGCCATGATGCTGGCGGGAGCCATTGTTGCCGCTTCGCTCTATGCGGAGCTGGGGGCGGAATACATCCGCCTGATCATGCGGAGGCTGCCGATTTGAGCGTCATCGAGAAAGCAATCAATCGCCTGCGGGAAAGCGGCGACGGCACCACCGGCCGCAAAGACAAGCCCGCAGAGACCAGGCACCCCGAGCCGCCCCGCGAGCCAGAGCCAGCCGTCGAGGCGGCATCCGTGGGTGCCGTTCCGGCCCCGGTGGCCGACCGGGAGCCGGTGCGCGTCGATTACGCTCGGCTACGCGCTCAGGGCATCTACCCACCCATCGATGCTGAACGGGCAATCAAGGATCAATACCGCCGTATCAAGCGGCCGCTGATCGCTGGCGCCATCGGCAAGGGCACCGCCGCCATTCCCAACGGCAATCTCATCATGGTCACCAGCGCCCAACCGGGCGAAGGCAAGACCTTCACCTCAATCAATCTGGCACTCAGCATCGCGCAGGATCCCGACTTCTCCGTCACCCTGGTGGATGGCGATGTCTCCCGCGCCCATACGAGCAAGATATTCGGCATTCGCGATGAACCGGGCCTGCTCGACCTGCTGGCCGACGAGAGCCTGTCCGCCAGCGAGGTCATCCTGCCCACCACGGTGGACTCGCTCACCGTGCTGCCCGCCGGTCGTGCGCACTCGCTCAGCGAAGAGCTGCTGTCCAGCGCCCGCATGGAGCGCGTTGTTTCCGCCCTTGCGGATCGCAGCACCCGGCACATCATTCTGTTCGATTCGCCACCCCTGCTGGTCAGCGCCGAGGCCATCACGTTGTCGGCCAACGTCGGGCAGATCCTCGTGGTAGTGAAATCGGCCGCTACACCTCGCCATTACGTGGTTGCCGCCGTCGAGCTGCTGGACCCGAACAAGGCCGTCAGCCTGGTGCTCAATCAAAGCCTTGGCGGGCTCGGGGGAGACGACTACGGGAGCTATTATGGCGAGTCCACTCCGGGGTAGGGCATGGCGCCTCACCGCGGGGCTTGGGGCTTTACTCGTCATGTCGCTAGCGCCGGCAGCGCAGGCGCAGGCCCAGCAGACCGGGGCTGAAGCACCCAGCGGCCCGCCCGTGCGCCCCACCCTGAGCGGCTGCCGTGTCGCCCTGCCCGGCGGCGCGGACATGGACAGTGGCCTCGCCGGCCAGTACCTGGAAGACAGCCAGGGGGCACCGTTTCTTGTGGCCCCCAGCCTGACGTTGCGCCAGACCTATACCGATAACGTCACCCTTGCGCCGGACAGCGACAAGGAATCCGATTTTGTCACCCAGTTGATCCCGTCCCTCAGCCTGTGCCGGGTGGGCCCCCGGCTGCGCACCCAGGTGGACTACCAGGCCACCGCCAACTACTACTGGAATGATCAGGACCGCAACGACATCTACCACACGCTGAACGCCGACAGCACCGCAACCCTGGTGCGCAACCGGCTATTCGTCGACCTGGGCGCGCTCTACGAGCAGCAGACCATTTCAAACCGCGGCGCTTTCGCCGACGACCTGGCGCTGGATACCGGTAATCGCAGCGACGCCATCACCTTGCGGGCCAGTCCCTACCTGGTGCAGGACCTCGGCCCCCTGGGCAATTCCGTCACCCGGGTGGGCGTGCGCCGCACTGTCTATGATGAGGACATCCCCAATATCACGCGGCAAAGCGGCAGCTTTCAGCTCGTGAGCCCGGAGGCCGCCGACCCCGTATCCTGGCTGGCCAGCGTGCAAAGCGAGCGCGTCGAACGTAGCAACATAGACCGAAGCCAGTATTTCGACAACGCCTTTCTGGAACTCGGCTATCGCCTCACCGGCCGGCTGCAACTCATCGGCCGCGGCGGCGCCGAGACGGAATCCCGCGCCGACGGCACGCAGGACCGCTTCGGCGCGGAATACTGGGAGGCAGGCTTTCGCTGGACCGACGTGCGCACCAGCATCGAGGCCCGCTACGGCCGGCGCTTCTTCGGCGACACCTACTTCGCCGCCATCACCCGCCGCGGCAGTCGGCTGACCAGCAGCCTGAGCTATCGCGAAACCCAGCAGATCTCCGACCGCTTCGTGGTGCTGTCACCGGAAGACCTGGGGCTGCCCAGCCAGATCGTGGACCCGGACACCGGCGAGGTCTTCGACCTCCCCGGCTTCATCGTCGAAGACAACGAAGTGTTCGTGAGCAAGCGCGCCACCGCCAACACCACCTACCGCACCGGGCGCTCCACCATCCGCCTCACCGCCTTTCACGACCGGCGTGAGTTCCAGGTAGCGGAAGACGAAGAGGAGCGCTACGGCGCCGACGCCTACTGGCGCTGGCAATGGCTGCCGCGCACCGCCGTCATCCCCCGTGTGAGCTGGGAGCGCATCGATTTTCGCGACGATCGCAGCGACACCATACGTGGCGCGCGAATCAGCCTCGCCCACCTGATCGGCCGCAAAACTCAGGCCGGCGCCACTATCCGCCGCCAGGAGCGCACATCGAACGAAAGCGGCAATGACTACACCGAAAACGCCATCATTCTCGAAGCAACGAGGATGTTCTGAATGAGCGCCGTGGCAAGCACAGTGCAGCGGAACCTGCTGAGACCAGACCTAACGGTCCTGATTGGCGGTTTCCTGCTTGTGCTCGCACTGCACTGGGCCCCGCTGGAGCGGCTCTTCCAGCGCTGGCTGCGCTTTGACGAGGCCTACTCCCACGGCCTGTTCGTGTTCGGCGCCAGTCTGTTCCTGCTCTACCGCGTGCTAAAGCACCGCCAGTTCGGTCTGCAGCCCAGCGTGCTGGGCATCGCACTTGCAGCCTTTACTGCGTTGGCGATTAGCCTGGCGGACGTGGTGAACATCCAGATCCTGCAGCAAATGGGCGCCGTCTTCCTGTGGTGGGCGATTGCCGTGGCAATGCTCGGCTGGCGCGCGGGCTGGAACCTCGCCATTCCCATCGGCTTCCTCTACTACGCCGTGCCCATGTGGGACTACCTCACCAAGCCCCTGGTGGGGGCCGCCGTGGTGGTCAACGACATTTTGCTCGGCTTCATGGGCATCCACTTCCGGGTGGAAGGTGTCTACATCTACCTCCTGGACGTAGGCGCGTTTGAAGTGGCGGATGGATGCTCCGGCCTCCGCTACCTGGTTGTGGCCCTGACGCTGTCAACACTGTTCAGCGCGCTGAACTTCAGCCGCGCCCGGGAGTGGATCATCCTGCACCTGGTGGCTATAGCCATGGCGCTGCTGGTGAACTGGGTGCGGATTTTCTGGATCATCCTTGCCGGCTACCAGACGGATATGCAAACCAGCCTGATTGACGATCATGAAATGTTTGGCTGGATATTGTTCGCGGTGTGCCTGGTGCCGTTCTTCTTCATCGCCAACCGCCTCGCCAACGGTAGCCCGGAGCCGAGCTTGGGGGTACCCGCCCCCCAGCCCGCGCACGCCATGGCCAAAAAGAGCATTACCGCCACCGCCTTGCTGGCCGGCCTGGTTGCCCTGCCGGTGTGGTTGATCGGCGGCGCCAGCGCCGCGGCGGAGCAACGCACCCTCGTCGCCCCAGAACGGCTGGGCGACTACGTGCTGGCCCCCCACATTGAAGACACCCTCTGGAACCCCATCATGCAGCGCACCGACCAAGTGCTGCGTGCGAGCTACGTCCACCCGGACAGCTCTGACCAACGAATGCACCTCGGTATCTGGTACTACAACCCGCAGCGCCAGAACCATGAGCTGGTGCAGTTTGGGAACCGGCCGATCAACACCGACGACTGGCGCGTGGTGGATCAAGAAACAGATCGAAACGGCTGGCGATACGTCGTCGTGCACCACCGCTACATACAAGAACATCGCATAGTGGCCCTCGGCTATCTGGTTAACGGGGATTGGACGCAGGGGGGCTTGCAAGTGAAGCTGCAGATGTTACGCACAGCCTTCAGCCGACACAATTTCGGGGCACTGGTCTCACTGTCGATGGTGTGTGACACAGATGCGTGCCGGGCAGAGCGAGAACTCCTCGTCGCCGAACTAAGGCATATTCAGGAACAACCATTTGCCGGCAAGTGAATCAGCAGTAAAGGGCTTAAAATGCAGGATGTAGTTCTTGCCACCTACAACGGTGAACGGACGTTACCCCTGACGCTTGAAAGGATGGCTTCCCTCGAGGGCCCTAAAGGCGGTTGGCGACTCATTGTTGTTGACAACAACAGCCGGGATAACACGAAAGATATCGTTAACAGGCACCAAGCCCGACTAAACATTCTTTACCTTTTTTGCCCAACCCAGGGAAAAAACAACGCCTTGAATATGGCGCTCGAACATGTGCAGTCTGATTTGATCATATTCACAGACGACGACGTACTCCCCGCTCCACGCTGGCTTCACCATTACCAGAAGAATGCGTCCGCCCACGAACAATATGACGTGTTTGGTGGTCCGATCCTCCCGTTCTGGATGTCTGCACCCGACATTGATTACGAAAGGGCCATACCCATTGGGCCGGCCTACGCACTCACCCCCCCTGACCTCGCTACAGGGCCAGTGCAACCAGACAAAATCTGGGGGGCAAACATGGCCGTGCGTCGGCATCTGTTCGACCATGGACTACGCTTCAATCCGAATGTGGGGCCAGCACCTGGGCAATACATGATGGGTAGCGAGACTGAACTCCTCCGCCGCCTCGCGGCAACAGGAACACGAGCCTGGTTCGATACCGAGGCTCATCTTCAGCACATCATTCGCCCCGAGCAAATGACGCGGCGCTGGCTGATTGGCAGAGCACTCCGCTTTGGGCGCTCACTTGAAGCCATAAAGCGGCAACGGGGTGAGCCTCCCGCCTCCCGCAAACTGCCCCGATGGATGTTGCGCAAGATTATTACAGAGCGACTTCTTTCCGACGGGAACTTCCTGCTGCGCAACAAGGAGCGGGCGTTAAGCCATGCTTGGCAGCACGGCTTGCTCCTTGGCCAAGCAAAAGAGCGCATGCGCGATATCGCCCCAATAAAAAGATAAGGGAACAATTGTGGCCCGCTTTATAAAAGTAAAGAAATCAGCATATTACCGGATCGCAAAACTTGGAGATCGAATCGCCCGATTAACGCGCACGCGGGTGATTCGCAGTACAGGCGCCGGACGAATGTTGTATGACAGCATGGCACCTCCGTCAGTTTGCTCCAGCCAACCACATTCACGGAGTGGATACAGCGACAAAAGATTCTGCATCGAGACAAACTTCACACCCTGTGCGCCGATAAGATACGTGTACGGGACCATATTCGCGCCGTGCTCGGCGAAGATATCGGCCCTAAAATCCTCTGGTCCGGCGAGCGGCTCCCAACCGATGACGCGTTTTTCTCATCCCTCCCGACCAGTTTCGTGATTAAGGCGAACCACGGATCAGGAACAAACTATGTGGTAAAGAACAAGGAAGACGTCGAATGGGACAAGATCGTCGATTTAGCGAACAGCTGGCTCAAGCGCGATTATTCAGCGCTATCAGCCGAGTGGCAATATCGCTGGATCCCGCGAAGACTCATGATCGAAGAACATATCGATCCCGACGCACAGCAAACTCCAGCAAACTATAAGTTCTACTGTTTCAATGGCGAGGTGCAACTCCTCCTTATTGTGGAAGAGTCGGGAGATGAAAGAGTAGTCTGTTACTTCGACCGGGAATGCAATCCGTTAAAAATAAGCAAGAGCAACGCGACCGTCTCTGCGATGCCGACCGGAATCCGGACGCCAGACAAAATCACCTTTCACAAGATGAGAAGTATCGCCGACAAACTTTCTCAAGGCTTTCAATTCTGTCGAGTCGACTTGTACCACACCGACCGCCCCTATTTTGGTGAAATGACTTTTTCTCCCAACGCCGGCGTTGAGCGATACAGTCCGTCGTACGTAGACGGCATACTTTATCGGTTGCTTGAGAAGCCGTGCCACACTCAAGCAGTTGCAGAGTTACAAGCCCTACGTCACGCATCACCCCAGAGAACTTAAGGCGAATCGGCCGCTTATGCCGCGCGCTTACCAATATTGCGCCGAATCGTCCGATCCGCCATGCGGCTGACAACAGCGCCTGTCCTCCACAGGCCAACATGGCGAGAACACCACGCCAGCTCGCGCAAAAGGGAGAATAAGCCATGCTCGCGGGCGTGACGCAACCCTGTCGAAATCTCCCCCAGGAGGCCATCCAGTGCGTACGGAGTTAGATCCACTCCGTTGACACCCTGTTCGATCCAGCGAAGGACTGACGCTCGCGCCCGTATATGATCTCTTAGCTGCGGCCTGCGATCCTGCTTTGTGAGGCTACCCGGCGTATCGTGGCAAATCACCCGTGGGACAGGGTCGTACGCTATTTTTTTCGCACGCGCCACGAGGCGCCAGAAGAACTCATAGTCTTCACAGGTGCGCAGACGTTCATCGAACCAGACATCCATTTCCTCCAGGCAGCGTCGTCTCACCAGCACTGTGGATGTCTTGATTCGCATCGACTTGAGCAACCATCCGACATCTGCCCCTTCCACATCGGTCATCGTGCGTCGCTGGGCAAGGTCTTCACTGCCGTCCGGCCTGAGCACCAGGCGATCTCCATGTACGAAATCAAGCTCGGGGCGCTCTTCAATTAATCGACGAACGTGCAACAACCTATCCGGCGCCCACTCGTCATCCGAATCAAGCAACGCAACCCAGTCTCCACGCGCTTCCCGTAAGCCGCTGTTTCTGGCGCTCGAAACGCCCTGATTGGACTGGTTGAGCACCTTCACCCGGGGGTCACTGGAAGCGTAGTCCTGAGCTATAGCCAAGGAGCCATCTGACGAGCCGTCATCAACAACGAGAAGCTCAATGTCGCCAGCCGGCTGCGTCAATACCGATCGTATCGCACGAGGAAGGAGCCGCTCCCTGTTGTAGACGGGAATGATGACACTGACATTCATGTGCTTTATCAACCGCGCTGCTTGATCAAGGTCGCATCGAAAACCATGTTGCTCCGGCGCGCTACTGATGAGTAACTATACTCGCCAAAGATGAAGGTATGTTGTCAGGTAGGGCGCCTCGACCCGCAGGCGTGGCGCCGATGGCACTCGATTCGCCCGGCATTATGATTATGGGTGACCTCAGAGATGGCGGCTGGCGCAGAGAACGGGCACATCTCCCAGCGCGTAACCCAACTGGACGCGCTCCGCGCCTGCTTGATGCTGCTCGGCATCATAATACATGCAAGCTTTGTCTTCATTTCCGAACAGCGCTGGCTCGTCGCATCTGACGACGTCAGTTATTTCTTCGACTACCTCACTCTTTCCATCCACTCCTTTCGAATGCCCGCATTCTTTCTTATTAGCGGCTTCCTGTACGCGCTGGTTTTATGCCGATCCCGCATCCTGCCCTTTTTCGCTTCTCGATCAACGCGAGTGCTTATCCCGCTCTTCGCTGCCGGCGTTCTGCTGAATGGCGCCCAATTATACCTCTTTCAGATAATAGGTACCGAGGCCGGTCTTGCCACAATCAACGGGCAAGCGTGTGAATCAGTTGCAGACGTACTCAGAGGAGCTTGCTGGGAAATACATCTCTGGTTTCTTATCGTTTTATTTTACTTCTTTATATTATGCTTTCCCATTGCAATCATATTAACGCGCGTCACAAAAATTACGATACCGACGCCATCATCGTGGCTATGGCCGGCAACAGTTGTCTTCTTCATTGCTATCGTGCAAGCAGTATACTCTGCGGCATACAGGGGCTACTTCGGCTTTGTCGACTATCTTCCCTTTCTATCAGATCCTAAATTCTATTATTACCTGCCCTACTTTGTTTTCGGCGTACTGCTCAGCCGCGCCAAGATTCAGCCGCATGCCTGGACGGGACTTGGGCTGCCCGCCATCGCACTACTTCTGGCAAGCTGGATATACTTCCTCTATTCTTTTTCCCCGGCTGACACGTCCATTTCTCAGCATGTGCGCGGTGGCCGCCATCAGCTCTGGACATCAACCGCCGTTGCATTTCAGACGACATCGGCACTTATTGTGCTTTTTTTACGGCTTCCGGCTTTCAAACCAGAAATATCACGTTATTTGAGTGATTGCTCTTACACAATATATCTGTTCCATCACATTCTGGTGTTTCTGCTTGCGGTGCTCCTGATAAACACCGGGTTGCCGATCGCCATACAGTTTATTGCGCTGGTGATCGCTGTAGTGCTGCTTTCTTGGGCTATTCACCACTATGTGGTATCGCGGAGCCGTTTGGGCACCATCATATTCAATGGACGACTGGATAACACGGCACGCCCTAGGCGAAGCGCCTGACCACACGCCGCAAGGCGCGACTGGCACGGCGAATATGACGCAAAGCAGCAATTGAGCCGGCCACATAGAGGGAGGCCCGCTTCGAGATACCGGCATACCACGGATTCACGATCACCTTCTCCACACGCCGACCCCGCTTTAGCGCGATCATTTCGCGCAACCCCAACTGCGGGGCCAACTCCAGACACCTGAAGCAATCACCGGCGCCAACCTCATACGGAAACTGACCCCAGTAGTTTGCTTCGGCTTCGGTGGGGTCATACCAGAACTGCCTGAATGCCTCCATTATTCCGCTGCACGGTGCTTTCGCGTTGCGAATATTCCAACTAGTCAAAGAAAGTGTCTGAGCAAATGTCATCAAGGGCCTTCGCATGTAATCGGAGGTCCACATTTCACTTCGTTCCGGCACGGGTTCCTGAAAGACGGGAACCACCTCTCCGTCATTGTCGGCGTAGCCGATAACTGTTCCGTAATCGGTGACGGTGAAGATTTCCAGCATATGGTTCATCCCGTCCATATCGCGAAAGCCAGTGCCGGTACAGTGGTCACTAAGATAGGAGTGAATCGGCGGAAAACCTTGCTCGTCCAAATGGGGCCG
The DNA here is from genome assembly GCF_024170285.1 of Natronocella acetinitrilica. NCBI lineage: Bacteria > Pseudomonadati > Pseudomonadota > Gammaproteobacteria > Chromatiales > Ectothiorhodospiraceae > Natronocella > Natronocella acetinitrilica. The sequence continues at coordinate 14,957 of NZ_JALJXV010000014.1, forward strand.
CCACATGCGCCGAACCAGAAAGCCCTCTGTCCCCTCTGCCGTGAGCTCCTGGCGCAGCCGGTGCACGGTACGCACCTGGCTTCCTGTTCCCGCCGTGTCGACCAAGCCAACCTTTACGTCGTCAAACACACCGGCCGACGCGAGATAACGGGCGACGCGCTCTCGCCGCTGACGAGAGCGCTCCTTAATAAGCTGCCCAACACCAGCGTGGGACAGACTCGCCAGCAGATCCACCAATGCGGAAAACTCGTCGTCGGTTATTCGTGTGTTCCAACGGTCACGGCCCAGGCCGATACCTTCAAGGTGGTCCTGCACTTCGGACGCCTGTAGGCAGACTCTCTCGAGAATCGAGGCCAGGGACATGCTGCCCGTGTGCGTGAGTGCCCAGGCAAGATCTGCCCGCCTAAAATCTGACAGCAACGCAACGTTGATCGCGGGGCGGCTCACGTACAACTGCCGAAGCTCAATAGCGAGCTCTAGCCTTGGGGCGAGGATCGTCGCAAGCTCAAAAAGTACGTCGCCTTCCCGCGACAGGAAATATAGTCGCCGAAGGCCACGGGCCTGCGCTGCCAGTAACGCCCACACCGTGTAGCTGGTAAGCAAGGGGCCGGCGACTCCGGCGACAACATCCAGAAACGCCGGGGGCAGGCTCTCCCTAGCGTGCTGCTGGCGCGTCCAGTACGAGGCATCAGCCAAGGCACCACACGAACCTCCCGAGCTCGCGTGCGCCTTGCGCAGACTGGCCTCAAAACGCGAATGCTGTTCCCAGTTAATGGGTCCGGCAAGTTCTACTTGCGGACGATCGCCGAAGAATTGCATGTCGATTCCCACCCATGCCTGTCGTAGACGGTCCGGGTTCGGCATGCTTATAGAACTACGATGCCTCAATCACCCGGATCAGATACTAATTCGCCATCGATGCTAACCTCCCGCCAAATGCGCGCCCCTCTGTCGTGACCTACCGGGGGCTACATGGCATGATGAGCTTCTTTAATGTCACTATAATCCAAGTGGAAAAGATTTCATGCTGAGCACCCTGCGGTCCCTCAACGCCATTCTGACGCGAGGAGAACGCCGCCGTGCCGCGCTTGTGTTTGTCGTGATGCTGATGACCGCCCTGTTGGAGACGGCGGGCGTGGCTTCCGTGATGCCCTTCATCGCCGTCCTATCCAACCCCGAAGTAATTCAAACCAACGCAGTGCTCCGTGCGGCCTATGAATGGTCTGGGGCGGAGACCACCAATGGTTTTCTCATTCTGCTAGGCGTAGCAGTGTTGTTGTTGCTTGTCTTTTCGCTGGCATTCAAGGCATTTTCTCAGTGGGTGCAGCTAACATTCTCCAAAATGCGCGTACATGCACTTGGCTGCCGATTGATGGAACGCTACCTGGGTCAGCCCTACGAGTGGTTTTTATCACGGCACAGTTCCAGAATCTCCACCACTATTCTGTCTGAGATTAACAAGGTTATTAGCGGGTCGCTGTTTCCCGCTCTCCAACTGATTGCCCACAGCCTTATTGTGCTGTCTTTGTTCGCATTCCTGATATACGTGGATCCGTTGTTGGCCCTTTCCATTGCCGGGATTATTTCGGGTGCCTACATCGTGCTTTACTTGTCCGTTCGTCGCTACCTGGGGCGGATGGGTGCAATCCAGCTGCAATCCAACCGAGAGCGCTTCAAGGTTGTGAACGAGGCGTTCAGCGGCATCAAAGATGTGAAAATCGCGGGCCTCGAGCGGCCCATGCTCGAGAGGTTTCGGCCACCATCGAAGCGGGTGGTCCGCGTCGACATCATGGGCCAGATCGTTCGCGAAATCCCCTCGCTGGCTATGCAGGCGTTGGTGTTTGGCGGCATGATGATAGTCCTGCTCTACCTCATGACGGTGCACGGATCCATTCAAGGTGCCCTGCCCATATTCGCGACATTCGCATTTGCGGGCTATCGGCTCATGCCCGCTCTGCAAAATATTTATCGCCAGCTTGCGATGATTCGTGTGACTGGCGCCTCATTGGAGTCGCTAGTCCTCGACCTCCGGCAATTGCGCCCACTTGAATCGTCCCTTACGGAGGCAGAGCAGGCCAGGCGTAAAGCCCCCGAGACTGAGATCACACTTAACGATGTTACCTACGCCTACCCTGGCACCGATCGACCTGCACTTGATCACATCAACTTGACCATCAAGGCGAATACTACGGTGGGCTTGGTAGGCTCAACCGGGTCGGGGAAAACAACCACGGTGGACGTTTTGCTTGGCCTTCTGGAGCCCCATTCCGGCGCCCTGCGCATTGATGGCGACGCAATCACTCCACGCAACGTGCGCGGTTGGCAGCGCAGCATTGGCTATGTGCCGCAGACGATTTATCTCTCGGATGACACGGTGGCGGGCAACATCGCATTTGGCATCCCCCCCGATGAGGTCATCAGAGACGACGTCATCCGCGCAGCGAAGATCGCAAGCCTGCATGATTTTGTCATGAGCGATCTCCCCCAAGGTTTTGACACCCATATCGGCGAGCGGGGCGTGCGGCTGTCAGGCGGGCAACGGCAGCGCATCGGCATTGCCAGAGCCCTGTATCACAACCCGGATGTACTTATCCTTGATGAGGCAACCAGTGCGCTGGACAACGTCACGGAGAGGCACGTGATGGAGGCCGTGAACAAGCTCGGCAAGCAGAAAACCATCATCATGATCGCTCACCGCCTCTCCACGGTTCGGCACTGCGATCGCATCTACCTGCTCGATCAGGGGCGCGTTCAGGACTTCGGAACTTACGATCAGCTGAGAGCAAGTAGCGAACTGTTCCAGGCCATGGCAGCGTCGGACACCTGAGGCAGCTATGAGTACGGCCGCGATTTATTGTGACTGCAACTCTCAGGGCGGAGTGTTTTCCTACACCATCCGTATGCTGGCGCTATTTCGCTCATGGGGCTGGAAGACACTACTCATTTCGCACACGCCCAGAGCCAACGGCGAGCGGGAAACATCCGCCATTCTCTGCAGCCACGCCGACCAGCATGTTCTCGTTGACTCCGCGCTCTCAAACGATAGTCAGGTGAATCGGATAGAGAACATCCTCAAGCGCACCCGGCCGGATGTCTTCATACCGAACTACCGCAAACTGCCATGGGCTGCGGCGGCGCGGGCATCCCGCCGCCAGGCAATCTCCGTGATGGGGGTTTGCCATAGCGATCACGAGAGCTACTACACCGGCGGGCTCATGCGCTATGCGCCGATTATTTCTCTGTATGCCTGCCCCTCCAGAAAAACGGAACGCGAGTTGCGCGCTCGCCTGCCGGCACGGCACCACGCCAAGATTCGCTATATCCCGCACTACGTCGAGCGGACTACAGATGGCTATGCGGCGTTTGACCCGGACCGATTCACAGTGGTGTATCACGGGCGGTTGCGCGAAGAGCAGAAGCATGTCTCTGAAATTATCGAGATTGCCAATAGAGTTTGCGCAGAATCAGAGAGCATTCACTTCAAGCTCATCGGCGACAGCCAGGAAGGCTCGCTCTACTCCGACCTGATCGCACGCAATGGGCTCACGGACCGAGTGTCACTACTCCCCCCAACGGACTGGGCAGGAATCCAACAAGAGCTCGCGAACAGTCAGCTCTCCATCCTCACATCCGAGTACGAAGGGTTTTGTTACACAGCGGCAGAAGCACTGTCAGTGGGCTTGCCGGTATTTGCTTACAACTGCGGCGACGTTATCTCGGACTTTGTGAAAACCAAGGTCAATGGCTTTGTCGCACCTTGGGGTGATCGCGAGCTGATCGCAGACAACATCCGGACACTCGCCAACGAGCCCGAACACTGGCGCTCGTTGTCGGCCGAGGCCCTGAATACTGCACAGACGGTTTTCGACTTTCACACCGTATCTCAGCTGTACAAAGAAGGTATCGAGAACGTCAATTCAGCCATCCAGCCCTGGCCGCGACTTCGGCCGACTTATATCCCTGATCGGGGCAAGTCGCTGAGGTCGTTTATCGACAAATCAGGACGACGGTTGAGTTTTTGGGAATGAATCTTCCCGGGTGAAGCCGTTTGGCGTTCACCCTGTTCGCTTCAAGACCAGCTTTGCAAGCGCACGCCACGGCTTGACGGAGACAGGATCACACACGATGGCTTTACCGTAACTCCTTAATGCCACCCCGACCGCACCATTCGATGCAAAATAGCGACCCCGGCGCGTATAAAAGGCGCACAATCCCGATTGAATGTCCTTTTTCGACAACGTGTGACCATTTCGACTGACAAAGTCCTGAAGTATCCTTTCGTTTGCTTGGAAACGACGCGTTTTGTCTGACGATATTTGGTCGTTCATAACACGATAGTGCGCAAAAAACTCTGGAACATAGAGAAACTCATAGTGCGCAGACAACCGAAGCCACAGCTCATAGTCGTCCGCAACTCTATAGCTTTCTGAAAACCCACCTTGCTCTTCAAAGCATCGACGGCGCGCGATAGTTGTGTTCATGCTCACGCAGTTGTCACGCAGCATCTGTGGCGCAATGCGGCCACTGAAGCGCCGCATGTTCTTGCGAGAAATCTCTTTTCCATCCTCGTCGACGGTAATCACATCCGCATAGAGCACCCCGACGTTCTGATGCTGCTCCATCAACTCCACGGAACGACGAAGCTTGTCCGGCAACCAGGCATTGTCCGAATCCAGAAAACAGATGTACTCGCCCTTGCTCTCCCTTATGCCCACGTTGCGGGCAACACTCTGGCCCTGATTCTCTTGCCTGAAGTAGCGGATGCGAGAGTCCTTCAGGTAGGGCTCCATGATCTCGGGAGTGTTATCCGTGGAGCCATCATCCACGATGACGAGCTCCCAGTTCTCATAGGTCTGGGCCAGCACACTGTCGATGGCAATGCCGAGAAAACGCGCCCGGTTATAGGTGGGCGTGATGATGCTAACCAGTGGTTCGTTGCTCATGCCTGGGCCTCGTGACTATCCCTGCCTGGGCGGAGGAGTCGCACAACAACTCGCTGCAGCACTCCCGGCAATAGCCGATAGGCACCGTAGCCCATCCGCAGTAACGGATGTCGGGCAAGCTGCCAGGTGTCAAATTCAATCACCTGCCCGCGGAAGTGTCGCTTGTAAAAGGTGTTCTTGCCGGAGCCTGCCAGCAGATCGTACTTTGTGACGGCGGTATTTGCGAATGCGTCTTCCAGGGTGTACCCCAGGTGCAGCGTGCCGAGAGACACCTTGCTGTCAAACTGCTCGTTGAAGCCCGCTTGCAGGTTATACGCGCAGCTACCCGCGATCACATCGTAGAGCAAGGATTCCGCCTGTCCGTCCACCTCCAGCACGGTGCAGTGCGCCTTGCCGGTCCCGCCCAGCCGCTCTAGCAACCGCTGGTGAAAACGCAGGCTGGCACCCTCAAAGGCGGGTTTGCCCCAGCGCTGCATGTGGAAGTGGTTGAGCAACTCTAGCGCCTGCCCTGCATTGCTCTCTTCCCGATACACCGCATGTCGGCCTGTTTGCTCAAGGTAGTTTCGCCGGTTGTAAACCTTGAGCCGCGTGTTGGGGCCAAGTGCTTGCAGCCACTGAGTAAACTCGCCATCCACAGTTACGACCACGCCCTGCTCACGCTTGCGTCGCAGGTAGGTGGTTTGCGGTACACACTCCCAAGGCGCCTCTCCTATCTCCGCCACTGTGTCACAGACGGTGAAGATGTCCCACCGTAGGCGGGTCATGGCCTCGGTGAGCGCCCGGTTGCCTTGCTCGCGGTATTTGGCGTCGACAATGGCGCTTACGTATTCCGTGCGCACGGTCGGGGCAATGCTCCAGGCATGACCGATCACGTGCAGTTCGCGCCACAGCGTGCCTGTGCGGGAGCGCCGCCAGCGGCGAAATAGCGGTAAGAGGCCAATCAGCTCTTCGCCGCGAAACACGGCCACCACACAAGCCTCAAGCCGCAGCGCCTGCCCCCAGGTTTGCCACCAGGCGCTCTGCCAGGCCCAGCCCATGAAAAGCGGGTTGGCGCTGGACTGCTCGATCAAGTTCTGCCATGCAGCCGGCGAGCCCAGCCACTCGTCATCCAATAGGCATCGAGTAGTGATGAGGTCAGGTGATTGCTGCAAGGTCACGGCGTCTTTCGCTGCCTGCAGAAAGTCTCCATCCGAATCGCCGGGCATGATGAACCAGCCTCGCTCCGGCGCGCTATCCCCAAGGCTTGAGCGCACGAAAAACCCGGGCTGCTCTCGCACCCGGAAAAAGCCCTGCTTCAGCAAAACCTTGCCTAGCAAGCGGTCACTGGTGGTCGTGGAGACAGTGTTTGCCACTTCGACCAAGCGCAGCCAGGCTGCCACCAGATTACGGCGGGCCGATACATCATTCGCGGCAGCCACCAGGTCCACCAGGCGGGCGCTATCCATGGCATGGCGAAACACGGCCAGGGCGCGCAAGCGGCCACCGGAATCACGCAGCGCGAGAAAACCGTACTGCGCAACTGGGCAACGCCCGTAACGCCAATACAAATACGCGGCGTCCCGGCAGACGATCTTGGAGTAGCCCGGTGCCACTGTCCGCCACAGGGCATCCAGCTCGTCACTATCCGGCAGTTGGCTCGAGGCAGTAACGTCATCGGGCCTGGGCGAAGTCGTACCTGAAAGAACACCACCTCGAACAATGCGGTTTACCCACTGCATACACTGGCGCAGCCTGTCCTGCCAACGGCGGGCGACCTGCACCCGGCGGTATTGCACAACCTCCTCACTCCGCTGCCAGCCAAGCCGGGGGAGCACGCGGGCTGCAACCGGGCTTACGCCAAACGTCATCAACAGGGAGTGATCAGCATGGAGTTCTTCTTTCACCTTACGACCAGCACCAGAGCCACGCCACTCGGGCTGAACATGAAAGTCGCAACTCCAGCAGGCCGAGCGCTCCTCGCCGTTGTAGCGCGCGGTAACGGGCATGACGCCGTTAAAGCCGACCAAAGGCCCATCAACTTCCGTGCAGACCATCACTGGGTTGAAGGCGACGTCCCGGGGGTTGCTCTCATACTGCCAGCGCCAGAGTGCCTCGGGCACGTCACTACGGCCCACCAGACGCAGAATCTCACTGCGATAGGCCGGCGTGTAGGGCACGCGCACTGTCACTCGCCAGCCGCCTCATCCAGCCAGGCCTGAAACATCAACACGCCCCACAGCTGGAAGCTGAAATCGGCTTTTCCGCTCACGTGATCATGCCAAACGGCACGCACGATCTCCGCATTCCAATAGCCCTCGTGCCGCAGGCGTTGGGCATTGAGCAGGCTCTCGGCCCAGTCCCGCAATTCACTACGAAGCCAATGCTCTATTGGAATGGCAAAGCCCTGTTTGGGGCGCTCAAGCAGTTCTCTGGGCACATGGCGCTCCACCACCCGGCGAAGCAACTGCTTGCCCGTAGCGCCTTGCATGTTCCAGGCAGGTGGCAACCCGAGTGCAAATTCCACAAAGCGGTGATCCAGCATGGGCACACGGGTTTCCAGGCTCACCGCCATGGCGGCGCGATCCACCTTGGTGAGGATGTCATCCGGCAGGTAGCTGTGCAGGTCCAGCCACTGGAGCTGCTGTTGGGGGCTAAGCGCCGCTATGCCCTCTGGCAGATCGGTGTTGAGCGCGTAGGCTGGCTCCCTGCCGCCCTGCACCAACAGCGATGGCTCCGCCCAATAGCTGATGCGTCGCTGATAGAAAGCGCGCAACGAGGTTGCGGCGCGCAGCCCCCGCTCGCGCCGCACCTTCTCTGCGACGGCTGCAGCTGACAAATGACGCTGTTCGCCGTTGAGCAGGCGCACGGCACCCCGGGCGAGCCCGCCCGGCAAATTGAGTAGGGCCCGCTCCGCCTGGACCCGTGCCCCTGGAGCCTCGCACAAGCGCTGCCAGGCCCGAACAGTTTGCGGATAGCGCGTGTAGCCGGCGAACAGCTCATCCCCCCCATCACCGGAGAGCGCCACGGTCACGTGCTGGCGAGTCATGCGGCTGACCAAACAGGTGGGGATCTGCGAGGAATCCGCAAAGGGCTCATCAAACATTCGCGGAAGTTGGGGGATAACCTCCCGCGCATCCTGGGGGGCCACGTACAACTCTGTGTGATCGGTTTGCAGATGGCGGGCCACCGCAGCGGCATGCTCGGCCTCGTTGTAGCCCGCCTCCCTAAAGCCGATGGTAAAGGTGCGCACAGGCCGCGTGGCCTGCTGCTGCATCAGCGCCACCACGGTGGAGGAGTCAATGCCCCCGGAGAGAAACGCCCCCAGGGGCACGTCGGCAATCATCTGCTCGCCTATCACTTGCGAGAGCAATGCCTCCAGCGCAGACACGGCCTCGCTTTCGTCCTGCCAGGCACCCTGTGCAAATGCGGAATCTGCCCGCCAATACGGCAGCGGTGTGAGATCACCCACTGAGCCAGTCAACGGTACCCGCAGCGTGTGCGCCGGCAAGAGCTTGTGCACACCTTCATAAATACTGTGCGGCGCCGGAATGTAGTTGTGTCGCAGAAGCAGCGTGAGGGCGTCTCGATTCACCGCCGGGGCAAAGCCCGGGTAGGCCCGCAGAGCCTTTAGCTCCGAGCCAAACAGCAGAACGCCATTTGCCATGCCGTAATAGAGCGGCTTTTCGCCCATGCGGTCCCGCGCCAGCCAGAGCACGCGTTCTTCCCTATCCACTACTGCAAAGGCAAACATGCCGGCAAAGCGGGTCAGCGCGGCCTCCACACCCCAAGCCTCGAAGGCAGCCAGCATTACCTCGGTGTCGGAATGGCCACGAAACCCATGGCCAAGGGCGGTAAGCTCTGCCCGCAGGGAGAGAAAATTGTAGATCTCCCCATTAAACACAATGGTGAACCGCTCACTAGCGGACGCCATGGGCTGCGCACCGTGTTCGGAGAGATCCTGTATGGACAGACGACGGTGCGAGAAACCAACCCCCAGCTCCAGATCAAAGCACTCGCCCGCGCCATCCGGCCCCCGGTGGGCGATAGCGCTGCCCATAGCCACAAGAACAGATTCAGGATCAACCGTGCTGGCATTCCCATTGAGCCAGAAGCCAGCTATGCCGCACATGGCCCGCCTCTATTCATGCCGCCCCTCCACCAGCTCGCTGTAGAGCGCGCGAAGTGCGCGCGCGGGGCGGTCCACGGAAAACCGCTCCACTGCTGTTGCCTGGTAGGCTTGGAACGCCTCTCGGGCATTGGGATCAGCCATGGTTGCCAGAGCATCTGCCAAGGCCCGCGCATCTCTTGGTGGCACCATGGGAGCCGGCGATCCCTGCAACACCTCACGCAGCCCAATACAATGCGTACCTACGATTGGGGCACCGGCGCACAGAGCCTCCATCCCCAGTAGGCCACAAGCCTCCCACCGGGATGGCATGGCGACCACGTCAACCGCTTTCATCCAGCCGGCAGGGTCGTTCGTGGCGGGCATCTGCACAAAGTGATCCGCCAGACCGAGGGATTCCACATAGGCGTAGTCTTCACGGATGAAGCCACCCCAGCCGAACGTGAGCACCTTGATAGGGCGGGAAATCCGCCGCTCATCCACCAACAGGCGAACAGCATCCGCCAGAGTACGAAACCCCTTTTGCGCCATAAATCGGCCAAAAAACCCAATAACGAAGCTATCCGACGGCAACGCGACCTCTGCTTCAACATTGCGCCGCGCGGCTGCAGCAAAGTAGTCGGCATCCACTCCATGGAGGATGGGACGCACCTTGTCTCCCACGAGACCAGATACGTATTCATGCACGTTGGCCGCGCCATCGTCAGTGACCGCGTGAATCATATCCATGCGGCGGAAGAGGTAACCGAGCCCGGCCTGCTTAACAGCGCCTTTCACCCCCGAGAACATAGTCGGCAAAAATACATCGTGCGCCGTCATCAGGTGGGGAACGCGCTTGCCAAACCGCGCCACCTCCGACACGGCACCAGCCGAAAACCCGTGGGAATGCAGCAAATCAAATTCCCCGGCGATTAGCGCTTGACGGGTAGCCTTTAGCAGGTCGCCAGCGGACTGCTCACATGCCTGCACCGTAATCCGTGTTTCGGGAGCATTGTATTTCAAGAAATGAGACAGGCCGACATCTGGCCCCACCAGGGTGACATCAACATCCGCAAAATGAGGGGACCCATACACGTAGCGGAAAAACGTGCGAATACCTCCCACCGGCCACAATGCGGAAAGCAGTACCTTCATGCAGAGAGTGGGCGCTTTGTGCCGGCGCCGCCAGCGCCCTGCAGCGGCGCACTCTCAGTGCCGAAATACACCTCGCGGTTCCGCTTGATGGACCGCGCAAAGGCAATGCAGAGGCCACCAAAGATGTACCAATAATCCTGCGACAAGCCAAAGTAGTTGATGCTATATACCGCGTACACCCAAAACACCACGAGCAGCGCTTTGTTCAGGTTTAACATGAAGCCATCCACCGGTACGCCTTGCCGCACCGCTCGTTTGAAGGCCAGCAGGTTATCCTTCACGGCACTCCGCAACTTGAACAGGTAAGCAAGGAATATAATCGCACCGATCGCGCCAATCTCGATCAACAGCTCAGCATAGAGGTTGTGCGCTGCCTGGCGACGACCACCCAGCTGGTTAACCTTTGCCTCCGGCGTAGTGCCCAGGCCATGGCCGAATATAGGGCGCTTCAAGCCAAGCCGGAACTCTGTGGTCATCCCCCGGATGCGCCCGTCCGCAGTCGCCCCAGATGCAGTGCTGGTATCGGAACTGATCAAGGACAGGTACCTGTCTTTGTGGAAATCCGAGAGGCCGGACCAAGCGAGCACCGAAGCGACTGCAAGCAAGCCTACGAACAGCACTTTCCGTTTGCTGTCCCAAATCATGAAGGCTACCAGAACGATTAGCGTGACAAACGCCCCTCGAGAGCTGGTAAGCATCAAAGCATAGAGGAACGTGCCCGCCAGTCCATAGTAGGCAAAACGGATCATGAAACTCTTGCTCCCACCCATCAAAAAGTGCATAAACGCTAGGGTGGTCACAATGACAAAGCCAAGCCCGTTGGCGTTGATCACATCTGCCCGGGCGCCGTTAAGGCGACCCGCAAACTCGCCCCCGCCGATATGCGTGCGTCCGCCCAGCTCGCCGGTCAGCAAATAGTTGCCGAAGGGCTCGATCACCCGCCAAGCCTGCAAGACAACAAACAACAGGACAAAGAGCTTTAGCCGCCTGTCGGTATCCACCACCATTGCGGTAAAGAAAAGAAAACACACAGCAAGGATGAATGGCTGCACATGTTGACGAATAACACTGCCTGGCCATTCCACAAGCGGGAACGAAACAAACAGGTACATAAAGAGCACCAAAATGATCTGGACTGGCGGCTCCTTGAGTTTATCCCGCACCTTATCGGCTTGCATGAATAGGGCGATGGTAAGCAACAGGAACAAAACCATTGTGGGCCGTAACTGGCCCATGCCGGGGATTCTGGCGGACAAGCGGAAGAAGTATTCAAAAACGAATATACAGTAGAGAAAGAACACCGCGCTTGGCACGGTGGCGTCTTTCACCTTTTCTTTCGCCTTTGCAATGGCAAGTTGGTGCGCAGGCGCGCTCACGCGGCCGCACCCCTATTCTTGATGCGTCGCCCCAGCCACTCTATGCCCGATGCAGCCTTCATAAACTGAAAGGGGTTAGCGGAACTGCTGTGGCGGCGCAGCTGGTAGACATCCGCGTGGGATGCATGGTCCGCATGAGCCACTACGGCCCCAATAAAGCCAGCCTGCTCCACGGCATCGCGCACGGTTTGACTGTAATCACTCGGCTGGCCGTTGGGGTAGCAGAACGGTCGGGGGCGCTCGCCCAGCTCTTCATTGATGCGCGCCAGGCAGGCATCCAGCTCTTTCGGTAGTTCGCTTGTCTGCACCTTGGGCAAGGTGGGATGGGTGCAGGTGTGCCCACCGACTTCGATACCGGCCTGCTCCAACTCCCGAAGTTGGTCCCAGCTTACGCTTGCAAACTCCGTCGGGGCCGCCTTGGGTAATACGAGCCCAAGCTGTTCTGCCATAGCTGCAATGGCAAGGTGCTTTTCTGCGTCTGGCAGGGTGAGCAGAACATCAATAAGGCGCTGCCAGGCAGTTCCATCTACCGTGATGCGTTGCTCAGCGACGGTGACTGCATCACTGCTCTCAGGCGTTCGATCCAGCAGCCACGCCACCTGGTCGGGCCACAGCCAGAGCTCACCGTCTACGAAGCCTGTGGTGGCAAACAGCGTGGCAGGTACCCCGTGCCGCTTCAAAATTGGCCAGGCCACACGATGGAAATCCTCATAGCCGTCGTCCACCGTCACCACTAAAGTGTGTGGGGGCAAGCGGGTGCCGTCGCGCAAAGCAGTTATTAGCGCTCCGGCAGTTATCGCGTGATGGTGTCGAGCGATGTAACGCACTTGCTGCTCAAAGGCAGCGGCGGACACAAAACCTGACTGCTCCGCTTCCGAGAAGCGGTGATACATCAATATGCGGGGATGGTTGCGCGTAAATTGGCGCGCAAGGCTATACAGGCCAGCTGGTCCGGCGAGTTTCACCAGCCGAGAGGTATTCATTGTTCCTCACCCTTGCACTAGCAACTGCCGGTACAGCGACAAATGCACATCAACCATGGTGCCTACCGAATACCGGGTAGTGGCCTCTTGGCGGGCCTTGGCGCCCATGGCGTGCCTGCGTGCTTCATCCCTCGCCAGCGTTAACAACGATTGCGATAACGCATCAATATCACCCACAGGATACAGAAATCCAGTGCGGCCGTCCGTAACCGCCTCCGGGTTGCCACCGGTACGGGTGCACACCACCGGCAAGCCTGCCTGCATGTACTCCACTATGGCGTTGGAAAAGCCCTCAGACTCGCTGCACAACACCCCGACATCCAGTTGCGGAAGCAGCCCCGCCACATCGCTGCGGGAGCCGAGAAAATGGACTCTTTCTCCTACACCCAACTCTGCGGCGACCTCGCGCAACCGCCCGACATCGCCGCCGCCGACAATCACCACATCTAATGCAGGGACGTCATCCCTGATGAGCGCCAGCGCATTAACAAGGTCCGCAATCCGCTTTATCGGACGAATGTTGGCCACAATGCCCGCCAGCACATGACCACGCCCGCGCAACTCCGCCAGCAACTGATCACCATCCGCAGACGACACGGGTTCCCTCACGCCATTGGGAATCACATGAATACGCTCAGGCGGAATGCGCTCAACCTCAGCCGTTATCTCCTTGACCGCCTGGCTGTTCACCACACAGGCAGTCACAAACCGACCCGTTTGCCGCAGCAACGCCTTGTAGGTCGGTGTGTACCAATAACCCATGTCCCGTCGGGAGATAATGGTGCGGACACCTGCTAATCGGAACATGGGTGGCGCAAGCAGGGAGCTATCGTTAAAGAAGGTGTGGGCCAGACGATAACCCTGCTTGCGCTTCTGCCGACCCAGGCGGTACATGGCTCGCCACGTGGCGAACGAACGAACGCTGGAATGGCCGAGCACCGTGACTGGGCAAGGGAAAGCTCCACTCTCCAGATAGGCCGACGGCTGCAATGCCACCAGCTCGCACCGCACACCATAGGACACCAACCCCTGCGCCAAGGAATAAAGCTGCCCTTCGGTGCCGGCATGGGGATTTTGGTAGTGATCGATCAGCAGCAGCACGCCCAGAGGGTGTTCACTTTCTTCACTCATGACTAGCGCACCTGCTCCCGTCCGGTTAGCACCGAGAACCCCCGCAGCGGGTCCAACGCACCGGCCATGAGAAAATGCGGCAGCGCCTTGCCCCGCTCACCGGCCCGCCAGTGCACCTGCCCCATGCGAAAGTGCAGCACGGCACGGCGCTTGCGAATGGTGGAACGGCGGTAGGGGTAGCGCTTCGCTGCGCGACGCAGAATCTCGAACCCTGTCTTCCAGCGCAGATCTTGGCGCTTGGCGCTGATAGAATCACCATGGCGGCGGTAGTAAAACAAGTGCTCCGGCACATAAGCGATCTTGGTTTTTTCCACGATGCGCAGCAGCATGTCGTGATCCTGAGCGGAGCGGAACGATTCCTCGAACCGCCCAGCGGCATCAAACACACTTTGGCGCACCACCGCATTTTGCGGCAGCAGAAAGTAGCAATCCATCAACAGGCGGTTGGGGTCGTTTTCTTCCTGATGATCCGGCGGATGCATCTCGTAGAGGACGTTGTCGTTCTCGTCCACCGCATAGCCATTCGAGTACGCTAGGCCGACATCCGGATGCCTCTCCAGATAGTCCACCAGAATCTCGAGCTTACGGGGGTGAAACATATCGTCGCTGTCGAGGATGGCGATGTATTCGCCCCTCGCAACGGAGAGTGCGAGATTGAGGGAGGCGGACTGGCCGCGGTTCTCTCCGTTAGGATGCTGCAATAGACTTATTGTCCCGTGACCTTCATACGACTGGAGAAGTTGGAGCGTGCCGTCCGTCGAACCATCGTCCACGATGATATATTCAACAGACCCATACGTTTGCGACAACACGCCCTTTACCGTACGGTCGATAAACGCGGCGCGATTGTGTGCAGGTGTCAACACGCTAACCAAGGGAGACCGCTCAGGATCGCTGCGCCTCATGAATTGACTTTTGCCCCTCAGCACGTTGCCGGAGGGCAGTATGCCTGAAGGGCGGCCTTACATCACCTCCCACCGAGGTGGGTTTATTCCGACTTAGCCCGGCGAGTGACAATGCATAATAGTTCGCCCGTTCCGTTGAGTATCTATATTTTTTCCTTCAACAGGGGGCAGTTCCTCGAAAACTGTATTTCTTCAGTCAAAAGGAATACAGAGAACTGCCGTATAACCGTGGTAGACGACGACAGTTATGATCCGGAGACACTGAATGTTATTCAAAAGCATCAACGCCAAATTGACGTCGTAAGTCCGTCAACAAGCCCAAGCAGTATTCGGCTCGGTGGTCTGTACACGAACATGAACTTCGCGATCAACCACTGCAAGGACGCGGGCACAAAATATGCCTTATTTATTCAGGACGATATGCAGGTTGTCCGAAGTATCGCCGCCAGGGATCTTGCTGAAGTTGAGAATTTCTTCGACGCGAACGAGCAAGCCATACAACTCCAAACTTGCTTTCTCAAAAAGGAGTTCCAACACCGAGACGCCACCATGATGACTCTGTTGGCCACAGGGAGTGCCTATGTGCGAGAGGACGATTACCCAGAGGGCGGACATGCTTATTTTTCGGCCGTTGGAGTCTTTCATGTAGAAAGACTGATTAACAGGCTTGAAACGTTGCGCGATACGGAAGATAAGAACAACGAACTCTGCAAGAAACTCGGGATCAAGATTGGTTGGAGCGCGACGCCGTTCATGATGTACTTACCGAATCCAATATCTTACCGGGGCAGGCAGCGCACTCTCGCCCTGCGAGCATCGGAATGGCTGGCAGGGAGCGGGTTCTACCCTTACCAACCCATGTCTGCAGATATCACCAACCGCTTTTTGACCAGAGACTATTCGGAGATCCCATACGCGGAGGACTGGCTGACAGCCTCAGGGTTTCGGAGAGGTGTGCCATGGAACTATGCCGGTGGTCTCTCCAGTTTGGTAGCCCAAGGAGGCTGGCGAGGTACGATTGGAAGGTCCCTTCAGAGAATTCGACGATGGACGACTTGATCCTAGACAGTGATGCAACGACTGCCAAACGCGATGAGACATCAGTTAGCACGGTCAAGATCACGGCTCCAAATTTTGAGAACTGGTTTACCGCAAAGGCTCGTCCAACTAGATATCGTAGGCATACGGTTCCACTCAAACATACTATGTATGCCACCCTCCGCGTATGCGCCTTCACAAGCAAGGCCTGGAGACAACCGATGTCACATACAAGCTGTACGATCATATCCCGATCCATCTTATCTGCCGCCATCCTTGCATTGTTCCTACCGGTCTCTGCAACGAATGCTGGGCCGACTATACAAAGCGTTACCGGCGGCACCCAACCCGGGCAGGCTATCGTTATTACGGGCACCGGCTTCGGTCAGAAGCCGGAAGCGTCCCCAATCATGTTTGACCAAGTACATACGCTGTGGACAGAAGGGACGCCCTCTTCGCCTTATCAGGGACTGTCTGCGGGAGACACAGTCCCAACCACGTCAGATCACCCATGGAGGGGGAATTCAAATGATTTCTTCAAACTTAGTGACATCGACGGCCTGATTCGGAACTATAGGGCGCAAATCGGGCCGAACCGATGGAACAACTACCACGATGCTATTTTATCAACACCGCGTGCTGTTCCAGACCCATCGGACGGTACGATGCGTAGGATGTACATGAGCTGGGACCTGAATTTGAGCTTCGTCTCAAACTCACAGTCCGGTTCTCACAAATTTATCCGCGTGTGGGATACGATTGGTGGAAGCGAAGAAGAAATCCGCATTTCTTGGACACAAATGCACTTAACGTATCAAGGAGGCTCGTCAAGCTGGGGATCCGTAAGCACAACTCCAAACCAGTGGCATCGCATGGAATTATTCATAGATGTAGACGCAGGCCAGATTAAAGCTTGGTTCGACGGTCGAAAGATTCACGATATTACAAACTTCTCTGTTACAACCACAAGAGGATTACAACCTCGACTTCTCGGCTGGGACGCAAGTGGTGACGCTGATTTTAGAGATGAAATTGTTCAACTGTCCAATATTTATATTGACAACACGCTAGCCCGCGTCGAAATATGTGACGCCGCACTTTGGACTGATTGCCAAAGCAGAGCGGTTCAGATACCCACCCAGTGGAAGGAAAACGAAATTCAAGCACAACTCGCCTTCGGAAATTTCGATAATACCGAAAGAATGTACTTGTATGTTGTGGACCATGACGGCAATGTCAACAGAGAAGGCGTGCCCCTGTGCTCACGTTGCCCGACGCCCCCAAAAATCAACTAAATTCAGAGCAAAGAATACAGCCACATTGTTTGACCGTCCTGCGCGGGCCTGTGCTCACTAGACTGGCCCGCCCAATATTTTTTTAGAAAAGCAATGGAAACGAGATATTCCAATAACTGGTGACACATCACTTACACCGGGTCTCTTCGAGTCGAAAACAGGCCTTATGGAAAAAAATCAACCAAGTATCATTTATCTCTCTCTTCCAATCGATACTGCCATCTGATTCAATTTTCTTCTTTTCGAGCAACTCCGTTATTCCCTCACCAATAGAACTTGCAGTTGGCTTCACATATGTGGCCGCGCCTCTAAAGTAAGATCTCAGTGCATGAGTATCTGACAACACCAACGGTTTTTCTAAAGAAATTGCCTCGTAGGCACCACACGTTAATAAATCTTCATGTATCGTGAGAACCACAACCACGTCAACAGAGGCCATCAGGTCGACATAATCTATCTCGCTTATGTAACCAGTCAGTACGACACCATCTTCTTTGAATGAAGCCAATTCATTAGCGTAGCGCGTCTTAGAATAATTTCCCGTCAAGTAGGATGTGACGCCTTCGATGGACCTCAAGGCCTCAATCAACTCATCAATTGGTTCGTCATCAGAGTATGTGGTTACACACATCACAGACGGACCGTTCTTCTCTTCCATAAAGCCCGGTCTACGCGGCGGGGTTGATGGAACAAGTTTAGGAAGCTTATCTTGAAGAACGACGCCGTTGCCTCCCCACTCTTCAACCACGGAGCATAGCCCCGGGTTCGTCACGATGGTGGCATCCGCTTTCTTGACTGTCCATTTACTGAGAAAATGGAATGACTTCCACTTTATCGACTTAGACGCTCGAGTATGGAACTTGAAGTTTGAGTGTCGATCGACTACTAAACGATAACCAAGGATAGGCTTAAAAAGACAAAGTATCGTTGCGAGCGCGATAGAAGGATTTTGGCAGAAAACCAATCTCCTTCGTTTTCGCATAACAAAAACGACTGTCTTCGCGCCAAGAACAACATACCTCAAAAACCTAGGGCCCTTGAGACTAAAACAAACATACTCAGCTTCGAACGCGGCCGAAAGCTCTCTTGAGCGACGATGGTCCTCCCAGGTTATCCAGACTGGTACGTCAACCTCGGTGAAGCGATTTTTCGAAAAGTTCATCACTTAGTCTTCTTCCCCGAATCCCTTTTCCCGTCTAATGACTCGCAGCTTTCCGGACCTCTCTCGCTCGATGATGTGACGCCGAAACAAGGTAACGTTCACGTCATTTCCGATCTTCTGCTTCAGCTCATCGACAAACCGATGGTATACGTGCCTGGCATCTGCTTCAGACTTCACCACCAGCTCCAAGTCAAAGTCTTCCATTGACATCTGAGTTAAGCGAAATGCGTCAACGGATAGGCCGGACTTTTTCATATCCTCAAAGAGGTACAGAAAAAACTCTCCGTGGAACTTACGACCGTCTCGGCCGAGTAACATATCGTACTCTCGCCCAGTGACATTCCTAAGGACCGGCAGGGTGCGACCACAACCACAAACATGATCGCTCAACATTCCGTAATCCTGGAGCTCATAACGAATTAAAGGTGTTGCGAAGTTGTTCAGGTCAGTCACGACGATCTGGCCTTGCTCACCAGGCGACGCCGGCACCCCATTGGAGGACAATAGCTCGACAATTAAAGCGTCCGCATTGATGTGTAACTCCCCGTGCTCGCACTCATGCGCGATGGTACCTACCTCACCACAACCGTATTCATTAGCGACTTTGGCATGAAGCACTCGCTCAATCACACTTCTGTCACGATCTCTTAATGGTTCCGCGGTGGTCACCACAGCTCGGACCGAGGAGATAGGAGCGAGACCATTTCTCTCGATGAAGCTCGAAAACTCTCTGAGCATCGACGGATAACCGTAACAGTAAGTTGGTCGCGTTTTTTTTAGCGCACGATAGTAGGCGCCCAGATCGGCGTCCGTAAAGGCAAAGGCGGAACACCGCACACGGTTTGTAAGGGAATCCGTCACCTTGGCTCGGAGACGACCGAAGGTTGAATGTGGGACGCCCCAGAACCTTGCTTGTCTATCGCCAGGGTGGACGCCAACCCAACTCATGCCACGCCAAGCAGTGGCGAGTTCAACTGCGATACCATCACGAGATTTGCGCAGGGTTACGGGCGCACCGGTAGAGCCACCAGTGGTTTTGCGTACGGCCGCACGCGCAGCGAATGGCGATGTCAGACTTGCAGCCTTGGTCCGCAAGACATCTTTTGACAAGAGAGGAAGACTGGGCAGATCGGCCAGGGAAGTCAGCGGACTTGCTGGTAGTGATGCATAATTCGATGTAGTTCGACGGGCATGATCAAGCAGCCGGTTGAGCTTATCTAGCTGCCAGCATATGAGTTGATCTCTGTCCCAATACTGCCGTTGAAGCGCGGCGGCCAACTCCGCTCGAAAAGGCGTCCGCTGTGCCTGGGCCGCGATGTCGTACAACCAGTGATAGAATGTCATTCGGACCGACCCTGGATCGAGTTTACTGGTTCATTCGCGGAGCGCACTTTACCTTTTTTGGAGGACAGCATGCAGTCGTATAGGCGGCAATAGCGATCAGCCATGATGCGAGACGTGTAGTGCTGATGAAAAAGGGCCTTCCCCGTTTCAACGTCAATCGCACCAGGCCTTCTAGATGCCATGTTGACGAGCTCGCGTCCAAGGTCGTGCAAGTTGCCAGGCCGAATCAAGCTAGCGGAAGGAACATGATCAAGCACCGCCGGTATTCCTCCAACCGCAGACGCGATCATTGGCACGCCAGCCCGTAGCGCCTCCAAGATGGTGATGGGAAGCCCTTCCGTATGCGACGGCATTACAAGCGCATGAAAATGGGGTAGCAACTGGCCCGCGTTCGGAAGATACCCGGGAAAGTGGAAGTTTTCTTTCAAGCCGAGTTGTTCGGTAAGCTCTTCTAGACTCAGACGTGAGGGGCCCTCTCCGATGATCACAAAACCGATACTTTCCAACTCATTACGCCGGACGGCGGCAACACGAATTAGCTGATCAAGGCCTTTTTCTTGGGACAAACGTCCAATCGCAGTAAAAACAATACGGTGACGTTGAGTGAAATCCCGAATATCACTTGGGAGAACGCCTACTTCTGGCAGCTCGGATGCGATTCCATTCGGAATATGAACACACGTGGAAGATCGGACAACCTCCTTGGGAAGGCGCTCGCGCATGCGCTCGTTCACTACAACAATGCCATCCAACCTCCTGAGTATCTGACGATCTAGGATTTCATAGAGGGACATTCGTGAACCAAAATACGCATTCACGTAGCCGTGTAGCGTGGTAGCGAGGGGCATGGTTCCTCGGAGTCTCTTCGGCAGCACACCGAGAAGGATGTTGAATTTGTAGCCATGAGAATGAAGCAGGTCGAACCCCTCGCTGCGCGCCCAACTCAAGATGCGTTTTGCCTCCCCTACGTTTAAGCCAGGCCGCATACGCGCAACTATCACATTCAACCCTATTCGGCGCGCTTCGATTTCGATGGCTTTTTCGGTCTCGCTCGGCTCCCCTGCACTAAGGATCGTCGGTTTCAATCCTTGCTTGACTTGTTCCTGAGCAAGCGTAAGGAGCATATGCTCCGCTCCGTACAGGCCTCCACTATCGATTAAGTGCAGCACCTTCATCTTTTTTAACTCATGACTTAGGCACACCGAGCTCATCCAGGGTTCGTCAAAGTCGAAGTAACTCCATTAACTAGCATCTCCTTAAAAAGAGGCAACTTTCCGAAAGCGTCTATACCCTTCACCCGTCGCAGCACCGTGCACTCCTCCAAAAAGCCTGACTCTCGAACTATTTTTTTAAATTTTTCTACTGACATTTTATTCAAACCAGACTCAACGTCTTCGTACTTCATTGCTCCATCTGACCGATAATTCTTTCTCACATTCATCACAGTTTTTTCTGGAAAAAGAACATTTACCCACGGAAGCTTACAGAAGTAATGCATATGACTGCCATATGGAGCAAACCAAGGTGGACCGAAAGTTATGAAAGCCTTTCCGCCAGGCCGGAGCAGCTCTCGCATTGACCTCAACGCTCCCAATGGATCTGGGTAGTGTTCCATAGCGTTCTGGGATATCACGACATCAAAGCTGGAAAGAAACTCCTTTTCAACCTTGGCGGAGAAAACCAACTTGCTATCGGAGCCCACCACTTTGTCTTTTAGTTTGTTGGCGAGGGCAATTGCTTTTTCGTTGGTATCAAGTCCGAGCACATATGCATCTGCGTCCACCCTCAAGGCAACAGACTGAGCGCCATGCCCACAACCGAAATCGACCACCCTCATGCCGCGCAAGGCATCAATTAAATTCGGAGATTCTTTTTTCAGCAGAGACAACTCATTTCCGGCCAGCTTTAAGTCGGTTGTCTCGATATTGTGGTCTTGCTTCGCGACCTTATTAGGATGCAGACAGAACAATTCAAGCAGCTTCTCGGATAGCATATCCACCTCTCGTACGTCGCCGTGACGCTTGCCATCGCGGCCATGCAACGGCCTTTGGTCTGCGACGCGACTTCAACCCTTCCGTGGCGTCCATGTGACCATCCTGTCGCCGCGCCAGTAGGCAATCGCAGCCTTGGCGCAGGCAAGGTTAAGCAGCACGAAGTAGTAGGGCACGGTTATCCATGCCGATGCATTATCAGTGCGTTCAGGTTCGTAATGGCCTAGGGCGGCGCATGTGTAGAAGGCGAGCTGTCCGATGGCGGCCAATGCGTAAATCACGCCATCGTTCAGCAGCACGATGCTGACGAATACGAGGATGACCAGCGGGATAAAGGCCAAGTAGCGTAACAGTTTGTGGGAGACAAGCTGGATGGCGTACCGGCCGTGGTTCATGGGATTCATCAAGTGCGCCATGTCCCTCAGTGCCCAGAGGGCGCGCAGGGTCACGCGTACGCGCATGGCGAACTCGCTGTCGGCGTCGGCAAGGGCGGGCTCCTTTAGCAGGGCCTTGGGCTCGTAGACCACGCGGTAGCCCTGCTCCACTACTCCCATGGGTTGGACGAAGTCGGGCAACTGGTCGGGGCGCAGGGGTTGGTAGATGCTCTTTCGCATGGCGTCGATGCCGCCGTCCACCCCCACGATGGAGCCGATTGCGGTTTCCTTTTCGCGCAACCAGTTTTCAAAGCGCATGTAGGCGCTGCAGCCGTCGCCCACCAGCGTGCCGTCTTCCTGGGTGTACACCATTTTGCCGGTCACGTAGCCCACGCTGGCGTCGGCGAAGTTCGCCGCGAGTTCGGCGAGGGCATCCGGCGCCCAGTGGGAGTTGGCGTCGGCAAAGGCCAGGATCTCGCCATTGGCCTGTTCCACCAGGGTGTTGATGCCGGCGGTCTTGCCCTGCCGGGGTTCCTGACGGTGCAGGTGGATGGGTATGGCGCTCTCGGCGGCCAGCCTTTGGATGATGTCGTCGGTGCCGTCGTCGGAGGCGTCCGACACCACACGGATCTCGAGTTTGTCCTTGGGGTAGTTAAGCGCGAGTTTGTTGCGCAGGGTGGCCTCGATGACCTCCGCCTCGTTGTGGGCGGGGATGAGGATGCTCACCCGGGGCTGGTGGTCAGTGCGCTTGTTCACGGGTTTGGGGCGCAGCGCAATGAATGCTGCCAGCAGCGGGTAGCCCACGTACACGTAGGCCACTGTGATGGCGCAGACCCAGAAGAGAAATTCGAACACCGCGAGACGTCCTGTTCAGCCGTGCCGGCTTGGCCGGTCGTTGTTTGTCCACCCTGCCCCAGATTGGAGCGTGTGTTGGTAATTTAGCATTGATGGGGGGTATAGGGGAGTTGGGGGACGAATAGTCTTAGGGAAATGAAAACGGCGCTCTTGTTGAGCGCCGTTTTTTGTTTCGGTGCGTTACGCGCTTTGCGCTAACACACCCTACGTTAGCCTACTTGCGGCGGCGGGCGGCGAAGCCCAGTCCGGCAAGGCCAAGGCCCAGCAGGCCGAGGGTGGCCGGCTCGGGCACGCGGGCAACTGCGTGGTTCGCGGACTCAAAAGCGTACTGCGTGCTATCGAACACGATGGTGTCGAAGGTCACGCCGCCACCAAAGAAGAAGTTGATATAGAAGTTAGTGCCAGGCGCAGTCTGGTTACCGTCAGCGGCATCAGGATTCGTGATCTGATCGCCGGTGAAGGAGCCCACCTCGTCGCCACCGCTCAGGAAGCTAATGGTGTTGTAATCGTCGACTGAACCCCAGAACATTCCGAAATAGTTACTCTGGTAACCAAGCCCAAAGGTGGCAGTGCCGCTGCTGTTGTCAATCGGCACCGTCAGGAACCAATCGTCGGCATCCAGACCTGCGGGCTTCGCCGAGACATTATTGATGCTGTCCTGCAGGAAGGCGTAATCGCCCACGCAAGACGCATAGCCAGCCGGGCAAGTGCTACCGTCAAACACGATGGTTTCCGCGTTGGCTTCTGAAGTGGTCGTGCCCCCACTAATTGTCCAGGAAATGCTGGCACCGCTGACACTGGGAAGCGCGAGCATCAGGCCTGCGGCGACTGCTGGAAAGAGCGTTTTGATTTTCATGGTTTGTGTCCCGTTTTTTATTCCCCGATCGACCGTGTGGGCCGACCCGCCGCATCCCACCGATGCGTCTTGGGCAGACTACTAAGCAGTATGTGTGCCAGTTTTTGGAATTCCCTTATCGCATAAGGGATGCAGCCAATTGCAGCGTTGTCGATGCCTATGTGCGCAAGCGTACATGTCAGGTTTGCCGACACTCCCATGTCATTGCCCTGGGTTGCGGTGTAATCTGCTGCCATCTGGCTTTCTGGAGTGGGCATGGCGGCCATCGGCGTTGTCAGTTACGGGCTTTGCGCGCTCGCCTTCGGCTTTCTCGCGCTGTTGCTGCTGGTGAGTTGGCGCGGGGGGTCCCATGGGGCCCTGCTGGGGGCTGCGTGCGCTGCCACTGCCCTGTGGGCTGCGCTGCTTGCCGCCGCCTCATGGACGGGCATGGTGCCTGCTGTTGCGGTGGAAACCCTGGAACTCACCCGTACCGCGTTGTGGTTGGGTTTCATTGCCTGGCTGCTCGCGCCCATGCGCCGGGGCAATCTGCTGATTCGGGTGCTGTCGATACTGGCCGTGTTGGCGCCGGTAGCGGCCTTGCTGGCCATCCCGGGCATGCGCCTGTTGGGGGGCGCAGAATTGGCGCCGCTAATTGCCGGGGTTCACGGCGGCTTCATTATGATCGGGCTCGCCCTGGCCTTGCTGGGCGTCATCCTCCTGGAGCAGCTTTACCGCAACCTGCCCAGCGACCGGCGCTGGGCCATGAAGTTTCTCTGCCTGGGCGTGGCGCTGATCTTCGGCTTTGATCTCTATCTGTATTCCGACGCCCTGCTCTTCAGGCAACTGGATGCACTGGCCTGGCAGTCCCGCGGGGCAGTGCAGGCGCTGGCCGTGCCGTTGATCGCCGTTGCCGCCCGCCGCAATCAGAGTTGGGCTCTGCCGGTATTCGTGTCCCGCCATGTGGCCTTTCACACCGCAACCATCGTGGGCGCCGGCGGGTATCTGATTCTCATTTCCCTTGGCGGCTACTACATTCGCGATTTCGGCGGCAGCTGGGGCGCCTTCGCGCAGATTCTCATGGTCTCTGCGGCTGCCGTGGGGCTGGTGGTGGTGATTACCTCGGGGGATGCGCGGGCCAAACTCCGGGTTTTTCTCAGCAAGCACTTCTTTAGCAACAAGTATGACTATCGCGAGGAATGGCTGCGGCTCGCCCACCGCCTGAGCGAGACCGGCGGCGACGAGACGGCCTACGAACGGGCCGTTCACGTGGTTGCCGACATTCTTAACAGCCCGGCCGGGGCCGTGTGGCTGCGCCGCGACGACACGGGCTTTGCCCCCATGGGCGGCTGGCGGCTCGACGTGCCGGCCGACGCAACGGTGCCGGAAGACGCTGCCCTGGTGGCCTTTTTGCGCGAACGGCAATGGGTGATCGACATGGCCGAATATCGCGCCGAACCCGGTGTCTATGGCGACATGCAGATGCCTGCCCTGATTGGCGGGATGGAGCGGGCCTGGGCCATCGTGCCGCTGATGCAGCAGGAGCGCCTGACAGGTTTCATGGTGCTGTGTCGGCCGGATGTGAACGCCGAGATCACTTGGGAAGACCGGGACCTCATGAAGGTGCTGGGGCGGCAGGTGGCAAGCTACCTGGGGCAGCACGACGATGCCATGGCGCTGTCGCAGGCCCGGCAGTTCGAGGCCTTCAACCAGCTGACGGCGTTTCTCATGCACGACCTGAAGAACCTGATTGCGCAGCAGTCGCTGATTGTGAAGAACGCCGAGAAGCACAAGCACAACCCGGAGTTCATCGACGATGCCCTGGAAACCATCGGTAACTCCGTGCGGCGTATGGAGCGCTTGCTGGAGCACCTGCAGCGCAGGCAGCGCAGCGGTCTGATCGAGCGCGTGGATATCCATCAACTCATTACAGAGACCACCAGGCGCTGCGCCGATCGCGCGCCGGTGCCGGAAATCGATCTGCAGGCCTCCGGGATGATGGTGGAGGCAGACCGCGAGGAGTTCGCCATGGTGCTGCTACACCTGATCCGCAACGCCCAGGACGCCACACCGGAGGATGGCAGTGTGTCGGTGCAGGCGCTTGCTGGAGGCAACCAGGTAGAGATCACCGTGGCGGACACGGGCAGCGGCATGACGGCGGAGTTTATCCGCGATGAGCTGTTTCGCCCCTTTCATACCACCAAGAGCAGCAAGGGTATGGGCATCGGTGCCCACCAGGCCCGAGAATTCGTGCATCGCGCAGGCGGGCGCGTTAATGTCACTAGTGTTCCCGGTGGGGGGACGCAGTTTCGCATGACACTGCCCGCAGAATTGCTTGATGGGCAGGGTGCAATGGCGCATGGCGCGCCGCGCACCGGCACTAGACATAACGATTAGAACAGGGAGCATCGGGAGTGAGCGCCGAGAAGCTTCTCATTGTGGAAGACGACCCAGGGCTGCAAAAGCAGCTCAAATGGTGTTTTGAAAACTACGAAGTGATCACCGCGGAAGACCGTGAAAGCGCCCTGGCCCAGGTGCGCCGCCACGAGCCCATGGTGGTGCTACAGGACCTCGGCCTGCCGCCCGACCCGGATGGCATCGACGAGGGCATGGCGACCCTGAGCGAGATCCTCTCCGCCGCACCCGGCACCAAGGTGATCGTGGTCACGGGTAATGGCGACGAGACCAGCGCCGTGAAGGCCGTGGGGCTCGGCGCCTACGACTTCTACCAGAAGCCGGTGGATACCGACGTTCTCAACCTCATCGTGTCCCGCGCGTTTCATGTGGCGCACCTGGAGCGGCAGAACCGGGAGTTGAATCGCGCCCAGCAATCGCCCATGGACGGCCTGATCACCGGCAGCCAGCGCATGCTGAAAGTCACCCGGCTGATCGGCAAGGTGGCGCCCACCAACGCCACCGTGCTGTTGCTGGGGGAAACCGGTACCGGTAAGGAGGTACTTGCGCAGGCGTTGCATCGGTTAAGTGACCGCGCCAATGGCAAGTTCGTCGCCATCAACTGCGCCGCCATTCCCGAAAACCTGCTTGAGAGCGAACTCTTCGGTTACGAGCGGGGTGCGTTTACCGGGGCCCACAAGCAGACGGTGGGCAAGGTGGAGCTGGCCGACGGCGGCACGCTGTTTCTCGATGAGATCGGCGATATGCCCATGCCCTTGCAGAGCAAAATGCTGCGCTTTCTGCAGGAGCGGGTGATGGAGCGCGTGGGTGGGCGCAAGGAAATTGCCGTTGATGCCCGGGTGATCTGCGCCACCCACCAGAACCTCACCGACTTGATCCGGGACAACGGCTTTCGTGAAGACCTTTATTACCGTGTGAGCGAAGTCGCCGTTGAGATCCCGCCGCTGCGCGATCGCGATGGCGATGCGGTGTTGCTGGCGCGGTTCTTTCTCGCCAAGGCGGCGGAGCGCCACGGCAGCCAGGTGCGGGGCTTTACCGACAAGGCGCTGGCCGCGATTGCCGCGCACACTTGGCCGGGCAATGTTCGACAGATGGAAAACGTGATCAACCGCGCCGTGATCATTGCCGACGAAAAGCTGCTGGATGTCGACGATATCGGGCTGGATGTGGAAGACACCGGGTTGCCCACGTTGAACCTGCGCCAGGTGCGGGACGAGGCCGAGCGGCGCGCCGTGGATGCGGCCATGAGCCATGCCGACGGCAACATCTCGAAGGCGGCGGAACTCCTGGGGGTTTCACGCCCGACTTTGTATGACCTGATGAAAAAGCACGGGCTATCCGGTTCGTGAGGTAACAGTGCGCTCTTGGCGGATCACAACAAACCCGCCGACGCGAGAGGGAGTGGAGAGCATCATGAAGGGGTGGATTCAGACATTGACCGTGGGCCTGCTGGCACTGCTGCTGGCGGGCTGTGGCGACAGCATCGACGACCTGATGGAGCGTGCCCAGGGCCTGCAGGCCGAGGGACGCTACGAGTCGGCCATTGCCGATTACCGCGCGGTGCTGCAAGAAGACGCCGACCATGCCGAGGCGCGCTTCGGCCTTGGCGAGGTGGGCGTGCTGGCTGGTGACTATGCAGGTGCCGAGGATGCGCTGCGCCGCGCCGCCCGGCTGGGCATTGCCTCGGATCGTGTGCAGCCCCTGCTGGCGACAGCGCTGCTGCGCCAGGGCAAGCACGAAGAGGTTCTGCGCGACATCAACCCCGATATCGCTGGCAATGACAGCCTGCGGGCCGAACTGCTGGCCGCTCACGCCGAGGCACACATTCAGGCCGAGAACCCTGCGGAGGCTGCACCACTGGTTGAACAGGCGCTTGCGCTGGACGAGCGCTCACTCCCCGCCCTGGTTGCGGCGGCTCGCCTGGCACAGACCACCAACGACGCCACTGCCGCCAACAGTTATGCGGATCGGGCGCTGGAAGTCGAACCGAACTCCTCTGCTGCCCTGCTGGTCAAGGCGCAGGTTGCCCGTGGTGGTGGCCAACTCGACGACGCCATTGCCGCTTACAGTCAGCTGCTTGAGCTGCCACCGCTCGGGATATCGCGGGGTGAGCAGTTCAACGCCCACGGGCAGTACATCGAGACGCTGCTTATTGCCGAGCGCATCGACGATGCTCGCAGCCAGGCCGAGCGCATGCACCGCCGGGCCCAGCGCCACCCCTACCCCAACTTTCTCGTTGGGCTGATCGCATTGCAGGATGGCGACGTGGACCGTGCCAACGAGCACCTGCAGCGCACCCTGTCGGCGGCACCGGACAGCATCCCTGGTCAGCGGCTGATGGCCGCTGTTCGCATGGAGCAGGAGCAATACGCCCAGGCCATCACCATGCTGCAACGCGTGATCTCGGCAACGCCAAACGACGTGCAGGCGCGCATCATGCTTGTTGCGGCATTGCGCATGAATAACGAAGAGCGACAGGCCAACCGCGTGCTGGCCGAGGGCATTCGCGCCGCCGGTGACGACCGGCAGGCCATGTCGCTGTTAAGCCGTGCCGCCGGCGACGATATCGAGGCCGTCATTGCCGACCTCAACCAGATGGCGCAGACCAACCCCAGCGTGCAGCGCGCAAGCCTTGGGCTTGCGCAGACGTTGGTCACCGAGGGTGCCACCGACCCGGCGCGCGCCATGCTCGAGCAGATCGAATCCGATGACGAATCGGAAGATTTCACCCGTCGGCAGTATCTGGTGATCGCAGCCCTTCAGGGCGGTGACAGCGATCGCGCCATGAGCGAAGCAAGACGCCTGGTTGAGGATTACCCCGACAACAGCTCTGCCCACAATCTGCTGGGTGGCGTGCACCTTAACCTGCAGGATCTCGAATCCGCCCGCAGCGCCTTCGAAGAGGCACGGCGACTGGACCAGGACAGCGTTCAGCCGCTGATGAACCTGGGGCTGGTGGCCGCCGCCAGTGGCGACCGGCAGCAGGCCATTCGCTACCTGCGAGAAGGGCTTGAGCGGCAGCCCGATAACGTGCCCGCCATGTTGCAGCTGGCCGACCTGCACCGCCGTGGCGGCGAGAACTCCGAAGCCGAACGGTGGCTCAACGAAGCCAACCGCCTGGCACCAAACAATTTGCAGGCAGCGCTCGCCATGGCGCGGCTGCAATTGAGCCGCGGCAATCCGGAAGCCGCCATGGAGGCCGCCGACCGCGCCGTTGCCGCAGCACCCGATAACGCGGTTGCCCTGGGCTTGCAGGGTGTGGCAAGGCTAGAGGCCGGACAACCAGACGCCGCGCTGGAGAGCCTGACAGCCGCCCAGCAGATTGTGCCGGAAGAGCCTGATCTACTCTTCCAGCTTGCCCGTGCCCAGGGCATGGCTGGTGATAACGCTGCCGCTCGCAATACGCTGGAAGGGCTGGTGCGGGACCACCCCGGGCGACTCGATGCCCGCTCGGCGCTGGCACGCCTGCAGTTGCAGCAGGGTGATCCCGACGCTGCCCTGCAGACTGCCCGGGGGCTTCAGGGCGTGGAAGGCGGAGAAGCCGAGGGCGCCTTGCTGGAGGGCCACGCGCACTCCGCACTGGATGACGTGGATTCCGCCATTACCGCCTACGCCCGCGCCGTGGAACTGGGGCGTACCGAAGCCTTGGGCCCACTGGTCGCCAACCGCGAAGAAGCGGGTGTGGAACGCCCGGCCGACCCGCTGGAGCAGTGGATCGACCGCAACCCGGACAACCCACAGGCGCGGTTCTCGCTGGGTAACTGGTATCTGGAGCGCGAGCAGTATGAAGACGCTGCGCGCCACTATGGCGTGTTGGCGGACCTGACCGATCGCGAGAATGCCGTGGTGCTCAACAACCTGGCCTGGCTCTATCAGCAGCTTGGCGATGGTCGGGCTCTGGAAACCGCCCGCGCTGCGTACAGCCTGGCACCGGAGAGCGCCGCAGTCATGGATACCCTGGGATGGATCTACTTCCAGACCGGCGACGTGGACAACGCCGTCGAACTGCTGGGGCGTGCGGCCGCGGCAGCGCCGGACAACGCCGAAATCCAGTATCACCACGGCGTTGCGCTGGCGGAAGACAGCCAGACGGACGCAGCCCGGGATGCCCTTAATCGCGCGCTGGAGTTGGAAGAAACCGCCGCCTGGAGCGACGAAGCCCGCGCCATTCTGAACACGCTCTAACCCCCGTCACACCCGCCGACGACCCCATTCGGGTCGTCGGCCTTCCTTACATTGTCCGCTTGCGCACCAAAGTGGAACTACGCATGCGGCTGTTTTATAGGACGTTTCCTTGTTGGCACAGGTCTCGCATGCACAAGTGTGCGTACAGGTGGGCAACGCCCAAACAGGGAAAGGAAGGACATCATGTGGAATAAAGCAATCACGGCAGGTGTTTTGACGGCAGGGCTGCTGTTTGCCGGACAGGCAAGTGCGACTCTGACCTGGTCGATCAGCGGTGAGGGTGAGACTGCGGCCAAAGAAGCCGAAGCAGCCTTCAAGGCCGGGCTCGCACCGGGTTACATCACCGAGGACTTCGAGAGCTTCACTGTCAATACGACGGCCGACACTGATCTGCCGACGTCGATCAACACCTCGGTCGGAGACTTCACGCAGGTCCAGGCTGGTTCAGGTGGCATCTGCGAGCAGTACAATAGCTGCAGTGGACTGCTGATCCTGGATAATGCCTCCAGTGAGTACGGCGGCCGCTTTAACACTACCGATAAGCCGGGCAGCCAGTGGCTGGACAGCAACGATTCCAGAGAATTGTTGTTCGAGCCGATTGGCGGCGTGAACTCTGTCGGCTTCTTCATCACCGACCCGAATGACGCCGGTGGGCTCTTCGACTTCACGTTGACAGATGGCACCAGCACAAGCCTGTTTATCAAGGATCTGTTCGAGGGATCCATGGGCAACGGCAAGGTGTTTTACCTGACCTTCTTTGCCAGCTCAGACATCAGCAGCATCAAGATCGCAACCAACAACCGGGATGACGGCTTCGGTATCGACGACGTGACCGTCGGCCGCGTGCCGGAACCCGCAACGCTGGGCATGCTGGGACTTGGCCTGATCGGCCTGGCCGCAGCAGCACGCCGCCGTCGGAAGTCTTCCGACCTAACTTGATCCTCAGCGAGTTTGCAGTATCAAAAACGGGGCCTCAGGGCCCCGTTTCTTTCTTATGAACCCGTTCTTGTCCCCGGGTCCCGTAGGGTGTGTTAGCGCAAAGCGCGTAACGCACCGTCACCCAGCCTTGCCCCCCCTCCCTCGACACAAGCCATAGACGGAATTCTTTACAGCTCACTCCGACACACGCGATGCACCAAAACACAAGC
Organism: Natronocella acetinitrilica; assembly: GCF_024170285.1. NCBI lineage: Bacteria > Pseudomonadati > Pseudomonadota > Gammaproteobacteria > Chromatiales > Ectothiorhodospiraceae > Natronocella > Natronocella acetinitrilica. Next base: position 46,173 of record NZ_JALJXV010000014.1, read on the forward strand.
ACCTGATTTTTATAAAAAAATAATACATATTGCAGGTGGCACGGGACATGCTTACTTAACCGTACGAATAGATGGATCCGTGCCAAGCGGAACTTGGTATGCGCGAGGTGCATGAGATGAACAGTAAACGGTCGGTCTGGACAGGATGGAAGCTCGGCTCAATCGGGCTGGGCACTTTGGGGCTCCTGGGGCTCCCAGCGGCAGCATTCGGCGGCGTGCTCATCACGGCCACCATCGACGGCAATGATTGTTCTGGTTTCTTCGGCCAAGGGTTTCGAAGTTGCCAGATCTTCAACGCAGGCGATGAAGGTGACGTGAAGATTTCACCGGTCATCGCCAAATACGACGTCGAAGAGGACGAATGGGAGACAAACTCAGCTCTGTATCCCAATATCGATGGCTCGGAATTCAGCTTCGGAACTGGTTCTGAAGGGACTTGGAACTACACCCCTGGTGACGGTGACCCGGGCGTTCGGTTCTGGGCTGCCAAGGGTGGCAACTTCTTCAACCTGTTCTGGGTAGTTGGTGAGGATGAAGCTGGCCTCTGTGACGGTAGCGGCGTGAGCCTGCTCACCCTTGACTGCCTGAATGCCGCCCAAGTGGTGACCAGCGGGTCGTGGATTACTCCGACCAACCCGAATAACGGTAACCTCACCGGCCTGTCTCACCTGACCTTCTACAACGAGAAGGCGGCTACAAAGGTTCCGGAACCCGCCACACTCGGCATGCTCGGACTCGGCCTGCTTGGTCTTGCAGCCGCCACACGGCGCCGCCGCAGCAAGTAGACCTTGCCTACAGCATTCTTCTAGGGGCACCTGCGCGGTGCCCCTTTTTTGTGTTGTCGAAGTTCCTTACAACCTGATCCACCAAACTCGATATCTCCAGCCTGACCCACCTGAACTCAGTGACTTACGCCATTGGCAGTATTCCTGCGTTGATGTTCATGCACTGACATTATGAACGCAACAAAAGGGTGGGATTTATGCGACTTGGATTTACGATGAAGACAACCGCACAGACGGTCGCCCTAGCAGGGCTCTTGGGTGGGATGGCCTTTGCGGTATCGGCCGCGCCGATCACAGGGGATCCGATCGGCAACGACTTCGGCTGGGAGCCGAATAGCACCAACCAGCAAAACTTCGATCAGGAAGTTCCGGGCCGTGAAGGGCAAGAGGTGCCTTATGTCCTCTTCAGTGACAGTGGGCCTGGCTTCGTCACTCTCGATTTCTTCAATGAAACGAATTCTCAAGCGTTCTTCGAAACCCGCATCGACGGCGTACAAACCGGCACGAGCCCCCATCCGATTGTAATTGGCGACACCATCCATAGCGGCGTCAATGTCGACAACCGGGGCGCAGACGGCGTGAGCTTCATTCAGCAAACGTTTGGCGCCGAGCAATTTGTCGACGTACGGCTCGCCCTCGGCGGCGAACGGGATTGGGACTTTGACTGGGTACGCTTCGAAGTGGGCTCTACTGCCTCAGTGCCTGAGCCTGGCATCCTAGCGCTGCTCGGTCTGGGCCTGCTTGGTCTCGTCATTGCGCGTCGCCGGAGCGTTTGAGTCGACGCGCCTAGGGAGCTTAATTGGTCGGTAGCGATGGAGCCCCGCTGATGCGGGGCTTTTTTTGTCGGTGCGTTACGGCCTTCGGCCTAACGACACCCTACAGTAGGCCGTGCTCGATCGAGTGTATGGTGGGCGCCATTAGGCTGGAGGCCTCAACGCACCGATCCCACGCACGAGATACGCAAAAAAAACGGCAGCCCTGGGGCTGCCGTTTCTGATCATCACGCTACTTACTACGAGTGCTTCTTATCGCTCGGAGCGGCGACGGCGGGCCGCGAAGCCCATGCCAAGCAGACCGAGACCGAGCATGCCCAGGGTGGCGGGCTCAGGGACGGCAGCCGTGGCAACTTCGAAGGCGTTGTTGCCGCTGGTCAGCTGAACGCTATCGAAGTCACCCGAAAACGACACATATTGGTCGAATTCATAGTTGTCGTTCGTTGCTGAGAAGTTCTCGCCGTACTCTTCGTTGACGGCGGCCGTGAGATCACTGCCACCGTATTCGGAGATCAATCTGTCACCGGTGAAGAACTGAATCAGGTTGAACTCGTCGACGGAGCCCCAGTAGAAGGAGAACACACCATCAAGCCCGGTTACATCGATCGCCGTGCTGGGATCACCGTCAACGTCTTCTATCGACGAAGACAGCTGCTCACTGGTCATGTTGAATGACGTGGTGTTATCCGGATCGCTGCTATCAGATCCAGGCGTCAGGAATTCGTTGCTTGAGTCGAATGACGGATCCGCCACGCCACCGCCGCTCACGTCATAGCCGCCGGACGCCAAATCGACGCATTCGGCTGAAATGCACTCGAAACCGAGCAACTCGGGATCATCAGCTGTCGGCACCTCCAGCGCGGAATTCGCGGTGCCAGACATCAGCAGAGCGGCGGACGCCGTTCCCGCTGCCCACCCGATCCATCTGTTTTTCTGTCGCATAAAACGCTCCATAGCTTTTCCATACATTGCACGCGTGAGGGTGCAGGAGTAGTGCCAGACGCTGCACAAGGCGGCATGAGCGCTTCTCCACAGAGCACATGACATTAGTTGGTGCGAGTTGTAAGAACGACCGACAGTGGCGGTGGTGACGGGATGCGGGCTGGATCGGGCTATGCGACGACAATTGCTCTGGCCGGTTAACGACAACTACTTTGGCCGGTTGCCACTAAGCTTGACCGCTTTTCCACGGGACCCAGAAAGGGGC
>NZ_JALJXV010000015.1 GCF_024170285.1 Natronocella acetinitrilica
GCCCCTTTCTGGGTCCCGTGGAAAAGCGGTCAAGCTTAGTGGCAACCGGCCAAAGTAGTTGTCGTTAACCGGCCAGAGCAATTGTCGTCGCATACCCGTGTCCAGGCCGCCAAAACGCTTGCGCCATGAGTACAGCGTCTGCACGCTGACGCCGTGCCGCTTGGCGACTTCACTGACCGGCTGGCATCCGTCTCACGCAGGATACGAACCATCTGCTCTTCGCTGAATCGACTCTTCCTCATCTGCCTCTGCTCCGTGTGCAGAGGCCATCATCTTAAGTTTCGAATGGTCCGAAAATCGCCAGGCAGGTCAGTCCATTTGGCCTCCTCGTGGCCACTTCATAAGTGCCCACTTGCTGATAAGTGGACACGATCATCCCGAACACAAATCAGGCAGGGAAGGAGGTAATCACCGGACGGTTACCCCTACCGACCGACCAAGGTGACGAATAAATCGAACAAGGTCGACTGGCACATCTCGATGAAGCACGGTCTGCGGCGGGCGCTCACCAACAGCTCATTGGATCGGCTCATGGAGGCCACCGAGAAAGCGAAGGCGAAAGTGCGGGCGCGTGGTGAGCACGCCTTCCATGTGATCAAGAACCTGTTCTACCGCGGCCTGGCCAAGAACCAGGCGCAACTCTTTCTCGCTGTTCGGGCTTGCCAATCTGGTGCTCGCGCAGCGACGAATGCCCGCCCTCCAGGGGGGGGTTGCGTCTTGAATATGGAAATCGCCCGGAAAACCGCGAAAACCGAGCAAAAAGACATCGAATCCAGGTCATTCCCGGATCCGTTCGCCTGCTTCATCGATTGCATAGGCATTAGTTCGACGCTTCCACGACGAACGCCCGCTTCGAACCGCCTGTTCACCTATCAGTTCATTGCCGTAACGGATACCGATACAGGCGGAGCGTTTCGTATTGTCTGAAGGACGACACAATAGCGCTCAGTGACAGCAATAACCTTGTTCATTGTGGCTTCATCGACATCTGACTCGGTTTCGAATTTCAACCGAATTTCCTTGAATCCGACTGGAGTTTCCTTGGTGACCCCAAGGGTTCCTCGAAAATCAAGATCACCCTCCGCTATAACCTTTCCCTTTCGAAGGTCAACCCCGAAGGCCGTGGCCACGGCTCGCAGCGTCACACCTGCGCACGCGGCGAGTGCCTCGAGAAGCATGTCGCCTGAGCAAGCTTGAGAGCCATCACCGCCTGTTGCGGGATGCAGCCCTGCCTCAATGAGCGCATGACCAGTATCCACCTTGCATGCGATCCCTTCGCCAAGGTCACCCTCTGCACGGAGAGTGATCACTGCTCCTTCCGGGTCTTGCTGGTACTTTTGCTTCAGCGGCGCCTGAAGCGCGCTCAATTCTTCCTGTTTCATGTCAGCCTCCAGTTTCGATAGCTAGCCTTATCACGGGCGTCACGGGCCTCTGGTGCGATGCTATGGTTCTCGCACTTCAGTCCTTATCGCAGGACCGGAAGATCGAAGGCCCTAACCTCTGGTGGGTTCTTGATTGGCCCTCGCAAGTTCACCAGGCATGTGTGGGCGGCACAGCCTTGCGCGAGGGAAGAAGTGCCGACATCCAGAGTTAGAACATTCGGATTTCCGTGTCGATCTCTACCATCAGAGTCGAGATCCAGCCACGCGCCCGTGCTCAGTCGCAGAACTCCACTCCTAATTGAATCCGTGACTCTCGTTGCGGCGAGGCATCTCCCTCTGTCATTCCAGAGTTCCACCACATCCCCGGTATTAACGCCAAGACGTTGCGCGTCGACTGAGCTTATGTCGACGGGTTCGCGGCCGTCTATCTTCCCGCCTAGGCTATATTCACTCGCGTCAAGTTGGCTGTGCAGCCTTCTCGCCGGCTGGTCCGATAGCAAATGAAACGTCACTTCAGGCGTGATCGATGATGAGCCAAGCCACTCATGAGGGGGGATCCATGACGGGTACCCCGGACAATCATCAAGGCGGAAGTTCGCAACAGTTTCCGAGTACAACTCGATCCGCCCCGACGGTGTCTCCAACGAATGCGCAATCGGGTCCCGACGGTACGCTTCCAAGAGCGTTTGAGGCTCGACGTCATCGTCGAGCATGACCATTCCTTGCCCCCAGAAATCATCAAATTCAGGCAACTCGGCTTCTGGATTGGCTTCGCGGCATTCCCCGTAGAGCCGTCTCAGCCAGTCCGATGCGCTCAAGCCCTCGGTAAACTGGTTTCTAGCCCCCAATCGCTCGGCCAATTCCTGAAAAATCTCATAGTCATGCTTGGCGGCCCCCAGCGGCGCGGCGACTTTTCGCATGGCGACAAGGTGACCCTCTCGCGCCGAGTACCCAAGATCGTCGCGCTCAAGAGGGAGCGTCGCTGGCAAGACAACATCCGCTCGACGTGCGGTTGCTGTCCAATATTGCTCGTTGACGATTATGGCTTCAGGCCGTTGCCACGCTTTTTGTAATCGGTTCAGATCTTGATGATGATGGAAGGGATTCCCTCCAGCCCAATATACTAACCGGATATCGGGATACTGCAGGGTTTCACCGTTGTAGGTGAATGTCTCCCCGGGGCGCAGCAACATGTCCGAGAGTCGTGCGACTGGAATGAACTCGGATACGAGGTTCCTACCCTGAGGTAATGTCGGGCCTCGTAGACTCCCTCCGTCACTACCAATGACGTTCATTGATCCGTAACCGAAACCAAAGCCTCCACCTGGCAAACCAATCTGCCCAACCACGGAAGCGAGCGCGATGAGAGCGTGGCACGCCTGTTCACCATGGCTCCCACGCTGGAGCGACCATGCCATGTTGATCAGGCTGCGTGTTGCGACCAGCTCTCTCGCCAAGGTCACGATTCGCGCCGCCGGCATACCAGAGACAGATTCAGCCCATTCAGGAGTACAGGGCGCTCCACCGTCCTCGCCTGTGAAAGACGCCCTGAAACGCTCAAAGCCTACGCAGTAGTCGCGAAGGAAGGCCACATTGTGTAATCCCTCTTCGTTAATGACATAGGCGAGTGCGAGCATCACGGCAACATCGGTGTTCGGACGGATCGGAATCCATTCAACACCCTCACACTCAAGGGTGTCCCCGACGGGACCAATATTAACGAGCTTCGCGCCGGAGGCATGTAGTGACCTCATGCCCTCCGATGCTCGATGTTTCCCCACCCCCCCAGGAGAAACCTGCGTACTCTTCAAGGGCACACCACCGAATGACACGAATAGACGTGTGTGTTTTGCAATGACCGGCCATGTGCTCTGCTGCACCATCAGCTTGGACATGGGCATTACGACGTGGGGCATCATCACGCTGGCGGCGCCGAGGCTGTAGGTGTCCACATGACGAACGTATCCGCCAATGACATTGAGAAACCGATGCAGCTGGCTCTGGGCATGATGGAATCGACCAGCGCTTGACCAGCCGTAGGAGCCACCAAAAATCGCCTGGTTGCCATGTCGGCCGCGCACGCGCTCCAATTCACCAGCGATGAGATCCAGGGCAAAGTCCCAACCAACTTCAACGAAGGGCTCCTGCGGGTCTCTCGCGTTTGGTCCACGGCTAGTCTCGCGCAACCAACTGGCGCGCACCGCGGGCCGCTTGACTCGAAGCCGTTGCAAGTGAGGATGGAGCTGATCAAGACCGATACGGGAGGGAAATGGATCTTCGGACCAATGCCTTAACTCTGTACCCTCGACCTCCCTGATGCCCCAATGCGCAGCTGTATAGTGCGGCACAATCGTTCCCTCGTGCGACATGAACAAACACCGTTGACGTTGAGCGAGGCACGTCAACGTGCCTCGCTCAACCCCTTCAGACTTTTCCAGTCAGGCGCATGAACTCGTGGAGAATTTCACCCACTCTGCCGGAGTAACGTGGATCCTGCTCGGAGATCTCATCAACCACCACCATCGATTCCCGCTGAATGGCTTCCATCACCGAGGGATCCATTTGCACGATTTCTCCGCCGAAGTCCTGAACGAATTCCTCCATGAGCAAGAAATCCCTATGGCGGAAATGGGCACTCGCATCTGCACTCATGGCACGCACGCACTCGTGGATCACGCGCTTGTGGTCTGATCCGAGTTCGTTCCATCGATCCATGTTGACGATGAATTCACCGTTCGAATGGGAGAGCATGTCCGGTTGCATGATGTAGCTGGACACTTCCTGCAGATTCATTCCCCAGCCTGTCGAGACGCAGCCCCAATGCGCACCGTCAACAATTCCGGTCTGCATGGCCTGGTAAAGCTCATTACCATGAACCATCGTCGGTGACGCTCCAAGTCGTTCGAAAACCCTTGCAGGCGTTCCAGTTGAGCGAATGTTGAAACCACGGAAATCATCAAGCGTCACGAGTGGTTCTCGCGCGAACACGGTGATGCCGCCGAAGGACATCGGACCTGCCTGATAGACGCCTCTCTCGGCATAGGCCTCACGGATAACGTCAAGCGCACCCATTTCGTACATGAAGAGATGCATTTCTTCATGACTGGCAAAGGTCCCAAGGTTGCCATTCAGGTGTCCGGCCACAGGCAGCTCACCTACCCAGTAACCAGGAAAAATAAAGGATGCATCAAGTCGCCCTCGTCGCACCGCACCGAGAATGTCTTGGGTGGATACGACGGAATTGGCGGTTCGGGTATCGATCTCGATTTCGCCGGCCGTGGCCTCCTCGACCCGTCTCGCGAATTCCCGATACACCGTCTCGAAGTACCAGACGCCAGGCGTCCAGTGACTCTGAATAGTCCACTTAAACTTGCTATTCGTGGACGAAATGACGGCAGGTGCGCCAATAGCGGCTGCCGCACCGGCGGTTGCGGCCGCCGACTTCTTTAAGAAATCCCGACGCGAAACTGTCTTTGCCCCAGATACCTTGCGTTCTTCGACCATTGTCTACACTCCTCGATATATACTGGTTTTAGTTTTGTAGCTCGCCTAGATATATTTCGCGCATTCACCTCCGACTAATTAACTACCGCCGAAAACCCCACTCAACCACAGATGTGATAATACCGGGGAATAAAATGAGCAACAAACCCGCTAAAATCATAACAAAAACAAACGGCAGAACAGCCTTGTATATATCCATAATTGGTGTTTCCGGAACAAGGCTCTTTAAATAGAAGATATTATAACCAAAAGGCGGCGTTATATATCCAATACAAAGATTCAGCTGGAATACCACGCTAAACCAGATCGGGTCATAACCCAAGTTAATGACTATTGGAATAAATATAGGCAATAGTAAAAGAATTATTCCGATCGGATCGAGAAACATGCCCAGAACAAGTGCCGTGAGCTGCATGAGCAGAATCATTGTGATCGGCTCAACATCGAGTCCGAGAAGCAAACCCTGCATAAAGAGAATGCCGCCACCTTGCTCATAAACCGTTACGAATGCACCAGCTCCGAAGATGATCCAAAGCACCATCCCTGTGGTGGTGGCCGATGAATACGTGACGTTCTGAATGAATCTCCAATTCACCTCGCCACGAATTAGCGTCGCCACGACCACAGCAGCAGCGCCAACTCCAGCCGCCTCGGTAGGAGTCGCCATACCAGCGAAGATAGAGCCGAGAACGAGACCAACAATAATAACCGGTGCCAAAACAATTCGAAGCGCCCGGACCTTGTCTCTCAGAGGTACAGCATTATCGGCCCCTGGAGCGATACTAGGCTGCAGCCACACGCGGATTGCCACGTAAAGCACAATCGCCGCAAGCGCAATCATTCCAGCTACTAGACCACCCAGAAACAGACGGCCTACGGACAGGCCAGTCGTCATGCCGATGACGATCAATGTGATCGATGGCGGGATAAGAATGCCAAGCGTGCCGGCAGCACCGATGGTCCCAAGCACCAGCGAACGGCGGTACTTGTACTTCTCCATAGACGGAATCCCGATCATACCTGTGGTAATGGTCGAGGCCGCGCAGTTTCCGGTCATTGAGGAAAGGGTGGCCGCAAAACCGGCAGTGCCGAAAAGCAAGCCACCATTCATCCGCCCTGACCATAAATAGAACGCGTGGTACAGGTCACGGGAAATCTGTGAGCTTGCAAGTGCCACACCCATGAATATAAAGAAAGGAATGGCCCCAAGCAGAATTGACCACATCAAGTTAAATGTAGCTGAGACAAGCGACAGTAGCCCGAACGGCCCCACTGTTATCAATGTGAATATTACTGCAATTCCGCCTAACGCATAGGATAAAGAGACCCCAAGAACGATGGCCAAAACCAACGAACCAAACATGCCTAATGTAAGAAGCTCTGGACTCATGTTGAAACCACCCTGGGGACTTCTTTTTTCGGATTTATAATCAACACAATTGCTCGAATTATCTCAGCGGCGGCCTGCAACGCCATCAGCCCCATGCCAATAACTAAGGAAAGCTTTACTGGCCACATTGGATGGCGAAGCGCTCCGCTATCCAGTTCGTTGAAGCGCCAAGCATCAAAGAAATATTCCCAACCTTCCCAGCACAGCGCCGCCGCCCAAATGAATAGGAGGGAATAGTTCAACAAGTCAGTGAAGGCATTCCACCGCGGGCTGGATGTCCCCAACACCAAGTCAACACGAACATGTGAATTCCTGACCAAGGTGTACGCCCCAATCAGGATAAAATATGCAGCGAAAAAGCGCTGCACATAGCCCTGAGTCCAGACGGTTGGCGCATTCAACAGGTAACGCGAAATAACTTCCCAGACAACGAGAACTATCACGATCCAGATAAAGTAGCTTGCTACTTTTCCGAACAGTATGCTCAAGCGGTCAATCCAAACGAGGGCGCGCATTTGCCACCTCACCGTGTCACGAGAGATAGATGTCTACTGACCAAAGCGCTCCGCCCGCCATTTGAGCGCGCTGCCGAGTCCCTCTTCTCTACAGACTTTGAGGAATTCTCGCTTTAGCCACGATCCCTCGCCTTCAATTTGGATATCAATGTCGAGAGCCGCGCGCAGCGCCTCATCCATACCCATAATCGCGTAGGTACGATTGAGCGCCATTTTCGTGCGCTGAAGCACCATGGGGTCCATGCGAGCGAGCTTCCTTGCCAACTCTATGGCAGCGTCCAGTACATCTTTCTGAGGGACTAACCGGTTGACTAGACCGAGTTCGAGCGCTCGTTGTGCGGAGAGCTGATCTTCGCCGGTAAATATGATTTCTTTGGCAACTTTGGGGCCAACGAACCATGGCAGCAGCATTGCCACTATGCCCGCGCCGAACTTCAGTTCTGGTTCACCAAATATCGCGTTATCCGCAGCGATAGCCATGTCGCAACCGAGCATGAGTTCGAAGCCACCCGCAAGTGCAGGACCATTGACTGCAGCAATCGTCGGTTTGGAGAATCGCCAGAACGACATGATTCCCTCGAAATCAGCCTCAAGCAGGGGAACCCAGTCTTTGACCCCCGACGGCTGGGCTTGCGCTTGATCCTTGAGGTCGAAGCCCGAATTGAATGCTCCCCCCGAGCCAGTGACGATGAGGCAGCGGAGGCTGTCGTCCACTTCAAGCGAGGCGCATAGTTGGCGCAACTCCCTGAGCATCGGTTGATTCATTGCATTGGCTCGTGTCGGCCGATTGAACGTAACTTGCCCAACTCCGTGGCCAAGGTCTGTGTAAAGCAATGTTTCGTAGGTCATGTCTGTATCCTTCTCGTAGTGCTTCGCCCAGCGGCGTTCGCAAGCAATAGTTTGTCTTCCACTAGCCGTTTTTGATGTCGACGCTGCGCGACGCCACTCCGCGAGACATTGCCCGCAGCCGACCGATCGCGCGCACAGCACGTGCGGTCGAGCTATAAAGGCTTATGCCGCGACGAATAAAGACTGGCCGTTGGGCTCGAACGAAGTCGTCCTGGACTTTGTCACCAGTGCTTCTCAGAACTAGTGAGACCGCAGCGCCAGACGTCGCAGTGGCCAGAATCGAATCGCAGATCGCTTGCAGTTGCGCCAGCCCTTCCTCGTCGGCATCGGAAAAGTCCATTACCGTTCCCATCTCTACATAAGCGACGATGGCATCGATGCCATCGTCCGCTTTCAGATGGTCAAGAATTTCTCCAAGTACGAAGTCGTCACCGCGTTTCAGGCCCCATACCGGAATGTCGATAGGATTGCTGACGCTGGTGCCCGGACCTGCAAACCCCTCAAGCTCAGAGCGCGTCATGGAATTGAGTGTTGCGAGTTCCAGATCCACCTGTTCCGCAGCGTCCGATGACGTAACACTGACGCCTCCGCCTGAACCGAAAATGGCGAGCCGCTTTCCTGTAAGCGTGTCGTGTCCGCTGAACGCGACGAGAACGTCAAGCAGATCGTCGAGCGTGCCTACCTGCAAAACACCCGACGCCCTGACGGCCGCTTCCCAGAGCACAGTGTCAGTCGCAAGTGCGGCAGTGTGACTGCTCGCTGCCGCGCCACCTTGATCCGTAAGGCCACCGCGGAAGATGACGATGGGTTTGCTCGACTGTGCTGCAAGCCGGAAGAACAGCCCTGCGTTTCGGATCGATTCCGCATAGATCGCGATCAACTTCGTATTCGTATCCGCTTCGCAGAACAAAAGATAATCAATGAGATCAAGGTCCAGACAATTCCCGCAGGACAGCACTTGGCCGACAGGTAACCCTAGTGCTTGGGCACGCCGCACCACATCTCCCGCGAAAGTGCCGCTTTGGGAAATGAAGGTGATGCTTCCCGAGTCGGTCGGGCAATATCGTGCGGCGCCCATGGCCAAACGAGCACGCGAAGAAAATGTGCCGATGCAGTTGGGGCCCACCACTCTGGTGCCGCTGCCCTTGATCGCCGCACGCAAGACTGCGTCCGGATCTTCTGCCGGCTCACCACGTTCACCCTTGGGAACCCACTCCGAGAAACCTGCAGAGAGGACCTGCACGACATCCACGCCTTTCTTGACGCAGTCCTCGAGAGCCTGTGGCACTTGGGCGGCCGAGAGCGCGATGTAGGCACGATCAACGGGCCCGGGAACGTCCCCTATGGACGGGTAGGCCTGGACGCCACAGATTTCCGCAGCCTTAGGATGGATCGGGTAGACACGGCCTCGAAAGCCGAAATCAACGAGATTCTTGATATTTCGGTAGCCTAATTTGGAAGGCGAAGTCGAAGCGCCAATAAAGGCGATAGCCTCTGGTTCGAACAAAGCACGCATGCGCTGCAAGCGTTGAACGCGACCAGCCTTTTCCTGTGAGACCGTATCCGCATCCAGCCGGCCGAACCGTTCTCCTGGGGAGAGGAGTTCCGCCACAGCATCTACCGCAACAACTTCCTTCTCGCCGACAAGCAACGGATTGATATCCAGATCGCTGATGTCCTCCCGGAATAGCAGACCTTCTGCCCCTGCCACTGCCAGCAGATAGCGATGTAAGGTAGAGCGAGCGGTCTGGTCGAGCACACCATCAGCGGAGGTCCCGAATGCTTGGGTCAGCAAGCCGTCAGCCGACTCCGGGGAGAGTGGCGCGAGGGCAGTAACTGGTGGAGCGCCTGCCTCTACGCCACTACCACCCCGGCCCAGCATCACGATAGAACCGTACTCGCGGTCAACGCGCGCGCCGATAAAGACCTCGAGGTGGCCTTCCACAACCTCCTCGATCAACACTCCTTCGAGTTTGGCGTTCGGCTCTGCGGCGCGAACGGCGCTCATGATCTCCTCGAAAATCCCAGAGGCATCGGCAGGATCGATACCAACACGCACGCCTCCGACTCGAGCTTTATGGGCGACATCCGCGGACACCACTTTCATCACCACCGGGCGATTGAACGTCTTACATGCTTGATCCGCCTGTTCCGCGCTGGTGGCCAACATTGGCGCTGTCGTCTGGATGCGGTATTGCCGCAAGAGGGCCTTGGCCTCGACTTCTGTTAGCACGTTGCTCTCCTCCTCACACGCCGAGCTTTTGTCGGCTATTGATTATTTTAATGTTGCTGCTGCGATTGCCGGCGAACGTCGCTCTCCCTCTTTCGGGGCGCTAAGCGCCTGCCTGGCGAAGCGACATGAGCTTGAACATGGCGATCACACCGAGCATGGGCCCAAGCGCGAGTAGTGAGAACGCGCCCCCCCACCCTACTAATGCCTCGAGTACTGGGATCAACCAGATCGTCGGTACCGTCAGAGCGAAACCGATCGCGAGCTGCATGGTTAATGCTGTTCCGATGTAGTCCTGCCGACCGACTTCAGTAACAGCGGTTGAAAACTGTGCTGAGTCGGCGATGACCCAGAATCCCCATATCAGACCGAGCACCATGACCAGGGTCACCGACACGCCCTGCACGAAACCGATTGTCAGTGCGCAAGTGCCGGATAGGCACATCGCAAGTATGGTTGCCCGACTTCGGCCCCAGCGATCCCCGATCACGCCACCGATCCAGCAGCCCAGCGCTCCTACTGCGATAACAAGGAATGTCCCAAGTGCCGCCAACGTGGCTGCGTTCTCCACCTCGTGAAGTTGTAAAGTCGCCAAGAGGAATACCGAGAACCATGCCCACATCGCATACAGTTCCCACATGTGCCCGAAGTACCCGAGGCACGGGTAGAGGACTCCTCGATCCCTGAACACACCCCACGCCATTCGCGGATTAAAGGCGCCCTTTGGGAATGGATACGGACCATCCCGACCCAGATACTCGGTGATTAGGCCGCCGACCAGCGTCATGGCACTGGTTCCGAGAATGACCACCCGCCAATCCAATCCACCAAGCCCATTGACGAGGTGGGGAGACGCCGACCCGATAGTTAGGGCGCCCACCATGATGCCAAGGGCAGTCCCTCTATTGATGCGGAACCATGTCGCCATAGCCTTCATCGCTGGCGGATAGACTGCAGCGAGAAATATGCCCGTCATGAACCTGAGGGCGATTACGGATCCGATGGTTGGTGCGATCAGAATGAGTGCGTTCGCCCCTGCTGCGCCAAGGCAACCGAACAGAATGAGACGCCGCGGCGCTATCGCATCCGCTAAGTTCAGAAGAGCAGAGCCCAGTGCTCCACAGATGAACCCCAATTGGACCGCTATTGTCAGCCAGGCCGCCTGAGAAGAGGACAGCCCCCACAATCCTTTAAACTGGGGAACAACCGCAGTAGCGGAGAACCACGTTGCCATCCCAAGAATCATGGCGCTCGCGAGTATCGCCAAGGCCGCCCAACAGCCACGCGGATCCGTATCGGCTACCTCTGCTTGGTCCACAACATGCTGCATCCCAAGGACTCCGCTTCTTCCTGTCTTATGGAATGTCTCAGGCTATATAGCTGATGCAACACTCCATGATCGCGTCTGGTTAGTTGTTGAGGTCTACAACAACCCGCCCTCGCAATTTACCCGCCAGCATGTCTTGCGCTACTGAGGGCGTTTCCTCGAGAGAAGCAACATGATGAATCGCGGACAGAGCATCTGTTGGTAGATCCATGACTATGCGCTGCCAGGCTGCAATTCGTCTGTCGCGGGGACACATGACGGAGTCAACGCCGAGAAGACTTACCCCACGCAGGATGAACGGCATTACGGTCGAAGGGAGATCATGCGAACCCGCAAGACCACAGTTCGCGACCAGGCCGCCGTAGTCCATGCTTGAGAGTATTCTCGCGAGCACCTTGCCCCCGACGGTGTCAATCGCGCCCGCCCAGACTTGAGTCTCAAGAGGCCTTGGTGGCTGCCCCCATTCGTCTCCAGAGATAATATCCTTGGCCCCCAGCGAACTGAGGTAGCCAGAGTGCTCCGCCTGACTGGGGAGAATCAAAGCCGTAACGTCGTAGCCGAGTGACGCGAGGATCGACACCGCAACGCTGCCAACACCACCCATTGCCCCAGAAACCAATACCGAGCCATCAGAGGGTTTTAGGCCAGCATCCTCAAGCCGCATCACGCACAGCATGGCTGTCAATCCCGCAGTGCCGATGCCCATTGCCTGCCGAGGGTCCAGGCCATCGGGAAGCTCGACCAGCCACTTTGATTGAACGCGCTGCCGTTGCGAGTAGCCACCCCAGTAGCGTTCGCCGACTCCCCACCCAGTCAGTACGACTTGCGCCCCGACTGAGAATTCATCTGACGAGGAGTCTCGAACCGTTCCGGCAAGATCGATTCCCGGGACCATTGGCCACGTTCGCACAATCTTCCCAGTCCCCGTCACAGCCAAGGCGTCCTTGAAGTTCATGCTGGAGTACTGAACGTCTACAAGAACGTCGCCTTCCGGCAAATCTGCGTCGGTGAGCCATTCGATGTTATGAGTTGTCCCCTCGCCTTCCTGACGAAGGACCATGGCCTTGAAGGTATCGGATCCCATCGGCTTCTCCGCTTTAAATTTATGTTTTTAATATATTTTATTGTCGTTCCGGCAGCCTTTGTGCCGGTTAATCAAAGCGTAGGTAGGCAACCGACATTTGTCAAACATTTATATAAACACGTCTTTACCATATGGCTGATTGATGCTGTTATACTGAGCGTCTCCGTACACTCACCGATGAACATGGCGGGTTCATTAGGTTCCCCCGCGCTCATCAATGTTTAACCGCCACGCTCACGGAAGGCGACATCGTGGAGGTCACGTCAGTGGTCGATGGGATTAGGTACGACAACGTAGTAACCGAAGGCGTCGCGAAACAAATCGCGAACAGCCTCAGAGCGGCCATTTTGGAGGGCCGACTCCAGCCTAACCAGAAGCTACCGACAGAGCATGAGCTCGCGGATCGCTTTTCTGTCTCGCGCCCAACGATCAGGGAAGCACTTAAGCATTTGGCGGCGCAGAACCTAATCCAATCCCGGCGGGGATCGACGGGCGGGACCTTCGTCAAATCGCCAAGCCAGGAGGAAGCGCATGAGGCTCTGACAAGCACCATGACCGTCTTGGTTTCAATGGGCAGCTTCGACTTTGAACAGGTAACCGAGGCTCGGTTCGAACTGGAGCAGGTCTGTTGCCGACTAGCCATCGACCGCCGCCAATCGGACCATCTCGATGCAATGCAGGCTGAGGTTGAGGTTCAGAAGGGGGAAATAACCGATGAGGAGTTTTGTGCGTCAGACGTGCGATTCCACCGGGCCCTGGTAGACGCAAGCGGAAACGGCGTTCTGCAGTACCTGATGTTCGCTGTCATCGAAGCACTGCAACCCCTCGCAAACATGGTCGTTTTCCGCTTCCGGGAACGCGCTTTCATCGTCGCACAGCATCAACGTATCGTGGATGCGCTGAGAGCGAGGGATACGGAAGGTGCATTACTGGCACTCCAGGACCAACTCGCGTACATACGAGAGCAGTACGCCAAAGCATTGGAGTGGCGAAACCAGAAGCGCGGAACGTCGGCGGAAAACAGTCGTACCGCCTAAGCCAGGCGACGTTTTATCGAGAGGATGTATTCAAGAGAGCCTGACCTGCCGCGATACGGCTCCAGTTTCATCGATTGTTCTGAAACTCTGCTCCGTACTCCAAGGTCGCCCGCCGGAATTTCCAACGCGCCGCAGGCTGTGGTCAATTGCTGCTGGATAAACGCTAAACTAACGTTAACGGACGAGGGAGACCTCGTTCGATACTTAGAGAATCCTGTAAAACTTCACGGTTATCCGGAAAAAACGGGTCCAATTTCGCGATTAGGCGGAATCCCGATGAAGCTTGTTTGGAAAACGCTTGCAAAGCCCTGATTCAAAAGGGCGTGGAGTTTCACTCTTAGCTGGAACCCACATGTGTGGGTTCCGGATATGACGTGCAGCAGCATTCTCGTCCGTGGCGAGTGCAGCCCCTTGGAATAGCATTCCTCGCTTGTAATGATGCCGACACGCATGCTTGATACGCATCGTATATGGGCATATTATGAGCACATAATTGCGAACCAGGACTAAACCATGCAGGCCGCTGAAGCTCACAAACCCACCCGAAAGCCAACCAACCTATCGCTAGATAGTGCTCTTCTCAAAGAGGCAAAAGCGCTGGGAATCAATGTATCAAGGTCCGCGGAAGCCGGCATCGCGGAGGCCGTGAAACTGCATAAGCAGGAGAAGTGGCTCAAAGAAAATGCCAGCGCTCTGGCAAGTTCTAACGCATATGTTGAAGATAATGGCTTGCCCCTGGCTCGCCACCGTCAGTTCTGATGGCACGCTTTGACGTCTTCAAATATGAGGGCGAAGCTGGCTATCTGCTGGACGTTCAGTCAGACCTTCTAGGCAGCTTGAATACGCGAGTTGTCGTACCCCTGCTGCCCAAATCCTCCGCGCCGTCCCCTGCACAGCGGCTAAATCCTGTATTTAGTATTGAGGGCCAGGAGCTCGTAATGGCCACGCAGTACATGGCCGCTATACCTCAAGGCGAATTGCGTTCTGCAGTCAGTAGCCTGGCCGAGAAGCAAGATGAAATCTCTGCAGCGCTGGATATGTTGTTTTTGGGCTTTTGAAACAAGCATTCCTATTTAGCAGTTGTCAATGTCGCCTTCCCTGAAAATTGGTCCGTTGCATCGCGGTCGCGCTCTGCCAGCAGGCGTTTGAGCCGCGCATTCTCGGCCTCGACTGCCCGGAGTCGTTTTACATCGACTGTGTCCAGGCCGCCAAAACGCTTGCGCCACGAGTACAGCGTCTGCTCGCTGTTGCGGGGATCGGTCGGTCCTCAAAGGACGGCATCCTTATCAAGGGCGGTGAAAATCTCGAGACCTCAGCCCGCGTTAGCGCCGTTGTCGTGGACAAGACCGGCACCCTGACTAATTCGATGTGGTCGTACTGGATGACACCTATAGCGAGGACCAGATGCTCACGCTAGCCGCAGGGCCGAAACGGCTTCCGAACACCCCCTGGCGGATGCGATTATCCGCGGCGCGGAACAGCGCAAGCTGCTACTCGAAATGGTGAACACGGCGGAGCCAGTCGCCGGCAAGGGCATTCGTGCCGATGTTGATGGGCACACCGTTGCTGTGGGCTCTGCCGACCTGCTAGACCAAGCCCTGGACAAGGCCCGCATCCTGGAACTCAACGCCGCCGGCAAGACTGCCATGTACGTCAGAGTCGGCCGGGCAAACGCCGAGGCGGGAGGGGGAAGCACAGGCCCCATACCTGCGCAAACTGAGGGCTGGGGACAGCGTATGAATATCCCGAGGCTGTGGAGTCTCGTGAGGTCGATGGCCATGGTTATGCGGGCACGATGTACGTGATCGCACAGATACGAATCCTCCCGTGACACAACATCAAAGGTCGCGATGCCCTCTTGAACCTTGGAAACGTGGAGCCTTCACAGTGGCCGACCAGAACAGCGTGATCGCATTCTATGATGAAAGGATGCTGGCTCATGAACCGGATATTGAGGTGCCATTCCTGCCGGGGCGCATGGACACGCGCATCCGCTCACTGCTCTCCGGGCTGGGAGTCCCCTGGAAGTATCCCGAACACCCCGCACGGCTCACCGCGATCCGGCACTTGCTCGACATCGAACCGGTCCACGGAGTGAACTTCGAGACAGGAATGCCAGCCACTCGCGAGCAGCTCGGGCGCGTCCACACCAGCTCCTATCTTGACAGCATCTACCAGCTGCGCGGAGAGAGCGCCTGGCTGGACGACGACACCACGGCCGTATCACCCGGCAGCGTCGATGCCGCCGAAGTTGCTGCCGGCACGGCGATCGCCGCCGTCGAGGCGGTGGTAGAGGGGAGAGCCGAGAGTAGCTTCGCGCTGGTAAGGCCCCCCGGTCACCATGCTGAACCGGTGCGCGCCCGCGGCTTTTGCCTGTTCAACAACGTGGCGGTGGCTGCAGCCCATGCCCAGGCGGCGCTAGGCTGCCAGCGGGTCATGATCGTCGATTGGGATGCCCATCACGGGAACGGTACCCAGGACATCTTCGCGGCCGACCCTGATGTACTGTTCTTCGACATCCACCGTGCCGCCCCCTTCTATCCCGGGACAGGGAGTCTCGCGCAGGTCGGTGTGGGCGTCGGGGATGGCACCGTCGTCAATGTTCCCCTGCCAGCAGATGCCAACGACGCGGCCTATCTCAAGGCATTCCGCGAGATCCTGGTACCGGCGGCCCAGTGGTTCCGCCCTGACCTGATCCTGGTCTCGACTGGATTCGATCCCCACACCCATGACCTGGCGTTAAATGTCTCCTATGACGGCTTTGCCGCCATGACTGGCGTCCTGCAGAGCTTGGCACGCCAGCAGTGCGGGGGAAAGCTGGTCTTCGTGCTGGAAGGCGGCTACAACCTGATATCGCTGTCGCATGGTGTCAGGTCGGTGCTCCAGGTGCTGGCCGGCGCCGAGCCAGCGGAACCCGGCCTGCGCGGCGTTGCAGAGGTAGAGGCCGCGCAGGCATTCCATCGCGGAGCGTTCATCACCGAACTGTAAGCGTCTGCTGCTCTCCCCTTCGCCGGTCAAGGCGGGCAAAAAAGCACGATATGAGCCACGCTGCCCGACCGCTCGCCTTGTGAGCTCCCGAAGCTACAGCCACCCGCCCCGTGAATGTTGGGTGAAATATCCAAAGGGAGGAGCATGCGATGGGCGTAACACTAAAGAGCATTACCAGCGACAACTTCGAGGCCGTCATTGCGCTGGAATTACCGACATCACAACTTGGCTATGTCGCTGACAATTTGTATTCCATTGCCGAATCGAGCTTCCATCCGACCTATCAGCCTCGCGCTATCTATTGCAGCGGCGAAGTGGTCGGCTTCCTCATGTACGAATCCTTCCACCACGAAGGTCGGCTGCCTGCCTACAACATCTTCCGTCTCATGGTCGATCGACGCCACCAGGGAAGGGGCATAGGACACAGGGCCATGCAGTGCCTGCTGAACGAGATCAGGGCACGTGGCCCCTTCGAGAGGATCGCGATCTGCTATGTATCCACCAACCAGGTCGCCCGGGACTTCTACGCCAGTTTCGGTTTCCAGGAGATGGGGCTGAGCGAGGAAACCGGCGAGGTCATCGCCGAGATCCAGGGGTGACGAGAGCGCATCCTTCATGCCCGATGCGCGGCACGTGATGGTGCAATCGTTGCTAGCGACCATGGACGGGAGCGGACTCACGAAGAGGACTGCGAGCGAAGCAGGAAGCTTACGCTCCCATCCATTCGCATCGCCATCGTCGTCCAAAACTAGTTCCGTGCGTCAGCGAACGACTGGCGGAGTGCCGAATGCGCGAACATCTCCCGTATGAGGTGGGCGTCACATGAATCTGCATAAACTCTCGAACGTTCTCGTGGTCATTGTTGCAGCGCTGCTGTTGCTCGCCGTGTTGGTGATCCTGTTGGTGGGTGGCTTCTCGCTGTTCGGGTTCCTGCGCGTGAGCCTTCTGCAGGCGTTCGGCTTCGTCATCGCCATCACAGCATCGCTGTTTTTCTTCCTGCGCCTGGTGCACAGCATCGACTCCGTCCCGATGCGGGCGTCGATCGTCGTATTCATCATCGGCGTAGCAATCTTTGCGTCGGTTTCCGTCGGTAAGGCGTACCTGTTCCAGTACCCCATGTGCGTCCAGTCCTTTGGCCCGGGCGCGGGTCCCGGCTTGCCGCTGCAGAACGTGCTGACGTTCTTCCGTCAAATGGACCAGTTCGAGTGGATTGATGACATTGCCCATAATCCGAATCGCGTGCCGCCGCCGATCGCTATCGCAAGCGCCGATGATCCGCTGTCGAGCGCATCGGGGCGGCGAGAACCGGAACTCATCCGCCTGACGCTGGAGACAAAGGAAGTTCTCGCCGAAATTGCGCCAGGAATCGTATTCAATTACTGGACGTTCAACGGCACGGTGCCCGGCCCCATGCTACGCGTGCGCGTGGGCGATACCGTCGAGCTCACCTTGCACAATAACGCAACGAGTTTGCATCAACACAATATCGACCTGCATGCCGCCACGGCGCCGGGCGGCGGTGGCGAGGCAACCGTGGTCGCACCGGGGGAAAGCAAGACGATTCGTTTCCGCACCTTGAATCCGGGCCTATATGTGTACCACTGCGCCGTATCGAACATGTCCGTGCACATGGCACACGGCATGTACGGCCTGATCCTGGTGGAACCCGAACAGGGCCTGCCGCCGGTGGACAAGGAGTTCTATGTCATGCAGGGCGAGCTGTACACCACCGGCGCACTGGGACGGAGTGGGCTGCAGGCATTCGATGCGAAGAAGATGCTCCACACCCAGCCGGAGTACGTCGTGTTCAACGGCCGCACCGGCGCCATCGTCGACAACATGCATGCCTGTCACCTTCCCCGAAAATTGGTCCATTGAAAACTTGAGGTCTCCGGGCAGACTAAGCCCAAGGAGGCCCAGATGCGCAAGAGCAGATTCTCAGAGAGCCAGATCGTCCAGACGCTGAAGCAGGTGGAGGGTGGCCGCAAGGTGAAGGACATCTGTCGGGAGCTTGGTATTTCCGATGCGACGTACTACCAGTGGAAGTCGAAGTACGGCGGCATGGAGGCGGCCGATATTCGCCGGCTCAAGGAGCTTGAGGAAGAGAATGCCCGGCTTAAGCGGATGTACGCGGATCTGGCGCTTGAGAACACGGCGCTCAAGGATGTCATCACAAAAAAGCTCTGAGCCCGGACGACAAGCGCCGCATTGTGACTGCGTTGACGCAGGAGCATGGCATGAGTCAGCGCCGGGCGTGTGATGCTGCTGGAATCGCGCGATCCGTGGTGCGTTATCGCAAGCAACCGGATCGGGACCAGCAGGTGATTGCGGTGCTCCAGGAGCTAGTGGAGCGCTTTCCGGAACGGGGCTTCAGCAAGCTCTTCAAGCTGATCCGGCGCCGCGGCCTAGTCTGGAATCACAAGCGAGTCTGGCGGGTTTACTGTGGGTTGAAGCTCAACCTGCGCCGCAAGGGTCGTAGACGCCTGCCTCAGCGTATACGCCA
>NZ_JALJXV010000016.1 GCF_024170285.1 Natronocella acetinitrilica
GCATCGAAGAACTGCTGCCCTGGAATCTGCCAGAGCTTCGTCCGGCGGACTGATCGCAACGCACATCGTCAAGGCGGTGTTGCCCGGACGCTTACCCATCAATCGAAATACGGGATTTTGTTCGACCCAGGAGGTAGCAATGAAAATGCAAGCCGTGTATCCACTGCCGCTGGGCGTGGCTGCAGTCGGGCTGCTGTTCGGAGCTCCAATAGCTAAGGCAGCCCCGATGGTTTTCTTCGGTGAAGACCAGGACGCCAACCAGACCGTACCGGCGGACTCGGAGGCCGTAGACGCCCAGGAGGGCTTTCTCGACAACCTCGAAGGGGTCAGGGTCGAGGATTTCGCCGATGTCGACGAAGGCGAGGTGTTTCCCATCGACATTGATTTCGATGGCATCTCGGCCACCCTGGATGGAACGTCCGATGTCGGCAATACGGGCGTAACCAGTAACAACATTTCGGGCCGCTTCCCCGTAGTGGGGGACAAGTATCTCAATGTAGGCACCAGCGACGCGGCGGGGTTCGAGCTCGAGTTCTCGGAGCCTCAGGTCGCTTTCGGGTTTTTCGCCACCGATGTTGGAGACTTTGACGGTAACCTCGAACTCACGCTGGATGGCGAACGTAACTATGTTGTCGATAACACCATTGGCTCCTTCATGACAGGCGCACTGTTGTTCTGGGGCATTGTCGACGAGGAAAACCCGTTCCAGACCGTGTCGTTCGAGAATAGCGACGAGGACTGGAGAGACGCTTTCGGTTTCGACGGTTTCACCATCGGGTCGGAAGCCCAACTGGTTGATCGGGATCCGCAAGCTGTGCCGACGCCCGGCACCTTGACGCTGCTGGCCGCCGGCCTGATGGGGCTCGCATTCACCAGGCTGACGAGAGGTGCCAGGCGCGCTCCCGGCTGATTCGCCCAGAATCAGTCGGCTTGACCCCCGGTGACGTGTGAAACCTGTTGATCGCCGGTCGCCTAACCCGAAACCCCGACGGGATAACACCCCGCCGGGGTTTTTCTTTTTCCAGTACACCCCACACCTGCGGTAACCTTGCCCACACGCCGAAACGGTGCGTTACGCGCTGCGCGCTAACACACCCTACGGAACGGCACGGCCCGCGTAGGGTGTGTTAGGCCAACGGCCGTAACGCACCGAATTAACGATCGCCTGGGCACCTCACCCGACCGTCAAACCGAACAACGGATAACGCATGGACCTCAGCAACGTCAGGATCGGAATCATCGGGCTCGGCTATGTGGGTCTGCCGCTCGCCGTGGAGTTCGGAAAACGCTACTCCGTTGTCGGCTTTGACATCAATGCCGACCGCATCAACGCGCTATCCAACGGCGTCGACCGCACGCGGGAGGTCTCGTCCGACGAGCTGAGACAGGCCCGAGATCTGCAGTTCGCCGATGACACGGCAGCGCTTGCCGAGTGCAACGTCTATATCGTCACCGTCCCGACACCGATCGACCGCTACCATCGGCCGGATCTCGGCCCGCTGCTGTCCGCGAGCCAAACCGTCTCGACGGTGCTCTCGCCCGGTGACGTCGTGATCTATGAGTCGACGGTCTACCCGGGCGCCACGGAAGACGACTGTGTGCCGGTACTCGAGCAGAGTTCGGGCCTGCGATACAACCAGGACTTCTACTGCGGCTACAGCCCGGAGCGCATCAACCCCGGTGACAAGGCGCATCGGGTCTCGGATATCGTCAAGGTGACGTCGGGCTCGACACCGGCAATCGCCGGGTTCATTGACGAACTCTATAAGTCGATCATTACGGCCGGCACCCATCGCGCCGAAAGCATTCGCGTGGCGGAGGCTGCCAAGGTCATCGAGAACACCCAGCGCGACGTCAACATCGCCCTCATCAACGAACTCGCCATCCTCTTCAATCGCCTGGGCATCGATACCCAGGCGGTGCTGGAGGCGGCTGGCAGCAAGTGGAATTTCCTCCCTTTCCGGCCTGGGCTGGTTGGTGGGCACTGCATTGGTGTCGACCCCTATTACCTCACGCACAAGGCGCAGTCGGTGGGGCATCATCCGGAGATGATTCTCGCCGGGCGCCGCATCAACGATGGGATGGGGCACTACGTCGCCGCAGAGGTGGTCAAGCTGCTGGCAACCAGTTCGCTGCCCGTAGCCGGTGCACGGGCCCTGGTGATGGGCCTGACCTTCAAGGAAAACTGCCCGGATCTGCGCAACACCCGTGTGGTCGACACCATCCGCGAGCTGGAGACCTACGGCATTCAGGTGGATGTGCATGACCCCTGGGTGGATGCCGACGAGGCGATGGCGGAGTACGGAATCCGTCCTCTCCCCTCAATGCCGGATGAAAGCGCCTACGATGCCGTAGTGCTCGCCGTTGCACACCAGGAGTTCCGGGAGCTGAGTGCGGCGGACGTCCGCAAGGCGCTCAAGCCGGGCGGTGTTCTGTATGACATCAAGCACCTCTTTGCCCGTGATGAGGTTGATGGGCGGCTTTAGGTGGCCTGCCGAACGTTGTTTCGGTGCGTTACGCGCTGCGCGCTAACAGCACCCTACGGCGGGCAAGGCCACCCGTAGGGTGTGTTAGGCCACAGGCCGTAACGCACCGAATCAGCGACGGGCAAGGCCACCCGTAGGGTGCGTTAGGCCAAAGGCCGTAACGCACCGAATCGGCGACGGGCAAGGCCACCCGTAGGGTGTGTTAGGCCACAGGCCGTAACGCACCGAATCGGCGACGGGCAAGGCCACCCGTAGGGTGCGTTAGGCCGAAGGCCGTAACCCACCGAATCGGCGGCGGGCACGGCCACCCGTAGGGTGCTGTTAGCGCGCAGCGCGTAACGCACCGAAAAAACGCCGACAAAACCACATCGCAAACCCCCCGCCCGCTCTTTGGTAAACTACCGGCACACGTTCAAGGGAAACAGGCATGTCGTTGACCAATGACGAGCGCGTCGCCGCTCAAGCGCTCCTCGACTTCATCGATGTCTCGCCCAGCCCCTGGCATGCCGTTGCCAATATGGTCCAACGGCTTGAAGGCGCTGGCTTCACGGCACTGGACGAGCGCGCCCCGTGGACGCTGGAGCCGAACCGGGGTTATTACGTGGTCCGCGACGGTTCCTCCCTGATCGCCTTTCACACGGGTGACGGCGCCGTTGCGGATCACGGCTTTCGCGGCATCGGCGCCCATACCGACTCACCCGGGTTTCGCATCAAGCCCGCACCCGTCAAGCGCCAGGCCGGGCTCGACACTCTGGGGGTGGAAGTCTATGGCGGCCCGATACTCGCCACCTTCGCCGATCGCGACCTCACCCTTGCCGGTCGCGTTCTTGTTCGGGACGACGCCAGCGGCGACATCACCCCGCATCTGTTTCATGGCCAGCAGCCCATGCTGCGGCTGCCGAACCTGGCCATTCACCTGAACCGCACCGTCAACACCGAGGGCCTGAAGTACGACCTCCAGGATGAACTGCCACTTATCCTCGGCACGCTGCAATCCGAATTGCCGGGGCAAGACGCCTTCCGCGAGATACTTGCCAAACAGGTAGGCGCGTCCACCGCCAGTGTGCGTGCCTGGGAACTGGCCGTCGCCGACACCCAGCCCGGCGCCTTCTTCGGCCTGGGTGAAGCCTTCATCGCAAACAGCCAACTGGACAACCTGGCCTCCTGTCACGCCGGGCTCGAAGCGTTGTTGACGGCGAAGGACAAAGGCTCCGGCGTCCGCTTCATCGCCTACTTCGATCATGAGGAAATCGGCAGCCGCAGCTTCAAGGGGGCAGAAAGCCCGTTCCTGCCCGACACCCTGGAGCGTATCGCCGAGAGCTTCAACGTGACCGGCGCCGATTATCGGCGCGCGCTCAACCAGAGCCTGATCCTCAGCGCCGACATGGCCCATGCTCACCATCCCAATTACGCACGCTACTATGATCTTGAGCATGCGCCCCGACTCAACGAAGGCCCGGTCATCAAGATCAACGTGAATCAGCGCTATGCCACCGATGGCGTCGCCGAGGCCATTTTCGAGGGGCTGTGTCAGGAAGCGGACGTGCCCGTGCAAAAGTATGTACACCGCAATACGCTTCCCTGCGGCAGCACCATCGGCCCGATTACCGCCGGCCGGATTGGCGTTCGCTGCGTTGATGTGGGCAACGCCATGTGGTCCATGCACTCGCTGCGCGAGAGCGCCGGCGCCGCGGATCATGACAAGATGATCCGGGTCATGACCCATTTCTTCCAGCGCGATCGCCTGCCGCAATTGGCAAGCGCCTGACCACGAGCGAGCACAATGCGTTACGGCCGGCTACAAGATCTACTCACAATCCTGGCCGATGGCCGCCCCCACTCCGGCGAGGCGGTGGGTTTGCAACTCGGCATCAGCCGCGCCGCTGTCTGGAAGCTGGTGGACCAGGCTCGTCACGCCGGGCTTGAAGTGCTTGCCGTGCCCGGCGCAGGTTACCGTCTGCCTGCGCCACTGGTGCTGCTGGATGAGACGCGCATCAAGTCGGAGCTGGGCGAAACGGCGGACACCTTCGCCAGCCTCCTTACCGTGATTGCCACGCCTTCCACCAACGAGGAACTGCTGGGCCGAATAGCCGCGATCGACGCGCCCCATGCACTCCTGGCCGAGCACCAGTCCGCCGGCCGCGGTCGCCGTGGTCGTGACTGGCATTCGCCCATGGGCGCAAGCCTGTATCTATCCGTGGCCTGGCCGCTGGACCTTCCCGTGGCCGGGCTTTCCGGGCTCAGCCTCGCGGCCGGGCTTGCGGTGGCGGAATCCGTGGATGCCACCTGCGGCCTGCGCACCGGGCTAAAGTGGCCGAACGACCTTTACGTCGACAACAAGAAGATCGGTGGCATCCTGGTGGAAGTCTCCGGCTCGCCAGAGGGCCCCTGCAAGGCGGTGGTCGGTATCGGGCTCAATTGTCGCTTGCCGGACGATGACAACGACACCATTTCCCAACCCTGGACGGACCTCTACCGCGCCTGCGGCCGCCCGGTGGATCGCAACAGCCTCGCGGTGTCGATCCTGAAATCCCTGGCGGTGAACCTTCCCCGTTTCGAACACCAGGGCTTCGCGCCGTTCATGGAATCCTGGAACCAGCGCGACATCCTCAAGGATCAACCCGTCACCCTGATGCTCGGCGCTGAGACCGCCAACGGTGTCGCCCGGGGCGTGAATGATTTCGGCGCCCTGTTGCTCGACCAGAACGGGACGCAACGCAGCGTCGCCGGCGGAGACGTCAGCCTGCGCCCCGCCCGACCATGAATCTGTTGATCGACATCGGTAACTCCCGCATCAAGTGGCGAGCGGCGGAGCAACGACGCCTTCAGTTGGGTGATGCGGTTCCACGAGGGGGGCAGGACGCACTCCAGCGGCTGAAAACCGCATGGTCGTCGCTGCCTGCGCCAGACACCGTGCTGGCAACCTCGGTGGCCGACCCCGCATCCCACGCCGACCTGCAGGCGCTGGTCAGCCGACTCTGGCGGCGGGATATGCAGTTCCTCACGTCCGTGCCAGAGCAGCTCGGCGTCCGCAACGCCTACCCGATACCGGGGAATCTCGGGCCGGATCGCTGGGCAGCGCTGCTGGGCGCGTGGGTGCGCGGCCTCGCCCCCTGCTGCATCGTCGATGCCGGCACCGCCGTCACCATCGATGTGCTGGATTGTACAGGCCAGTACCGGGGTGGCATGATCTTCGCCGGACTTGGCCTCAGCCGCCGTGCGCTTACCGAACGTGCCCATCGCCTGCCGCCCATTGTCGACGGCGACCTGCCGCCGCTGGCCACCGACACCGTGGAGGCCATCCGCCTCGGCACCACCGAGGCGCTGATTGGTGCCGTTGCCCGCGGCGTGCAGCGCTGTCGACAGCAGCATCGCGATCTGCGCCTGCTGGTCACCGGCGGCGATGCCGAGCTCCTTGTCGGTTCGCTGCCAGAGCTTGAGCCGCAGTTACATGCGGATCTGGTTTTCCAGGGGCTCGCCGCCGTTGCCGAGGAGGGTGGATGAGAGCGCTGTTCGTGCTCCTGCTGCTCAGCAACGCACTGGTTTTCGTCTACTTCCAGTGGTGGTCGCCGCGGGAGGTGCCGCCGCCGGAACCCGCTTTCCCTGTCGGTGGCAGCCTCACGCTGGTGGGCGAGACCGAGCAGAGCGCAGAAGACGGCGAGCAAGCCACCGCCCCCGCGGAGCCCCGAGCCCCGAACGACACCGCGCTGGCAGGCCCGATCTGTTATCGCAGCCCCAGCCTGGGCGGCAGTCAGGCCGCTGAGGCGACACGTGCCCGGGATGCCGGCGACGCCATGCGCAGCGAGATCCGCGAAGAGCAGGTCAGCGTGACCATTGGCTACTGGGTCTACCTGCCGCCGTTGGAGAGCCGGGAGGCCGCGCTCGCGCAGGTCGCCGAGTTGGCCGAGGCCGGTGTGGAAGACGTGGTCGTCGTCACGGACAACATCTACACCAACGCCGTCTCCCTGGGCGTGTTCAGCAATGAAGAGCGGGCGGCGTTGCGCCGGGATGAACTGGTGGCGCTGGGGTTCCCTGCCGAAAGTGGCGAACGTGAGCGGTTGCAGACGCAATATTATGTGGTCGCCGAATGGCCCCGCCAGCCCAGCATCATCCCCGCCGAGTGGCGCGTCGTTGATTGTCAGGCCTAGGGCGCTTGCACTACTATTGCTGATTGAATGCTGGCGTAGCTCAGTTGGTAGAGCAGCTGATTTGTAATCAGCAGGTCGCGGGTTCGACTCCTGTCGCCAGCTCCACATTTTTTTCAAGACCGGCATCTACCCTTCCACCTCCATCCGGCGCTGAAGCTGGCGATACCAGCGGTGGGCAATCCAGCCTGCGGCGAGCAGGTACGGGACGCCGCCCACCACCCACATGATCAGCCCGGCCAGTTGCTGGTCGGCGAGCCCGCGGGCCTCGCCGTAGAGGGGCGCATTGGCAAACGTCAGGATCGCGCCAAGAAACCCGGTATGCATCAGCGTGAACAACACCGCCAATAGCGCCCAGGGTGCCCTTCTGGCGCTGCTCTTCAGTACCGCCCACCAGAACAACCCTGCGGTCAGCAGAAAGCACGCATGCTCCAGCGCGTGCCACCAAGGGTTCTCTACCGCCACCCTGTAGAAGTAAGGCGTATGCCAGAACCAGATGGCGGCCGCGTGCAGGTAGGCCACCGTCATGGGTCGCTGGACCAGTGGGAGCAGGGCGTTCCAGACGGTCGCGAAGAACCTTCCCGCGCCCCTGGCAAGCTGCTGCAACGGTTGGCTCAACACCCAGAGCGGCGCGACAACCACCATCAGCAGCATGTGTTGAACCATGTGCGCGGCAGTGCTCGTCTTTGCCCAGCCGTCCAGCGGGCCGAACAGGGCCAGAGCGCAAACCAGCGCCGTGGCGTGAAACAGGGCAGCGTGAACCGCCGGCGGCCGTCGGCGCAGCGAACCGAGCAGATAAGCGACCCAGAACAGCAACAGCAGCGCAGCGCCGGATAGCCCGGCCAGTTCCGCGTGTCCCGTGCTGGTGATTGGGTTGTGGGCCCACAACCCAGCGCTCCACGCCAGTGCAGCGCCGCCAATCAAGGCAGGCAGGGTACGCATCACACACATGGCGGGTAGACCATCACCGGCAGGCCGACCGCCAGGGTTGACACCGCAGAGACCAGGTAGACGCTCAGGGAAACCCGCACCACGAAGCGGTGCTCGCCATCAACGGCCGTCACCTGCCAGCAACGCCATGCCGCCCAGGCAAGCAGGGCGGTCACGAGCAGTGTGAGCAGCAGAAGAAGCCCATTGATCCAGGTCACCGGCCCCGCGGCCGGCGCAGGCGGGGCGAAGGCGCAGCCCACGGATAACCCGCCGTAAATAGTGACGAACCAGATGCTCCAGATCACCAGCCCTGCGAACAGGTGCACGGGGTGCGTCCAGCCGGGGATCATGACGGGCTCCCCCACGCCATCGGCAGCAGCAGGAATACCACCACGCTAAGCCAGAACACAGCACCGGTGTACACCCAGAACGGGCGCAGCACCACTGGCTCATACGGCACCCGGCGGCCGACGTAGCCACGCCCCACACGCACCGCCTGCATCAGGGTCAGCAGCGTCGCCAGGCTGCCATGGCCAAGAACATAAAGCAGCATCACCAGCAGCACCGCATCGTGGGCCAGCTCCGTGGGCGCCAGAGAAGCATTCCACAGCGCCCAAAGCAGCAATACGGCATGCACCGATCCCATCACGCCAATGCGCCAGAACCGGCCCTGCAGCCCCTGGTCAACGCCGCGCCGCAGGGCGCGCACGGCACCCTCGTAGTCAACCCAGGCCACGGTCAGTGCCACGCCGCTGGCCACCACCAGCCACAACGCGATCGGCTCGCCGTCTGGAACAGTCCAACCCGGCGACGCGGTCCAGAGATACAACCAGCCAAAGATCAGCGACAGGTAGAACGTGCCGTTGGCCATCAGCGTTACCACCATGCCCCACAGCCCCGGTCCGTTGGTGGTGCGGGAATGCAGCGGTGGATCGTGGTGTTCGTCATCTAGCAGCGGTGCGGCGCAGGGGTGGGCGCCGTTCTCCCAGCTCCAGCGCAGCAAGAAGACCAGCGCGACTGCGATGCCGAGCAGCGCCAGCGGATACACACGAATCAACAGGCTGATGCAGACCACGGCAAGCGCCAGCGCGGCGAAAAGTGGCCACCAGGAGTTTCCGGAAAGATGAATCACCTCGCGGACCTTGCCGGTAATCGCGTCGGAGCCGTAGGTCTCCCGCCGTCCATGGGAGATGTCCGTGAGGCCGTGGGCGCCGGCGGCGATGCTGTCGTGCAGGTCCGGGGACGCCCACAAGGGATGCCGGGTCCGGATGTCGGGGAGGCTGGCGAAGTTGTACGACACCGGCGGCGTTCCCGTGGCCCACTCCAGGGTATCCGCATTCCAGGGGTTCCGGGGCGCCGGCCGGCCAAAGCGGAAATGCAGGGCAATATCCAGGATGATCATGGCGACCCCTGCCGCCATGATGAACCCGCCCACCGACGACAGCAGGTTCAACCAGTCCCAGCCCAGACCGGTTTCGTAGGTGTAGACCCGGCGCGGCATGCCCAGCAGCCCGGTGAGGTGCATCAGCAGAAAGGTGACGTTGAAACCGATGAACGTCAGCCAGAAGCCCCAGTTGCCCAGAATGTGCGTCGGCATGCGCCCCGAGACGTGGGGCAACCAATAGTAGAACCCGGCGATCAGCGGGAAAAACATGCCCCCCACCAGCACGTAGTGCAGATGCGCCACCACGAAGTGGGTGTCGTGCACCTGCCAGTTGAACGGAACCAGCGCCAGCATCACGCCGGTGAGCCCGCCGCAGACGAACACCACCAGAAAGCCGATGATCCAGAGCATGGGCAGGCTGTAGACCACCCGGCCTGTCCATAGCGTTGCCAGCCAGGCGAACACCTGGATGGCTGTCGGCACGGCGACCAGCATGCTGGCAACGGAAAAGAATGCCAGCGCCAGCTTCGGGATGCCGATGCTGAACATGTGGTGCACCCAGAGCCCGAAGCTGATGAACCCGGTGAGAATGATGGCGAGCACCAGCCATCGGTAACCGACAATCGGCCGCTGCGAGAACACGGGGATCAGTGTCGAGATGATGCCCGCGGCGGGCAGGAAGATGATGTAGACCTCGGGGTGGCCGAACAGCCAGAACAGGTGCTGCCAGAGGATCGGGTCGCCGCCGCCGGCGACATCGAAAAACGGCATCCCCACGGCGCGTTCCAGCTCCAGCAGCACGCTGGCGAGAATCAGCGGCGGGAAGCCGAAGACGATCATCAGCGCCGTGGCCAGGATGTACCAGCAGAAGAGCGGCATCCGCCGCAGCGACATGCCATTGGCGCGGCTACGCAGAATGGAGACGGTCAGCTCGATACCCGCCGCCATGGCCGAGATCTCGACAAAGGTGATCCCCAGCAACCAGAAATCCGACCCCGGCCCTGGCGCGTACTCGGCGCTGCTGAGCGGCGTGTACATGAACCAGCCGGAGTCAGGCGACACGCCAAGCACCGTGCTCGACAGGATGATCAGGCCGCCGAACAGGTAGCAGTAGTAGCCAAACGAACTGATTCGCGGGAACACCAGGTCCCGGGCGCCAATCAGCTTCGGAATCATGTACAGCGCGATCCCCTCCAGCACGGGGATCGCGAACAGAAACATCATCACCGTGCCATGCATGGTGAAAAGCTGGTTGTAAATATCGGCGCTGACGATGTCCTGCTCTGGCAAGGCGAGCTGGGTGCGCATCAGCATCGCCATCACGCCGGCGATGAGGAAGAAAACCACGCCGGTGACAATGAAGCGCAGGCCGATGGTGGTGTGGTTGACCGCAGATAGGGTCCGCCAGCCCGGCGGGTTCGCCCAGACGCGGTCGAAGCGCTGGTGCATTGCCTGCTGTTCGTCCGTGCGCGCCTCAGTCATCGTCCTGCGCCGCCTGTTGCAGCCACTCGTCGAAGGCCTCCTGGGCATGCGCCTCGACGGTGAAATGCATATGGGCATGACCGACACCGCAGAACTCGGCGCATCGGCCCTGGAACGTGCCCGTCTCATCGGCCTCGAGCCTGAGCACGTTGGTGTGGCCGGGAATCGCGTCGAGTTTGCCGGCAAGCCGCGGCACCCAGAACGAGTGGATCACGTCCTCGCTGGTGACGTGGACGTGCACGGGAACGCCAACGGGAATATGCAATTCGTCCCTGAGGGTGATGCCCTCATTCGGATAGGACACCGCCCACCACCAACGGTGGGCGGTCACGTCGATCCGCAGCACGTCCTCGTCCGCGGCTAGTGGGGTCATGTTGTGGCCCATGGGAATGCCGAACCCGAGCAGGGCGGTAATGCTCACCAGCGGCAGCACGAAGCCACCACCGATGATCCAGCGGTTTTGCACACGCTGGGCCTGCTGGTCGCCGACCTCGCCGGGATCCCGCCGTATGGCGTAGAGCCACAGGGCAACAACCACGATCAGCACCAGGGTCGAAAACGCGAACATCCCCCACCACAGCCAGGCGGTGGAGGCCGCCGCAGGGCCGGCCGGGTCGAGTGTGGACAACGGTCCACTGCATCCGGCAAGCAGCAGGGAGGTGAATAGCAGGCCAAATGGGACTAGGCTTTCAGCGGACACGCGCCGATCGACCGCACCCCCTGACGGTGCCGGAGAGACATGATGAACCAGGCACCGATTATCAGCCGCATGTCCATCCGTGGGCACCCGCTCCACCCGGTACTCATACACTTCCCGGTGGCCGCCTTGCTCATGCTGGTGGGCACCGATGTTGCCTATTTCTTCACCGGCGACTTCTTCTGGGCCAGAGCCGGCCTCTGGCTGGCTGGTGTCGGCGCACTGGGGGGCTGGGTGTCCGGCCTGGCCGGGCTGGTGGATCTGGTCACCGTTGCGCGCATCCGGCGGTTGGTCACGGCCTGGTCCCACGCAGTGATCGCCGTCATGCTGCTGTCGCTGGCATCCTTCAACTGGCTGATCCGCGTTGGTGATCCGGCCGCCTTTATCCTGCCGTGGGGCGCGTACATCTCGCTGCTCACGGCCGGGTTGGTCGCCATCGCCGGGTTCCTCGGTGGTCAGCTTGTGTACGAGTACGCAGTCGGCGTCGGTGTGGACGACGCGCCGGAAAAACAGGCCCAGGGCAAGGTCTGAACCCTGCCCCCGGGCGCCACGTGTCACTGCGCCCATTGCGGCGCCTCCAGCGGCGGTTTCGCCAGTACCAGCCACAGGACTGTCGCCATCAGCAGGCACAGGGTGACGGCGAGCAACCAGGTCCAGAGCCGCGTCCACCCGGCCGTGCCGCGGCCCGCGTGGAGGATCAGAACCCCGGTCAGCGCGTGACACAACACAATACCGGTCACCAGAGTCAACTTGGCGACGAGCCAGACTTCCGCCGTGCGCTCGAGCAGAAAGATTCCTGTCCCGGACATGATGGCGACCAGTGCCGCCGGTGTTGCCACGTGGGTGTGGATGAATCGTGCCAGAGAGGCGTGGTGTAACGGTGCCTCAGCCTCGCTGATCTGCGCACGACCGGTCTCAACCGCGGCAATCAGCGCAGGCAGGTAGAGCAGCGCCGCGGCCCAGCACAGCAGCGCAACGATGTGGAGCACGAGAAGCCAGAGCATTCAGAGCCTTGGTCAGTTCGTATTCGACGGTGTGCTCTGCCAATATGCCCGTTGCATCCGGATTCGTCGGTGCGCTATGCGATTGGTGCCGAACAGCGGAAAGGGTAAGATCGTGGCATGGGCCATGGCCATCGTGGGAACGGTGCGTTACGCGCTGCGCGCTAACACACCCTACGGCGGGCACGGCCCACGTGACGGGTACGGTCGACGTGACGGGCACGGCGAAATGTAGGGTGTGTTAGGCCAAAGGCCGTAACGCACCGCAACAGCGTTTGTTGACGTCCGCCCCACGCCCAAAGCGCCAATGCACCGTAAGTGTGCACAAAAACACCTACAAACGTCGCCAAACGGCAACAAGTCAACGCATTCGTCCCCACACCCCAACAAAAATTTCTGTGAACGCTATCACTCTACGGATTGTCGGTGTATCGTAGACGCAGAAAGTGAACAGCGAGGCAAAGGCATTAAAGCCCGCCTCGATGACTTCACTTTGAAGGGAACGCCCGGGGGGGCGTGAAGGTGGTACCCGGAGGTTCAAAGCCTCGCCGCCACCTTCGACAAGCGCAAACTGGCAATACCCAACGCCATACCAAATGAGGCCCAAGCCTCGCCCATATAATGCGTTGGTGTCTTGACAGTCTGCATGGGTGGACCTGGTTAAGGGTGGGCCTTCACCAGGGGTTCCGAAGGGGGCGACCTCTTCCGAACTTCCCGGTGGCGGAACTGACCTCGCACCGATCTCACCAGTCATGTCATCGCTATCTATAATCAGATGCGGGGACGACTGCTGGTGGATGGTCGGTCGCGCTGGCGGAGTCCGGCACGCAGGGAATAGAGAACAGGAATAAGGATATGATTCGGCTGTTCAGTCACTATGTGCCGCGCAATACGCTGTTCATCGCGTTATTCGAAGCACTGCTACTTGCGCTGTCCGTTTATCTTGCTGTGTACATTTCCGCTGGTGGCCTTCACGGCGATGCGCTGTCCATCCGGCCGGAAGCGGCGCTGTTGTTCGCGGGTGTCATGCTCGCCGCCATGCTGTTCATGGGCTTGTATGGCCAGGCCTCCGTTGAGGGTTGGACGGGCGTGTTCTTCCGCCTGGTCGCGGCGTTCGCGCTTGGCCTCAGCATGCTCTACGGCCTGCACCTGGCAGTGGACCTGAGCGACTGGGTTGCAGGCCCGGCCCCCATCAGTGCCGCCATCGCGCTAGCCGCCATTTCCGCCGAACGGCTCGTGTTCAGCCGCTGGCGTCAGGCGGCGGTGCTCAAACCCCGCGTTCTCGTGCTCGGCACCGGCTCCCGCGCCGCCCAGGTGGATCGTCTGCTGCGGGCGTCCACCGCCGGTACCATGCCGCGCATTGTTGGGTTCGTCCCCTTCAAGGAAAGCGATCACCACGTACCCAGTCGTTACGTCCTCGAGCTTGCCGATGGCGAATCCGTCGTTGACCTGGTCGATCGTTACAAGATCAACGAGTTGGTCGTTGGCGTGCGCGACCGGCGCGCCGGTGGCATGCCAGTGGACGACCTGCTGGCGTGCAAACTCCGGGGCGTGAAGGTCACCGAGCTGTCGTCGTTCTTCGAGCGCGAGAGCGGCCAGATCCGCCTTGAGTCACTGAACGCAAGCTGGCTGATCTTCGGCGAGGGCTTCCGCCAGAACTGGCTGCGCACGGTGATGAAGCGCAGCTTCGATATTGCCGCAAGCCTCGCACTGCTGGTCGTGACGCTGCCGGTGATGCTGCTGACCGCGCTGGCCATTCTGCTCACCATGGGCAGCCCGATCTTCTACAGGCAGGTGCGCGTGGGGCAGGGTGGTCGTCACTTCAGCATCTACAAGTTCCGCAGCATGCGGAATGATGCCGAGGCCAACGGCGCTGTCTGGGCCCGCAGTAACGACGACCGCATCACCCCAGTGGGTCACGTCATTCGCAAGCTGCGCATCGACGAACTGCCCCAGATCATCAACGTGCTGAAGGGCGAAATGAGCTTTGTCGGTCCGCGCCCGGAGCGCCCGGAGTTCGTGGCTGATCTTGAAGAGCAGATTCCGTTCTACGACGCCCGCCACAGCATCAAGCCGGGTATCACGGGCTGGGCGCAGGTGCGCTACCCGTACGGGGCGTCGATCCGTGATGCACAGGAAAAGCTGCAGTACGACCTCTACTACGTCAAGAACCACACCCTGTTTCTTGATCTGGCGATCATGATGCAGACGGTTGAAGTGGTGCTCTGGCGCAAGGGCTCACGCTGAATTGAGTCGACCGCCGCGCCGCGTCGGGCAAGCCCCGGCGCGGCGCGCGGTGTTCATGGGGGCGGCTTTTCACGTATCCTGTAACGCTGTCAAAGGCCCAGGCCCACCCTATGTATCTTGAGCATTTCCAACTGAAGGAATTCCCCTTCCGCCTCACGACCGATGAAGATTTCTTCTTCATGAGTCGCGGGCACGCCAGGGCCAAGGCCTACATGAACTACACCCTGGTGAGCAAGGACGGGTTCGTGGTCATCACCGGCGAAATCGGCGCTGGCAAGACCACGCTGCTGCACAAGCTCATCACCGAGCTGGGTGACGATGTCATTCTCGCCCACATCGACCAGACACAGCTCAATGAGACTGAATTCCTGCAGGCCGTCTGCAGCGCCTTTCAGCTGGAAATCGCCAACGCCGGCAAGGTCGAGCTCATCAACCGCCTGCGTAAGTTCCTGCTGCGCATGGCGAAGTCCGACCGGCGGGTCGTGCTTGCCGTCGACGAAGCCCAGAGCCTGTCCTACGGTGTTCTGGAAGAGATCCGGCTCATGTCCGGTATCGAGAGCAACAAGTCCAAGCTCATGAGCGTGATGCTGCTCGGTCAGCCGGAACTCGATCGCGTGGTCAGCAGCCCGCAGATGGAGCAGCTCGCCCAGCGCGTTCGCCTGCGCATGCACCTTGGCCCCATGAGCGAGGAAGAGAGCCGGGACTACATCATGCACCGGCTCACCGTGGCCGGGGCGCGCTACACCGACATCTTCGAAGAAGACGCCTATCAGGTCATCCAGAAGTACGCTGGCGGCATCCCGCGACTGATCAATTCCATCTGCGACATGGCACTGCTCACTGCGTACGTAGAGGAGAAACACCGCATCTCCGCCGATGCCGTCGAGCAGGCTGCGAAAGAACTGGAGTGGATGCCCTTTGAGCAGCGCCAGGCCCGCAAGCGCATGAATGGCAGTACGCCAATGCTCGCCCGTGCCCATATCAACGGTGGCCTTGAACCGGACGCCGAGGTGGTTGAGTTCAGTCACGCGATCCAGTCCGCCATCGCCAACGTTTCCAGCGGCTTCGATGGCTTGCGGCAGGATCTGCAAGCAATCGAAAAGCAGCTCGCGGAAGTCGTCAAACGGCTGGATAAGCGGTAGTCTTCCTCCATGAAAAACGCGCTCACCATCGACGTCGAAGACTACTTCCAGGTTGCCGCCCTGTCGGAGACTATCCGCCCGGAAGACTGGAACCAGCACGAGCTTCGGGTTGAGAAAAACACCCATCGGCTGCTCGACATGTTCGATGAGGTCGATGTGAAGGCGACGTTTTTCGTCCTCGGCTGGGTGGCGGAGGCCTGCCCCCGCCTGGTGCCGGAGATCGTCAAACGCGGCCACGAGGTGGCGAGCCACGGCTACAGCCATCAACTCGTCTACGAGCAGACGCCGGACGTCTTCCGCCAGGAGACGGCGCGCTCGAAAACGATACTGGAAAATCAGGCGCAGCGGCCGATCATTGGTTATCGAGCGGCCAGCTATTCCATCACCAAGGAATCCCTCTGGGCGCTGGATATTCTCGCCGAGCAGGGCTTTGTGTGGGATTCCAGCATCTTTCCCGTCAAGCACGACCGCTATGGCATCCCGGGAGCGGAGCGCTGGCCGCATCGTCTGGAGACGCCGTCTGGCCATGAATTGATCGAGTTCCCGCTGACCACGCTGAAGATCGGGCCGCTGAACCTGCCGATTGCCGGTGGCGGTTACTTCCGCCTCTACCCCTACGCCTTCAGCCGTGCCGGCCTGGGGCGCGTCAACCGGGCCGATGAACAGCCGTTCATCTTCTACCTGCACCCCTGGGAGCTCGACCCTGGCCAGCCCCGCATCAAGGCAAGCTGGAAGTCCCGCTTCAGGCATTACAACAACCTGGACAAATGCGAAGGCAGGCTGAAGCAGCTCCTCAAGGATTTCGAATTCGACACCGTCGGCAACGTCCTCACCGACCAGGGCCTCCCCATCCAATTCACCGAGCCCCAGCATCGTAGGGTGTGTTAGCGCGCAGCGCGTAACGCACCGAGCCCAACATCCGATCAAGCCAGTGCCCCTACCATCGCCGACGCGGTGCGTTACGGCCTTCGGCCTAACAGCACCCTACATTTGCCCGTGCCCCATGCCGACGATATGCCCGCCGCCGATGCGGTGCGTTACGGCCTTCGGCCTAACGGCACCCTACACTTGGACATGCCCCCATGCCCACGACATGTCCGCCGCCGACGCGGTGCGTTACGGCCTTCGGCCTAACGGCACCCTACATTTGGCCGTGCCCCATGCCGACGATATGCCCGCCGACGCGGTGCGGTGCGTTACGGCCTTCGGCCTAACGGCACCCTACATTTGGCCGTGCCCCATGCCCACGACGCGCCCACCGTAGGGTGCCGTTAGCGCGCAGCGCGTAACGCACCGAAACAACGCCCGATATCCGACGTCAACTACTTTGACCGGTCGACGACAATTAAAGTGGCCGGTCGGTGGGCGTAGTTGTCGTTAGCTTTCCAGCGTGCTCTTCTGCTC
>NZ_JALJXV010000017.1 GCF_024170285.1 Natronocella acetinitrilica
GGTGTGCTCGACATGTATGTATTCCGCAACCTCACCGAGGTCCGCGAACATACGCAGCGGTGGCTGCGTGACTACAACGAAGAGATCCCCCATGAATCGCTTGGGGATTTGACGCCTGCCGAATACCGGCAGTTAAACCAACCGGAAACCTCTAGTTTCGGATGGGCCTAAACACGGGAAGGCGACAGTGGGTGACAACCACCGCCTTCTGCCCGGCTGCGCGAGCCTGCTCCAGTTCTTCCCGGATAAACGCCCGTGACTGCAGGTGGATACGGATTGCGTCCGACGGCGAGAACGCCCGTGAATACGGCGCCTTCACGGACCCAGTGCGAATACGCTTGAAGTCGTTCATCTGCTCGCGGGCAAGCTGCATTGATGCGGGATCAGCCCAATTGAAGTCGCTCCAGAGGGTGGCACCGATGAAGCGCACGTCGCCGACAGTAATCGTGCCGTTCTCAAGCAGGTGCACGTTGGTGAGATCGCTCACCGTATCCCGGAGCTTGTCGATCAACCGAACGGGAGAACCACCTTTGTAGTACTCGTGATTGCCGCAGATCTGCACAACCGCGCGAAAGTGCCCGGCGACGCGCCGGGCAAGCCGCGTGGCGTGCTTGTCGACGTCAATGTCGCCGGCAAGCACGAGGACGGCATCCGCGTCATCGGGGACCGCTGGCGGCACCCATTCATTGCGGCCGTCGAACTCAAGATGGAGGTCGCTCATGTAGCGAATCTTCATTGTCTTCTCACCGAATTGCGGGCAGAAAAAAACCGGGCGGAAGCCCGGTCTGCGAATCACACACGCATCATCGGGCCTCCGCTAACTCAGCGGAATGGATATACCCGGTTCGGTGCGCAGGTGAGTCTGGGTGCTCATGTTCATGTCTGCCTGTGACGGCTAATCAATAGAGATGACGGTAAATCAGATCGGTATTTCGCGCAATTCCTCGGTCGGCGGCAGCGGGCTCGGGATCGGGTTCATCGGGCAAGGCGGTCATGCTAGGAATGCAACCAACTGTCCGAGGAATTTCGGGGTGAATTAACCGTCACGATCGACCAGTGGTCGATTCACCGCTTGCCAAAACATGTAAAGGCTTGAAGTACTTTGTGGACATACAGTCGGTTAACGGGGCATTTCTGCCCTTGTTGCCCCGAATGCGGCATGGACATATGTCTCTGCTTTTTAATGACTTTTGTCACTCGATCAGTCCAGAATCGACAATAGCGAAGTTCCTTCATACACCAGGGGCCGCTGGTTTAATCCCAGCCGCGTCCACCGAGAATATCAAGGGCCTGCAGATTTTCTGCAGGCCCTTGTTCTTTTCCTGTAAAGGCATTCCGCTACATGCCGGCATCCTCGAACTGTTGCTGCACTTCCCGTGAAGGCTCACTACCCATCAGGCTGACCACGATGATGGTTAGCGTGCAGAAGATGAACCCAGGCACGATCTCGTAGACATCGAACAGCCCACCGGAGAGCTGTTCCCAAACGATTACCGTAACCGCGCCCACGACCATACCGGCCATGGCCGAGACGCCAGTCATGCGCTTCCAGTACAGCGACAGGATGATCACCGGACCGAACGCGGCACCGAAGCCGCCCCATGCGTAGGCGACCAGATCGAGCACGCCGGCCTCTGGGTCCATGGCTAGCAGCAGGGCCACGACAGACACCAGAATCACGGCGCCGCGCCCTACCCAGACCATTTCCTGGTCCGAGGCCGAAGGCCGGATAAAGCCCTTGTAAAAGTCATTGGTCAGGGCGCTGGCGGAGACGAGCAGCTGGGAGTCGATGGTGCTCATTATCGCCGCCAGGATGGCTGCCATCAGGAAACCCGCCACCCAGGGGTTGAATAGCGCGCGAATTAGCTCGATGAGGATGGTCTCACTCTCCTCGATCGGCGCATCCGCAAAAAACGCGATGCCCATGTAGCCGGTTGCAACCGCACCGATCAGCGCAAGAATCATCCAGCTCATGCCAATGGTCATGGCCTTCGGCATATCCTCAACGGAGCGAATGGCCATGAAGCGGGCAAGGATGTGGGGCTGGCCGAAGTAACCCAACCCCCAGGCCAGGAGCGAGATCATGCCGAGGAATGTCATCCCCTCGAGCACGGTGGAATAGCTGGGATCGATGGCGACGATCTCACGCTCGGCCTGGCCCCAGCCACCCACCAGCACCACCACGAACATGGGCACCACCAGCAGGGTCAGGAACATCAGGATGCCCTGAAAGAAGTCCGTCCAGCTGACGGCCAGGAAGCCGCCGAGAAAGGTATACGAGATGATGACCACCGCGCCCACCAGGACGGCGGTGCGATACTCCATGTCAAAGGTACTCTGGAACAGCAGGCCTCCACCCACGAGGCCGGCGGAAATATAGAGCGTGAAGAAGATCAGGATGACGACTGCCGAGATCACTCGCAGCAGGCGCGTGTTGTCGTAGAAGCGATTCTCAAGGAAATCCGGAATCGTCAGGGAATCCTTGGCGGCTGCCGTGAACTTGCGCAGCCGGCCGGCGACGAAAAGCCAGTTCAGAAACGCACCCGCGACCAGGCCGACACCGATCCACAGCTCACCCAGGCCAGCGGCATAAACGGCCCCCGGCAGGCCGAGCAGCAGCCAGCCACTCATGTCAGAGGCACCGGCACTGAGCGCCGTGACCCCCGGGCCAAGGCTGCGGCCGCCAAGGACGTAGTCGGAGAGATCGTTGGTAATACGGTAGGCGTAATAGCCGAGGACGAGCATAAGTATCAGGTAGGCGGCGAATGTGACCAGCGTCGGTATGGGTATATCCATTAGGAAAAGGTCCTTTTCTTCGTCGTTTCGATGGGTAAGCAGGTCGTTAGCGCGTTACAGCACGCCCTGAAGGTAGCACCGAATAAGCAGCGACGATGCCCCGACGCCTGACTCTGGCAGAATGACGTCTCTGGCGAAGGGGTGTTACATGGCACAGCAAAGACTCGAATTCTGGTTCGACTTCGGCAGCACCTACAGCTACCTGTCGGCCATGCGGATCGAACACGAAGCGTCGGTCCGTGGCATCGCAATCGCCTGGAGACCATTCATGCTCGGCGCTGTATTTCAGTCACTTGGCTGGCAGGGTTCGCCGTTCACGGCACAGCCGGCGAAGGGCCGCTACATGTGGCGGGATATGGCACGGCAATGCGAAAAATTCGGGCTAACCTGGACGCAACCAAGCAACTTTCCGCGGCGAGCGGTCCTGCCCCATCGCGTGGCCCTGGTCGCGGAGGACAAGCCCTGGGTTGGGGAATTCTGCCGAGCGGTGATGTCGCGAAACTTCGCCGATGACCTGGAACTTGATGTGGACTTCCCCCAGTGCAGTAGGCACCTCCGGGCGATATAGTGAGCCTAGGAGAAATCCATGAGGCACCACCCGCGATCATCGGACACTAAGGGGGGAGAACTGCCGCATGGCCGGTTCATCATTCTCATCTTTTTTACTAGTAGTCTCCAGAATACCGTCTGCGTTGATAATAGCCCTCGCAATAGCGACTGTCGTTGTCCTCTTTGACATTGCTTGCGAACGAATTGCTTCATACGCTTTTTCTTCACTTATTTGGTGCAATCGCATTAAAATAAATTTGGCTTGACCTATCTTCTGACTATTTTCCACTTTGACCTTAAGCTTTCCCACCATGCGCTCAAAACGTCGAAATTCCTTCCAGATCTGCCGCGCCATGACAATACTGCTCAACACACCGGATGCTTGAAGTGGCTTCGTCACCACAGCATCGACATGAAGATCAAGTAGCTTTTGTAGAATGGAAGGACTCTCGTAGCCGGCAATT
This sequence comes from Natronocella acetinitrilica, assembly GCF_024170285.1. Lineage (NCBI taxonomy): Bacteria > Pseudomonadati > Pseudomonadota > Gammaproteobacteria > Chromatiales > Ectothiorhodospiraceae > Natronocella > Natronocella acetinitrilica. The sequence continues at coordinate 3,810 of NZ_JALJXV010000017.1, forward strand.
CCAATAAGCGTTGGGCGAGTTTTTATTCCGATACCAAAAAGCTTTTCCAGATGCTTGGATCGAGTATCAGTAATATCTACGAACACAAGATCAGCGCCTTCAGGAAGTTCAGAAGGTAATGGCCACAGCGCCTCGGCACGGCAACCGATCCGGGTGACTTGCTGCAACAGCACCTCTGCGTTCTTATCCCGCGGGTGCAGGACTAGAACCCTCAGGGTATGTATATTTTTGATAATATTGACCGTCGACACAGCCTTGGCCTACTCATAGGTTATCCTTTAAACGTTGCGGATCACTCGGTTCGATTCACGGGGATAGAAGTAATCCGGCCCCCACAAAGTAACGTCTCTTACAATAGTTTTCCGGCAGATAATTTGCTAACGGGACACTATTTCTATAATGACAACGAAACGAATTCCTATATCCTCAGCCGTCATCCACTGCGTTACGATGAAAAACCAGTGCATCTACGGGGCAATCTCCGATCAAGTGCTCCTCGATGATTCTGTCCAGATTCTCCGGCGTAACGTCCCAGTACCAGACCCCATCCGGTTGTACGCACACAATGGGTCCGCTGTAGCAGGCGCCAAGGCAGTTTACCCGGCTCGGCCTCACTCGAAGGTCCTCGTTCCTTGTCAGGCCTGCCGCAATTAGCTTCCTCCCCAGACAGAGGAGAGCTTCTGCGGTCATTCCGTCAGCCTCGCAACGTGGGCCAACACAAACCAGTAAGTGACGTCGATAGCGGGGCATTTCCGGCTTCACCTTCATGCCGCATCCTCCCTAACTGTCAACAAGCCGTACTACGGCGGCCATCAGGTGAGAGGTCAACGCTTCGGCGCTGTCGACGATCAAGTACCGTCGTAAGCCGAAAATACGATGGGCACAGCCATCTCCCTGTTGGTCGAGAGTTAGGCAGAAGACCTGAACCCCTTGCGCAAGCGCATCCCGGACTGCCTCGCGGGCATCTTCAACTAGATACTCATCGTCCACTATGTCGATGTCGGAGGGCGCCCCGTCGGTTATCAGGAGCAGAATTTTCTTCTCCTCTTGCTCCCGCTTCAGAAGCGCGGTCGCGTGGCGAATGGCGCCACCCATGCGTGTGGACAACCCACTTTCCCGGGCATCCAGTAGAGCTTGCTGACCACTCCCGAACGGCTCCTGAAAATCTTTGAAATGCGTGTAATTGACCTGATTCCGCCCGTTGGAATCGAAGCCGTGGAGGGCGATTCGATCCCCTCTTTCCTCGATTAGATCAACCAGAAGACCTGCCGACTTCTTCTCTAGGTCCAGAACGGTGATAAAACTTCCGGGAACGAAGCGGTCAGTAGACTTCGACAGATCCATCAACAGTAAGACGGCTGCCGGGCGTCGACTGCGACCGTGACGACGGAAGACACGAGGATCTGGGGCACGACCTGCTTTCAGTTGAGTGATGCTGTCCAAAGCCGCATCAAGATCAAGCTCGTCTCCCTCATGAAGTTTTGACAGGCGGATGGATCGGTCGGTAACGGGCTTGCGTCCCCGCGTGCGCAAGACGGTGCGGGAGGGATGACGTCGCTCTCCCGCCCGGACGCTTCGCGACGATGCGTCGTACTCGATACGGTCTATAACGGTTACCCAGTCAGGGCGCAACTCTTCCAACGCATGATCCCACTCCGGATATGTCGTTTGATGAACCTCATTCATCTCAACTTCGCTGATACTGGTTTTCTCCGAACTCCCCGTTTTCTCATCGGAGAGGGAGTAGCTTTCGTCTTGCGATATGGAGGTCCGATCCGGCGGCATATCGTCGCTCGAGAGCCAAAGCGCAGCATTGTCATCTCGATACGGAGGCTCGACGCAGTATTTCTGGCTATCAAATGGCAATTGCAGCTTGATAAGCATTCGCGTCAGGTCTCGGGCGATCCGGGTGAAGACGGCGTGATCCGAAAGGTCCCCCGCGGCTTCTTCAAAAAGCAATCTGCCAGCCTGCACCCAGTTATTGCTGTCCTCGTACACGGGGTCGTGCAAGGCCCTTGCCAGTCTTGCGGCTAAGCCCTGGAAATCGAACCCCGACTGTTCGCGTGTAGCAACATGAAATCTGCCCCATAGAATTTGCAACGCCGGATAGGAATTCATCATCAGCCGCTCAACACGCGCATCCTCGATCAGTCCCAAAATCGCCTGCAGAATGGGTGGCCGGTTGCCCGGGGGACGTCGCAGGGGAGAATAAATGAGATGTCCCACGGCATGTAAAACAGCTGCGTAACGGAGATCTTCTTTGTGCTCGACATCGCTGATAAGGGGATCGCGGGGTAGGTGCAAATTCAAAGGAGACAGGGTCGGGCGAACGCCGCGCTTACCAAAGGTCGAAGCCGAATGGAACTTTACCGATATGTCCGTAAAGCCGAAGCTAGACAGAATGTGACGAAAGCGTTTCTGGACCTGTTCCGAGGCCTGCGCTGGGATGTCACCCTGCTGCGCTTCGTCAATAGTGAATTGTTCCGGGTTTCCCCTCTCAAAGTGATGCAACGCACTCGCAACATCCTCCTCGTAGAGTCGCAGCCCGTGAGTAAACCACCGGCGCACCGCTCGCCAATCCTCCCCAGCCGAGAATGTGAACCACCGTGCAAGTAAAATATCGCAGCAATCGGGGGCTACGATCGCGCTCTCCGTCAATAAAGCAACCAGTTCCGCGAGTGCAGACGCACGCTCCCGTTGGTGGCCAGTCCGGGCGAGCGTGGCCTGCATCCGCTCATGCAGATCGGCATCAACGGTTTTCAGCGTTTCTAATCGTCTCTCGAGCAGGGCCATATCGGTCGAGTTGTCGACCACGATAGAGTCCAGGGGCCGGGACGTCAGCATCAGGCTGCCCGCAGTCCGAAGTAGAGTTCTACGAACTTTTCCAGCGCAGCGAGCAATTCAGGATCGTCGGTAATTGGTGCAGTGAGTGCCAACCTGCAGGCATCATGGGCGCAAACGCCATCGGCAATGAGTTTGCTTGCCTGCACCAGCATCCGCGTTGAAATTCCCTCCTCCAGGCCATGCCCGCGGAGGGCTCGTGACTTTGCGGCGATGCCAACAAGCTTGCTCGCGAGTTCGGCGTCTACGCCTCCCTCTGTCATGACGATCTCAGTTTCAACATCGGCAACCGGAAAATCGAAATCGATGGCGCCGAATCGTTGCTTTGTCGACGGCTTGAGATCCTTGGCGGCGCTCTGGTAACCCGGGTTATATGACACTACTAGTCGAAAGTTTGGATGAGCCCTAACGATTTCACCGCGTTTGTCCAGAGGCAGAATCCGACGTTCGTCGGTCAGGGGATGAATAACCACGGTGGTGTCCTGCCGAGCCTCGACCACCTCGTCCAGATAGCAGATCGCTCCGTATCGAACCGCGAGGGTGAGTGGCCCATCCTGCCAAACGGTGCCATCGACATCCAGTAAGTAGCGTCCAACGAGGTCGGCCGCAGTCATGTCTTCATTGCAGGCGAGTGTGATGAGCGGGATCCGCATTTGCCATGCCATGTATTCGACGAAGCGCGTCTTCCCGCAGCCGGTCGGCCCTTTCAACACCATTGGTAGAGAGTGCTTCATCGCAGCTTCGAACAGCTCGATCTCTTTGCCGATTGCCCGGTAGTGCGGCTTTTCATTGATCAGGTAATCTGCGATGCGTTTATCCATGAGGCGCTCAAAGGAATTAAGTTAGTGGCTGGCTCGGAGAAAATAATGATCTCCGGCGATACCGGTGCCTTGAACCACAGGTTCGTCGTACAACTCTAGCGAGCAACGCAACGCTCGAAGTCGGCGCGAAGGGCTGGAAAATCGAGATTCCTGCCAATGACGACAAGTTCGCTACGACGCTCGCTGTCGGTTGCCCACGGGTCCAGGCGACTCATGGTTGTCAGCATGCGGACACTCTGGAAAAGAACACGCTCGTCGAAACCGTGTGCGTTAAACACGCCTTTGGTGCGAAGCAGTTCATCACCCCTCTCCTGTAGCAGCGGCCCCATCCATGACATGAACCGGTTCATGTCGATCGGTCTGTCCTCGCGAAGGACGACAGAGCTGATCGCCGCATCGTGCTCGTGCTCGTGGTCCTCGAGGAACTTCGGGTCGATCTCAAGCTTCGACTGAAGTTGGAAGGCGTTCACACCGATGAGCTGGTCAAGGTTCGCCGAACCGCCAACGCCGCGGTAAATGCTGGCAAGCGGATTAAGTTGACGAATCTGTTTCTCGACCGCGACGGTCTGTTCCTCTGTGGCAAGATCCGTCTTGTTCACCAGAAGAATGTCGGCGAAGGCCACCTGCTCCTGGGCCTCTACACTCTCCTCAAGGTGTTTCGCGATATTGACGACATCGATCACTGCTATGAAGGCATCAAGCTTGGTTTTCTCCCGCACTTCATCGGATACGAAAAAGGTTGATGCCACGGGAGCTGGATCTGCAAGCCCGGTGGTCTCGATCATGATGGCGTCGAGTTCCCCTGCGCGCTCAACCAATTTGTCGATAGTATCGACTAGGTCGTTGCGAACGGTGCAGCACAAGCAGCCGTTATTGAATTCGATCAGTTGTTCGTCGTCCTCGTGCACGATGAGCTGCCCGTCGATACTGATCTCACCGAATTCGTTGACGATTACCGCAATGCGCTTTCCATGCTGTTCATTCAGTATCTGATTGAGCAGCGTAGTCTTGCCAGATCCCAGGTAGCCGCTGATGATGGTGACGGGAATCTTGCCCCCTACCGGTATTGCGCTCATCGCTACACCTCTATTCGAAAGACTTTGGCATCACCGATCTGGAGGAACGCTCCACCGGCAAATTGAAGGGACGTCGGGTTGGCTTCACCCGACGCTCCTTCATTCACGCCACCTTTAGCCCGCAAGGTCTCAACGTACTCGTTTGCCAGCCCCTAGAGTCCCATGCCGCACTTGCGTCTCATCCGTTGGGCCGGCAGGTGACAACGGGACTTGGTCAGCTCTGGTGTTCGCCAACCGGCAGCGTCTCCGTAGGCATGACGATCCGTCGGAGCGCCCAGACCGATACCAGGCCGAGCGTGAGCCAGAAGAATGCATTTGCAATCGCGGTCGCCGCGACGAATCTCTGGGCCAGAACCTCCAACTCGCTAGCCATCGACGACGGATAGGCGGCGAACGCAGTGGTCGAAGGCTCCGGGGCACCCATCAAGTAGGGGACAACAAGGAGCCCCAATGCTGCCCAGCGCCAAGGCGACTTGGCGAATACCGCGCCTGAAAGCGCCACCGCCGTGCAGACAGCCGCCATAGCCCACCAGAGTTGACGCGCCTCCACTCCTGCCGCCTCCGCACCGGGTATTTGGGGGGGAAGCCCGATTGCCGGCGCAACAAAGAAGACGACATAGCCAGCGGCCCCCCAGAACACGCCATGCAGCCAAGGAGTCCTGCTGGGTAAAGCCGTCTTGAATGAGGCCATCACCATTGCGGCCAGTAACACCAGTCCGAAGCCAGCTCCGATCAGCACGTTCGAAAGGAGCGTCAAACCAGTCCGTTGCAAACCCTCTCCATGGTCATGATCATGGCTATGCACCGCATGACTATGGGCTGATGTCTCAGCCAGCGCCTCTTCGTAATGCTCCGCGCTCTGGATGATGGGAATCACCTGCCAGAACTGCACAGCGGTCAGAAGCAACCCAGACACCAGCCCGGCCATCAACGCATACAGAACAACCTGTCGAAATAACATGGCCATGCTCCCGCTATGCTAGTGGCAAGGGAAAGCCGCGGCATGGCGCATGTCGTGAGCCGCATCATGCACGACAGCGGAGTTCGCGAATCCAGCTCCGTATAGAATCACCATGCCCAGGAGGACCGCCGCCGCAAGCTGTACTGGCTTGGGAACCATCGTCACACTCTTCGCAGAATCAAAACTGCTAGTGCTAGCTACTGAATTTTGATTTTTCATGTTCATTCCTCCATTGATTAGCCGCTACCGGACACCGGGACTGGACCTGCCCGGCGCCGATAGTTGCCAGGGGCCTAGGGTCTCAACGACCCCTGGCGATAGGTCATACCGTAGGTCTACGCATGCTCTTTCGGTGGCTTCTTTGCAGCACCTCCGGGTGTCTTGACAACGGTCTTGGTCATGGCCGCGATGCCTTCCTCCCGGATAACCTTGCGGTTCGGCGGCGGCAGCTTGTCGCCTCGTAGCTCGTCATAGGGAACGACAACCCAGCAGGCGCATCCCCAGATGCACTCCCCGGCCATTCCCTCGAAGCGGATCGCCGGCTCGGAGAGCATCGGGCCAATGTCAACGAGCCATGCATGCTCAAGCAGCTTTTCTTCCCAACTCAAAGCGTCGTAGTTTTTCTGGCTATTCCAGAAGGCGTGAAGATCCGTTTTGGCGACGCCTGGCAGGATGACATCGCCGTAAGCCGTCAGTGCATCGAAGAACTCGTGACGATGGAACTGGATGGTCGACTCCCCTTTCATCAGGAAGTTTTTCTCCAGCATTTGCCTGAACGCCTTCTCCAGGGAATCCGGATTCATATCGCGGGACATGTGCAGATGCACCTCGGCATAGTCCGTTTCGAACTCTTCCTTCAGACCCGAGTACTTCGGTACGAAATCGACCCACTGCGCTAAAACGGACTCCCACTTAGAGCTGGGCTCTCCGGGAAGAACCTGCACCCCGGGGTGCGTCAACTTTGCCGGATTGAACAACGTCCAGTTTCGTGCCTTGGCGGTAATGGTTTCGTGTGGTGCCCCGGTGAACCCGGCTGGACGAAGTGCTCGGAAGAGAACCCGACCTTCCTCGAGTACCGCGAACCGCATGAACGAATCGGCAACAAATCGGTTTGTCACCAATTCCTTGAAGTTCTGGCGAACTTCTTTTTCACCCGTGGTGGTATACGCGGTCAGGCGCTGCCAGCTCTGCTCCGGGTTTACGACGAAAAAACCACCCGTGAACGGACTCTTGTAGAGATCGCCCCAGACTGTGACCACCCCTGCATTCTTGTCCTCATCAAGCATGCAGTCGAGATCATTGAGCGTCGTGTACATAGTCGGGTTATCCCGATAGATATCGGAATCACCGCTGTGGGGCAATTGTCCGACACCAATGACCGGAATGCGGCGTCCAAACCGCACATTCGACAGATGCCGCGCCAGGTCCACGACCATGCCGCTGCCTGTTCCACCCGCCAGACTGAAACACACAGTAACGAGTGATGGCAGCGTGGCCTCTTCAACATGTTCGGTGAATTTCCGCAAGGCCTTGTCGAGCGGCCGCTCGCCGTCGTAATAGGCATTCGCGTAAATGCCCTTCGCCACCGCTCGAGGAAAGTGCTCTCCCGGCTGAGGCATATCGTATTTATGCGGGACATAGGACTCGAAATTCGGGTTCCAGTAATACCGTGGATACTCGAGCTTTAAGAACTCGCGAGTGCGGTTCATACCCTCGAAGAACTCGTTCTTCGGAGGAACCGGGAGTGGGATGGCCTGGAACTGGAATCTTTCTTTGGGGATGCCGCGTGACTCGAGACGCTTGATAAACGCTGACGCGTAGTCCTTGCAGATTTCCATGTCCTGGTCACCGATATCGACAATCATTGCAGCAAATCTTGCGCGACTGTCTGAAAGAATGTCCTCGATTTCACCGGTGCGCAAGAGTGCCTCGACGTATTGCGCGCCCGTACGACCGACCCCCACCACATGTACGCAATGGGGGGCCTGGACTCCGGTACCACTGTTGTAGAGCGATGAAGCTGTCATCATTCTGTCCTCTCTGGCAAAACTTCTCTGGTAATCGTTTTCTCATCCGAAACACATCTAGTTACTCAACGATTAACTTTTTCGACTCAACTAACATCGAATGGTGAAAGTTTCTGTTTGGTCAAGAAAGCCAAGATCTCGCAGTATGTGAGCTACAGATGTTCCGCGTTCATTAGCGACATAGAGAATGTAATCTTCTACGAAAAGGCCTGGATCACTAGATATCTTCCCTTCCTCTATGAGCTCCACTCCTCTTTCAATATTATGACGATGCAATTTTGCACTCCAGATCGGAGACTCGATATAAATAGCCTCATCATCAACGCCAGAAATCTGGAGAAATTTTCCACCCACAACAGTGGGTACTCTAAAGCCCTTTCCGTATTTCTCTTTAACTCTCGACCAATCGAGCGGCATCTTGGGACTCCTTCGAATCTGATTCGATTTCGCTCCCGCATAAATGAAAAACCGATGTTCTAGATTTCGGCGTTCACGCGTCGCCTCTAATGCCACTCCAAGGAACCATGATCCAGTGTTGACTGCCGCCAAACGCGGCGCCGGCCATTCCGTCAAAACGGTCAGAGCGTTCGCAGAGGAGGAGTCCGTGTTCGAGGAGCAGGGAATGGGCGGCTGCACGGTCGTCGGTTGAGGCGGAATCATAAGCATCACGCGCTGACCGGAAGAGATCGAGGTCCGTCTTGGCTAGTCGAGGCAGGATGAACTGGGCCGTTCCCTCGGCGCCGCCGGACGCCAGGTTTACTGGCGCTAGCGGGTGAAATTCTTTGGTCATGCTGTCCACCCAGGCCATTGCCGCGGGGTCAGACGCATCCCAAGCACGCGCCTCTAGAAATTCGGGCTCGTACTTGGATAACACGCCGATGTTTTCCGATAACCGAACTTGCGCCGTCTTGTCCGTATTCACGTCAAAGGCGGCGAGCATGTGTATCCATTTCGCACCCCACGGCGTGCGCGCAGCGGAGTGCTGAGTGGGGGGAGCTGCAACCCAATTAAGCAGGCGTAGCATCTCCCAGAAATTTGCGCCCTTCCTTAGGCTTAACAGGGAAGTCAGTTCGTCTGCGACCCGCCGCTGTGTCGCCGCCAGATCACCGGTTCGGCGCCAGAACGGTTCTTGTGGAACGACTAAGAACCCTGCTGTGAACGGATTCTTGTAGAGTTCGCCGCAGGATTGCGTGATACCGCGGTTCTTGACCTCGTCGCAGAGACAATCCAGTTCATTGAGAGTGGTAAACAGCTGCGCTCCCAAATGCGCAGACTCATCGCCGGCGCAGGGCGCAATTCCGATCCCGGCCACTAGGACACGGCGACCGAAGCGCCCGTTCGACAGATGCCGCGCTAGATCGACAGCAATCGCGCTACCAACGCTGCCCCCCAAAGCAAAGACAACACAGACAATCGATTCGGCGCGCGTCGCCTCGACACTTTCCGCGAATCGCTTGAGAGCGGCGTGCGCAGGGCGATTGCCGCCGTAATAGGCATGCCCGTAGATTGCCTTGGCTAATGACCGCTGCATTGTTCCGTGATCCGTAGCCTCAATCTGTGCCTCGGTCAGCCAGGAACTGAAGCTTGGATTTTCGTGCTTCAGGGGGTATTCAAGGCGCAAGTACTCCGGGTACATACGAAGTGTTTCTGTAAGCTCGCCTCCGGGACTCGATGAAAGATCGAGAGATTCGATATGGATGCGATCAGAAGGGAGTTTGTCACTGGATGCGACAAGTTTTTTTGGATCATCGTCGCCGATGTTAACCGCAAGTCCACTGAACCGTGAGCCGTCGACGTCGAGCAGATCACCAGGAACGGCATTCAGAAAGTCAGATAGAAAACTTGCCCCTGCTGTTCCAACACCAATGACGTGAATACCGTAGGCGAGATTCTCTGTATCCTTGATGCGATGCACGCCGCGAGTAAGCGCGTCGAGTTTGCGTTGCTGAAGCTTGGCTTCGGTCGTGCCAATTGCTGGCGTGGGCCGTCCACGGCGTAAATCGAGTCCACTATCAGAGGGCATTATCTACCCCCCTGAAGCTGTCGCGCGCGCACTCGGCACCAATAAGGAGAGGCAGTGCTCCGGTCCCGACTAAGCGGATTGGCCAAAAAAAAAGCCCCTCGTGAGGAGTCCATAAACGTCGTGTTATATGACACATACACTTCCTCCCCAGCCGAGGACCCGTTTGGTGTTATCCTCGACCTCTTCCGTGTTAGCGCTTTCTAAATGTCATCTTCTTCTTGAACATTCAACCTAGGGAGTCACCAGCCAGATATCTGTGCGTTACCGAACAGACATCTTGCATCGGTATCTGTTATTGCATTGGTCGCCTGAACAGGGTTCATGGCTCTTGAAAAACTCACTGCCGTATCGGGGTTCAGGAACACTGACCTGCACGGCGATTTTCGGATCATTCGAAACTTGAGATGATGGCCTCTGCACACGGAGCAGAGGCAGATGAGGAAGAGTCGATTCAGCGAAGAGCAAATGGTTCGTATCCTGCGTGAGACGGATGCCAACCCGGTCAGCGAAGTCGCCAAGCAACACGGCGTCAGCGAGCAGACGCTGTACTCATGGCGCAAGCGTTTTGGCCGTCTGGACACAGTCGATGTTAAACGACTGCGGGCAGTCGAGGCCGAGAATGCGCGGCTCAAACGCCTGCTGGCAGAGCGGGACCTGGAGGTCGACGCGCTCAAGGAGATCACCAAGGGAACATTCTAGGCGTGCCCGCGCGCTACTCGGTGTTGCGAGGTCGACGCTAAGCTATGTGTCGGTTCTGGACGAGCACGACGCGCCGGTGATTGCCGCCATGCTGTCCTGGCTGCACAGTATCCGCGCTATGGCTACCGTCGCATCCGGATCTTTCTGGCCCGTGAGGGACATGCCATGAGCGTTGACCGCTGCTATCTACTCTGGTGCAAAGCAGGGCTACAGGTGCCACGAAAACGTCCACGCAAACGGATCGCGACGTGTCGGCCACGGCCGCTAGCCCCGACCATGAGAAACCAGGTCTGGGCCTATGACTTCGTCTTTGATGCCTGCGCCAACGGCCAGAAGCTCAAATGCCTGACGGTGATCGACGAGTACACACGGGAATGCCTTGCCATCGATGTGGCCGGCTCTATTCGCTCCGCCCGGGTCATTGAGGTGCTGAGTCGCCTGGTCAGTCACCACGGAGCGCCACAGATCATTCGCTCAGACAACGGGCTACCTGCGGAGTCAAGTATCATTCCAGCATGACGATCCCTGCCGCATGCCTGTACTGACACGTGCTGCCGTGTTGAGTAGTTCAAAAGCCCCTGGCGGGCGGGCGTGACCATTATCTACGGAATCCCAACGGGTCCCACGGCCCGAGTGAGTAACGTCCCACCGCCAGGTATCGCGGCCTCATAATAGCCGCGATAATCGGTCTCCTGCTTAATCAATGCATGCGCAACACGCGCCATTTTCGCGGCCACAGCCGTACGTGCCTTGCGGCGTAGATCGGCATCAGTAGGATTGCTGCGAATATAGCGCTCATACTTGGTGCGAAAGCTGTTCTCTCTCATCCGCATGGCCACAGCAGCGGCTAGCCAGAATGCATACCGCAGACGCGCGTTGCCACGTTTGGAGAGGCGGTAGCTGCTTTTCGACTGGCCGCTTTGCGAGGCCGCGAGATTGAACCCGCAGAACGCCAGATACTGCCGGTGATGCCGAAACCGTCGTAGGTCGCCACTCTCGGCAAGGATCGTGAGCGCGATGATCGGGCCCACACCCGGTAGCGTTCGCAGGCGGCGGTAATCCGGGTTCGGACTCAAGAGTTGTTCGGCACCGCGCTCCAGATCCTTGCGCTGGGCCGTGAGATCCAGATAGCGCTGAATCTGGAGTCGGTAGGTCATCACAGCAGGGCTGTCCACCGGGACGGGAAGTCCCATACTGCCGCGAGCCAACTCATAGAGCTCGTTCAGAAAACGTTGCTTCGCGACTTTGCGGCCAACCACATCCCAAGCCTGTTCAATGAATGTCGCGCGGTCCAAGGCCTGGATGCTGGCCGGGACGGGAAACCGCAACAGAAACCGGCAGAACCACTCCGCCCGGCTGGTGTGCAGGTAGCGCTCCATCTCCGGGAAGTACAGCGCCAGGTAGTGGTTCACCAGGCTGTGCTGGCAACGGGTACGTGCCAGCGCGATCTGGTGATAGGTGTTCGAGAACTCCTGGATATCCAGATAACCGGCGCGTAGCGGGTCTTCGAAAGGATGTGTGACACCGTGCTCGAGAAGGTACAGGATCACCATGGCGTCCCTGCGGTCGTGCTTGTCCCAAGAGGTAAACAACGCCTCCCGAATACGTGCGCAGGCAAGTGAGGATGCCAGGTGTACCTCGATCCCGGCTTCAGCGAGTTGGTAGGCGATCGGCCGATGGAAATCGGCCGTGGGTTCCAGTGCGGATCGCACCGGCAGATCATGCGCAAGCAGGTAATCACAAAGCCGTAGATGCTCCGCCCGCGTGTTGGCGACCTTGAAAGCCCGCTGGTGTCCATCGGGCCACTGGACCAGGACATCGTGATAGCGCTTGGCCACATCCACGGCGACTAACAGCCCATAGAACCTAGATTTGGTATTGGCGGTCATCGTCAGTAGCTCCCTGTTCACTCATGGTTGTCATGAACAAGGATCATTCTGCTGGCGGTGACTGCCACCCGAATCGCTTACTCCGCATGTACCATGGGCCGGAGTTCGTCTCTCGCGCCGTCCTGCAGTGGATCACCGACGCCAGGATCGACACCGCGCATATCGATCCCGGCAAGCCATGGCAAAACGGTACAGACGAGAGTTTCAATGGCAAACTGCGTGACGAAAGCCTGTCGATGGAGTGGTTTCGATCCCGGGCGGAGGCGTGTGTCATCATCGAAGCATGGCGCCGCCATTACAACACCGTCCGGCCGCATTCCAGCATAGGTTATCGCACACCACATGAGTACAAGGCTACCCCGAGAGATCACTATCAACCCGAGGCCAGATTCCAGGAATCAGTGGTCCGATGAAGTCAGGCAGGTCACAATGAGCGCCCTGCCAATGGATACCAACCGGCACCCCACTCTATGGACTCCCTGCCATCGTTCGCACTGGCCTCGAATTCAGGGCCCGAGATGCCTACCGTAGTGGGGGAAATCCAACGCTGTTGCCGCCCTATCGTAACCGTCCGGTGATTACCTCCTTCCCTGCCTGATTTGTGTTCGGGATGATCGTGTCCACTTATTAGTAAGTGGGCACTTGTAGAGTGTCCA
>NZ_JALJXV010000018.1:0-15000 GCF_024170285.1 Natronocella acetinitrilica
CAGCGCCGCAGTCAGTGTCGTCTTGCCATGGTCAACGTGACCAATGGTGCCCACGTTGCAGTGCGGCTTGCTACGCTGAAACTTCGCCTTGGACACGACTCACTCCCCTTATCCGTTTACGTCCCGGCACCAGGCCGGAAGTTGCTGTATGTGCTAACGACTGCAGAGCTAAAGAGAAGGCACCCTCAGGATGCCTTCTTGACCTCTTCCGCCACGCTGGCCGGCGCTTCCGAGTAATGGCCGAACTCCATGGAATAATTCGCGCGACCCTGGGTGGCCGAGCGCAGATCGGTTGCATAACCGAACATTTCCTTCAGAGGAACCTCGGCCCTGATGGTGCGACCGGTGGCCGACTCTTCCATGCCCTTGATCAGGCCACGGCGACGGTTAAGGTCGCCAACGACGTCACCCATGAAGTCTTCCGGGGTGACGACCTCGACCTTCATCATCGGCTCGAGAATGACGGGGTCTGCCTTTTGCACGGCTTCCTTGAAAGCCATGGAGCCCGCAATCTTAAACGCCATTTCAGAAGAGTCAACATCATGATAGGAACCGTCGTACAAGGTGACCTTGAAATCGACCACCGGGAAGCCGGCAATAACGCCGTTTTCCGACTGTTCCTTGATGCCCTTGTCGACTGACGGAATGTATTCCTTCGGAATCACACCGCCCACAATCGCATTCTCGAACACATAGCCGCCGCCACGTTCCTGCGGCTCCATGCGAATCCAGACATGGCCGTACTGACCGCGACCACCGGACTGGCGAACAAACTTGCCTTCCTGCTCCACGGTCTTGCGAATGCTTTCGCGGTAGGCCACCTGCGGCGCCCCCACGTTGGCCTCGACCTTGAACTCGCGCTTCATGCGGTCAACGATGATCTCTAGGTGCAACTCACCCATACCGGAGATGATGGTCTGGCCCGACTCCTCGTCGGTGCGTACGCGGAAGGACGGATCCTCCTGCGCGAGCTTGCCCAGCGCCATACCCATCTTTTCCTGGTCGGCCTTGGACTTGGGCTCTACGGCGACCGAGATCACCGGCTCGGGGAATTCCATCCGCTCCAGGGTGACCTTCTGCTCGTTGCTGCACAGGGTGTCACCGGTGGTGACATCCTTCAGACCCACGGCAGCGGCGATGTCACCGGCGCGGACTTCCTTGATTTCCTGACGGTCGTTGGAGTGCATCTGGACCATTCGGCCGACGCGCTCCTTCTTGCCCTTCACCGGATTGAAGATGCTGTCACCGGAACTGATGACCCCGGAGTAGACACGGAAGAAGGTCAGCGTACCCACATACGGGTCGGTGGCGATCTTGAATGCCAGAGCAGAGAACGGCTCTTCGTCATCCGGATGCCGCTCGGCCTCACTGCCGTCTTCCAGCTCGCCCTTGATGGCGGGCACGTCGACGGGGCTCGGCATGTACTCGATCACCGCGTCCAGCAACGCCTGCACGCCCTTGTTCTTGAAAGCGGTGCCACAGATTACCGGAACGATTTCATTGGCCAGGGTGCGTGAACGCAGGCCGCGCTTGATCTCGTCGTTGGTGAGCTCACCGTTCTCGAGATACTTCTCCATGAGCTCGTCGTCGCCTTCGGCAGCGGCTTCGATCATCTCTTCGCGCATCTCGGCGGCGCGCTCCTGGAGCTCTTCGGGAATGTCGCGGGCATCGTAGGTCATGCCTGCGTCTTCCATGTTCCAGTAGATGGCCTTCATGCGAACCAGGTCGACGAGCCCTTCAAACTCATCCTCGGCACCGATGGGCATCTGGATCGGAACAGCGATGCAGCCCAGCCGCTTGCGCATCATGTCGACGCAGCGATAGAAGTCGGCACCCATCTTGTCCATCTTGTTGACGAACACCATGCGCGGCACGCCATACTTGTTGGCCTGACGCCACACGGTTTCGGTCTGCGGCTCAACGCCGGCATTGGCATCAAGCACGCACACAGCGCCGTCGAGCACACGCAGAGAGCGTTCGACTTCGATGGTGAAGTCAACGTGCCCGGGGGTATCAATGATGTTGATACGCGTTTCCGGGTACTGCTGATCCATACCGCGCCAGAACGTGGTGGTCGCAGCAGAGGTGATGGTGATACCACGCTCCTGCTCCTGCTCCATCCAGTCCATCACGGCCGCGCCGTCATGCACCTCACCCATCTTGTGGGAGACGCCCGTGTAGAACAGGATGCGCTCGGTCGTGGTGGTCTTACCGGCATCGATGTGGGCCATGATACCGATATTGCGATAGCGCTCTATTGGGGTCTTGCGTGCCACGGCGAAATACCTTGATTGCGTTTACCAGCGATAATGAGAGAAGGCCTTGTTGGCCTCCGCCATACGGTGCGTGTCTTCACGCTTCTTCACGGCGGTGCCGCGATTCTCGGCAGCTTCCCTCGCCTCGGAGCCCAGCCGTTGCGCCATGGTCTTCTCGCTACGCTTGCGGGAAGCCTCGATCAACCAGCGCATGGCCAGGGTGTTGCGCCGCTCCGGACGCACCTCGACCGGCACCTGGTAGGTGGCGCCACCGACACGGCGGGATTTCACCTCGACCGTCGGGCGCACATTGTCCAGGGCGGTCTCCAGTGTCTCCACCGGATCCTCGACACCCTTGGCCTTCATGTGATCCAGAGCGTCATAGACGATCTTCTCGGCCACGGACTTCTTGCCGTCCTGCATCAGCATGTTGACGAATTTCGCCAGCAGCTCACTCCCGAACTTGGGATCCGGCAAAATCTTTCGTTTCGGTACTTCTCTTCTTCTCGGCATGTGTCTACCCGAAGTGTGTCAGTTTGAGGCGCTGTGAGCCGCCCGCTGTATCAGCCCTTGGGCCGCTTCGTGCCGTACTTGGAACGCGCCTGCTTCCGGCCGTCGACACCAGCGGTGTCAAGTGAGCCGCGCACGGTGTGATAACGCACACCCGGCAAGTCCTTTACACGACCGCCGCGAATGAGAACCACCGAGTGTTCCTGCAGGTTATGACCTTCACCACCGATATAGGAGGAGACTTCATAGCCGTTGGTCAGCCGTACACGGGCGACCTTACGCAGGGCCGAGTTCGGCTTCTTCGGCGTGGTGGTGTAGACGCGTGTGCAGACGCCGCGCTTCTGAGGGCTCGCCTCGAGCGCCGGGACGTTGCTTTTCTCCGGTTTACTACGCCGACCCTTGCGGACCAACTGGTTAACTGTAGCCATTGAAACGCTCACTCCAGACAGTAAACAAACGACAGGCCGAACGCGCCGGCCTGTCGAAGGTGCGCAATTGTAGGCGCGTGCATGGGCAGTGTCAACCGAAGTCCACGGCTGGCGCGGGGTTGCGGCAAATGGCGTAGGGCGCGGTAGCCCGGCGGGTGTGACGCGCCGTGCCGACGTTGCGTTGGTGGGGGTGATGGCCAGCGCCGATGCGGTGCGTTACGCGCTGCGCGCTAACACACCCTACAGCGGGCACGTCCTCACGTAGGGTGTGTTAGGCCGAAGGCCGTAACGCACCGCGACGGCGGTCATTTGTTTGCCGGCCCCACACCCAATGCACAAACCGCGGTCCGTTGCGCCGCTCATGGACCGCGGTTCCCCTATTACTCACGTAGGGTGCGTTAGGCCGAAGGCCGTAACGCACCGCAAATAAAGAGACCGGCCAAACGGCCGGTCTCTTTATAAGGTGCCTTGGCAACAAAGAGAGCCGAACCTAGCTCTCGTCTCCGTCGCCACCCGCCTCGTTACCGGCGAACTCAGACGCCAGCTCCGCTTCGGCAGCGGCCTTGGATGTCGGCAACTCCATGGGACGCCGCAGACGACGACGCTCTTCGTGGTAGGCAAAACCGGTACCTGCCGGAATCAACCGACCCACGATGACGTTTTCCTTCAGGCCGCGCAGGTCGTCCTTGGCGCCGCGTACCGATGCCTCGGTCAACACCCGGGTGGTCTCCTGGAAGGAGGCCGCCGAGATGAACGACTCGGTGGACAGCGAAGCCTTGGTGATGCCGAGCAGCACCGGATTGAACTGGATCGCCGCCTTGTCACGGGCATTGAGGATGTCGTTCTCGTCCAGCACCTTGGCACGATCCATCTGCTCGCCCTTCAGCACCGTGCTGTCGCCGGCGTCGCTGATCTCGACCTTGCGCAGCATCTGGCGAATGATCACCTCGATGTGCTTGTCGTTGATCTTCACGCCCTGCAGCCGGTAGACGTCCTGGATCTCCTTGACCACGTACGACGCCAGGGCAGGTACGCCAAGCAGCCGCAGGATGTCGTGGGGGTTCGGCTCGCCGTCGGCGATGACCTCACCCTTCTCCACGTGCTCACCCTCGAACACGTTGACCGTGCGCCACTTGGGAATCAGCTCCTCGTAGTTGTCGCCTTCCTTCGGCGTAATCACGAGACGCTGCTTGCCCTTGGTTTCCTTGCCGAAGGACACGGTACCGGAGATCTCGGCCAGGATGGCCGGCTCTTTCGGCTTGCGCGCTTCGAACAGGTCGGCCACCCGGGGCAGACCACCGGTGATGTCGCGGGTCTTGGACGACTCCTGCGGAATACGGGCCAGCACGTCACCCACGTCCACATCAGCGTTGTCGTCAGCACTGATGATGGCACCTGCCGGCAGATAGTACTGCGCCGGAATGTCGGTGCCCGGGATCATGATGTCCTTGCCGTCTTCGTCCACCAGCTTGAACATCGGCCGCATGTCCTTGGCGGCGACCTTGTGCTCGGCACCTGGCAGCTGGCTGGTGTGCTCCGAACCACCGCGGGACTTGGGATCGGTCACCTCAAGACTCGACAGGCCGGTGATCTCGTCCACCTGACGGGTCACCGTCACGCCGTCGACAAAGTCGAAGAAGCGCAGCCGGCCCTTCACCTCGGTGATAATCGGGTGGGTGTGCGGATCCCAGTTGGCGACGATCTGCCCGGCGCTCACGGCCTCGCCGTCAGCAGCGGTGATGGTCGCACCGTAGGGCACCTTGTAGCGCTCACGCTCACGGCCCTGCTCGTCCATCACCGTGATCTCACCGGAGCGGGAGACGGCGACGAAGTTGCCGGTGTGATGCTTGATCAACTTGATGTTGTGCATCCGCACCTTGCCGGCAGACTTCACTTCCACGTTGGAGACGGCGGCGGCACGGGATGCCGCACCCCCGATGTGGAAGGTCCGCATGGTGAGCTGGGTACCCGGCTCACCGATGGACTGCGCCGCGATGACGCCCACGGCCTCGCCGATGTTCACGCCATGGCCACGGGCCAGGTCACGGCCGTAGCACTTGGCGCAGACACCATGCCGGGTGTCACAGGTGATCGGCGAGCGCACCAGCACTTCGTCGATACCCATGGCTTCGAGCATGTCCACCAGGCGCTCGTCGAGCAGCGTGCCGGTGGGGATCGCCACATCCTGGGTTTCCGGATCGAGAATATCCCGGCAAACCACGCGACCCAGCACCCGCTCGCGCAGGGGCTCGACCACGTCGCCACCCTCGATGATGGGCGCCATGTAGACACCGTTGTCGGTGCCGCAATCCTGCTCGGTGACAACCAGATCCTGGGCCACGTCCACCAGACGGCGGGTCAGGTAACCGGAGTTGGCCGTCTTCAACGCCGTATCCGCGAGACCCTTACGGGCACCGTGGGTGGAGATGAAGTACTGCAGCACGTTCAGGCCTTCACGGAAGTTGGCCGTGATGGGCGTCTCGATGATGGAGCCGTCCGGCTTGGCCATCAGGCCACGCATGCCGGAGAGCTGACGAATCTGGGCGGGTGAACCACGCGCCCCGGAGTCGGCCATCATGAAGATGGAGTTGAAGCTGGTCTGGCGAGCTTCCTTGCCCTCGGCGTCGATCACCGCCTCGGTGCCAAGCTTCTCCATCATGGCCTTGGCCACCTGATCGTTGGTACGCGACCAGATGTCCACCACCTTGTTGTAGCGCTCACCGTTGGTCACCAGACCGGAAGCGTACTGCTCCTCGATGTCCTTCACCTCTTCCTCGGCAAGCTTGAGGATGCCTTCCTTCTCCTCGGGGATGGTCATGTCGTTCACGCCGATGGACACCGCACCCCGTGTGGAGAACGCGAAGCCCATGTACATGAGCTGGTCAGCAAAGATGACCGTGGCCTTCAGCCCCACCCGCCGATAACAGGCGTTGATGGTGGCGGAAATGGCCTTCTTGTTCATGTCGCGATTGACCAGGGCAAACGGCAGCCCCTCAGGCACGATGCGGTAGATCAGCGCACGACCCACGGTGGTTTCGCGCAGACCGGAATGCTCGCTGAGGTTGCCTTCCTCGTCGATGATCTTCTCGTGGATACGGACCTTCACCCGGGCCTGCAGGTCCACGGTACGGGTGTCGTAGGCACGATGCACTTCATCGAGATCGGTAAACGCCATGCCCTCACCGCGGGCATTGATGCGCTCGCGGCTCATGTAGTAGAGACCAAGCACCACGTCCTGGGACGGCACGATGATGGGCTCACCACTGGCCGGCGACAGGATGTTGTTGGTGCTCATCATCAGCGCACGGGCTTCGAGCTGGGCTTCCAGTGCCAGCGGTACGTGCACCGCCATCTGGTCACCGTCGAAGTCGGCGTTGAAGGCGGTACAGACCAGCGGATGCAGCTGGATTGCCTTGCCTTCGATCAGCACCGGTTCGAACGCCTGGATACCCAGGCGGTGCAGGGTCGGCGCCCGGTTCAGCATCACCGGATGCTCGCGGATCACGTCCTCGAGAATATCCCAGACTTCCGGGGTCTCGCGCTCCACCATCTTCTTCGCCGCCTTGATGGTGGTGGCAAGCCCAAGCCGCTGCAGCTTGGAGAAGATGAACGGCTTGAACAGCTCAAGCGCCATGCGCTTGGGCAGGCCGCACTGGTGCAGACGCAGGGTCGGGCCCACCACGATCACGGAGCGACCGGAGTAGTCCACGCGCTTGCCGAGCAGGTTCTGCCGGAAACGGCCCTGCTTGCCCTTGATCATGTCGGCCAGGGACTTCAGCGGGCGCTTGTTGGTGCCGGTGATGGCACGGCCACGGCGGCCGTTGTCCAACAGCGCATCCACGGATTCCTGCAGCATGCGCTTTTCGTTGCGCACGATGATGTCCGGCGCCGCCAGTTCCAGCAGCCGCTTCAGGCGGTTGTTGCGGTTGATCACGCGCCGGTAGAGATCGTTGAGATCACTGGTGGCGAAACGGCCACCATCCAGCGGCACCAGCGGCCGCAGATCCGGCGGCAGCACCGGCAGCACGGTGAGGATCATCCACTCCGGCTTGTTGCCGGACTCGAGGAACGCCTCGATGATCTTCAGCCGCTTGGACAGCCGCTTGATCTTGGTGTCGGAGTTGGTGGCGTTCAGTTCCTCGCGGAGCTTTTCCTGCTCCTCGGCAAGGTCGACGCTCTTCAGCAGCTCCATGACGGCCTCGGCACCCATGCGGGCGTCGAACTCGTCACCGTACTGTTCCACCGCGTCCAGGTAGCCCTCGTCGGTGAGCAACTGGCCACGCTCAAGCGGCGTCATGCCCGGATCGATGACCACGAAGGCCTCGAAATAGAGAATGCGCTCGATGTCCCGCAGGGTCATGTCCAGCAGCAGGCCGATGCGCGAGGGCAGCGACTTCAGGTACCAGATGTGGGCCACCGGGCTCGCCAGGTCGATATGGCCCATGCGCTCACGGCGCACCTTCGCCAGCGTCACCTCCACGCCGCACTTTTCGCAGACCACGCCGCGATGCTTGAGGCGCTTGTACTTGCCGCACAGGCACTCGTAGTCCTTTACCGGGCCAAAGATCTTGGCGCAGAAAAGCCCGTCACGCTCCGGCTTGAAGGTGCGGTAGTTGATGGTCTCCGGCTTCTTTACTTCACCGAAGGACCAGGAGCGGATCATTTCCGGCGAGGCCAGGCGAATCCGAATACCATCGAAATCGTCCAGCTGGGCACCGGGCTGCTTGAAGAGGTTCAATAGATCTTTCATAACTGTTCGTCCATCACCTGCGTTGGTGTGTGGTGGGCGCCCGCAGGCGCCCTGCCGCAGTCTCAGTGCCGTTCAGTCAATCCTGCTCCAGCTCGATGTTGATGCCGAGCGAGCGGATTTCCTTCACCAGCACGTTGAAGGATTCCGGCATGCCCGCCTTCATTTCGTGGTTGCCGTCGACAATGTTCTTGTACATCTGCGTTCGGCCGTTCACGTCGTCGGATTTCACCGTCAGCATCTCCTGCAGGGTATAGGCAGCGCCGTAGGCTTCCAGCGCCCACACTTCCATTTCACCGAAGCGCTGACCACCAAACTGCGCCTTGCCGCCCAGCGGTTGCTGGGTAACCAGCGAGTACGGGCCGGTGGAACGCGCGTGGACCTTGTCGTCCACCAGGTGGTTGAGTTTCAGCATGTACATGTAGCCGATGGTCACCGGGCGATCGAAGGAATCACCCGTGCGTCCGTCGAACAGTGTGGTCTGACCGGCCTCCGGCAGCTTGGCCAGGCGCAGCATGTACTTGATCTCTTCCTCGTTGGCACCGTCGAACACCGGCGTGGCCATGGGCACGCCGCCTTCCAGGTTGCTGCAGAGGTTGACGATCTCGTCGTCGCTGAGGCTTGCCAGATCCACCGCCTGACCGCTGTGGTTGTAGATGGCGTCAAGCCGCTGGCGCAGGTCATCGACCTTGGCCTTGGCTTCGAGCATCTCGCCCAGCTGTCGCCCAAGCTCCTTCGCGGCCCAGCCCAGGTGGGTTTCAAGCACCTGCCCCACGTTCATGCGGGAGGGCACACCCAGCGGGTTCAGCACCACGTCCACGGGGCGACCATCGGCGGTAAACGGCATGTCTTCCTGGGGCACGATCATGGAGATCACGCCCTTGTTGCCATGACGCCCGGCCATCTTGTCACCGGCCTGGATGCGGCGCTTCACGGCCAGGTAGACCTTGACCATCTTCAGCACGCCCGGCGCGAGGTCATCGCCCTGGGTAATCTTGCCCTTCTTCTCCTGGAAGTGGGCCTCGAAGGCTTCGACCTGCTCCTTCAACTGGCGCTGGGTACGCTCCAGCAGCTCGTTGGCAGATTCGTCCTTCATGCGGATCTCGAACCACTTGTTGCGATCGAGATTCTCCAGATATTTCTCCGTCACCTTGGTGCCGGACTTCAGGCCGCCGGGGCCGCCTTCGGCGACCTCACCGACAATTGCCTGCTGTACGCGGGCAAAGGCGTCGTCCTCGAAGATGCGGTACTGATCGTCCAGATCCTTGCGGATCTTGGTCAGCGCCTCACGCTCGATGGACAGGGCACGAGAGTCTTTCTCGACGCCGTCACGGGTGAACACCTGCACGTCGATGACGGTACCGTCCATGCCGGAAGGCACCCGCAGGGAGGTGTCCTTCACGTCGGAGGCCTTCTCACCGAAGATCGCACGCAGCAGCTTCTCTTCCGGGGTGAGCTGGCTTTCGCCCTTCGGCGTGACCTTGCCCACCAGGATGTCGCCGGCGTTCACCTCGGCACCGATGTACACAATGCCCGCCTCGTCCAGCTTGGAGAGCGCGCTCTCACCCACGTTGGGGATATCGGCGGTGATCTCCTCCGGCCCCAGCTTGGTGTCACGGGCAACCGCGGTCATCTCCTCGATGTGGATGGTGGTGTAGCGATCTTCCTGCACCACGCGCTCGGAGATGAGGATGGAGTCCTCGAAGTTGTAGCCGTTCCAGGGCATGAAGGCGACCAGCATGTTCTGGCCCAGGGCCAGCTCGCCGCGATCGGTGCTCGGACCATCGGCCAGCACGTCGCCCCGCGCCACATGATCACCCACGCCCACCAGGGATTTCTGGTTGATGCAGGTGTTCTGGTTCGAACGGGTGTACTTGGTCAGGTTGTAGATGTCGACACCGGGCTCGCCGGGGTTGGTCTCGTTGTCGTTGACACGAATAACCACCCGCGCCGCATCGACGGATTCCACAGTGCCGCCTCGACGGGCAACCACGGTGACACCGGAGTCGATGGCCACGGCCCGCTCCATGCCGGTACCCACCAGGGGCTTCTCGGCACGCAGGGTCGGCACCGCCTGGCGCTGCATGTTCGAACCCATGAGCGCACGGTTGGCGTCATCGTGCTCGAGGAACGGCACCAGCGCCGCCGCCACGGACACGGTCTGTTTCGGCGACACATCCATGTACTGGATCTTGTCCGGTGTGGACATGCCGAATTCGTTCTGGTGACGGATGGAAATCAGGTCATCCGCCAGCCGCTTGTTCTCATCAACCCGGGCGTTGGCCTGGGCGATGATGTAGCGGGACTCCTCGATGGCCGAGAGGTAATCCACCTCGTCGGTTACGACGCCGTCCACCACCCGGCGATACGGCGTCTCGAGGAAGCCATAGCGGTTGGTGCGGGCGTAGCAGGCCAGCGAGTTGATCAGGCCGATGTTCGGGCCTTCCGGCGTCTCGATGGGGCAGACGCGACCGTAGTGCGTCGGGTGCACGTCGCGCACTTCGAAGCCGGCACGCTCGCGGGTCAGACCACCCGGGCCCAGGGCCGAAACGCGTCGCTTGTGGGTCACTTCCGACAGCGGGTTGTTCTGGTCCATGAACTGCGAGAGCTGCGAGGAACCGAAGAACTCCTTGATCGCGGCGGCCACCGGCTTGGCGTTGATCAGCTCCTGGGGCATCAGGCCCTCGCTCTCGGCGATGGACAGGCGCTCACGCACGGCGCGCTCCACCCGCACCAGGCCGACACGGAAGACGTTCTCGGCCATCTCGCCGACGCAGCGAATACGGCGGTTGCCCAGGTGATCGATGTCATCCACCGTGCCCTTGCCGTTACGGATGTCGATCAGGGTCTTGAGGACGGAAATGATGTCGTCGTTATCCAGGGTACCGGAACCGGTCACCTCTTCACGGCCGACACGCAGGTTGAACTTCATCCGGCCCACGGACGAGAGATCGTAGCGGTCAGCGCTGAAGAACAGGTTGCCGAACAGGTTCTCGGCGGCCTCCTTGGTGGGGGGCTCGCCGGGACGCATCATCCGGTAGATTTCCACCAGCGACTCGAGCTGGGTGCGGGTGGTGTCCGCCCGCAGCGTGGTGGAAACGTACGGGCCGTGGTCCAGGTCATTGATGTAGAGCGTTTCCAGCTTTTTCACGCCGGCATCGCGCATCGCCTGAATGAGATCAGGCGTCAGCTCGGTGTTCGCCTCGGCGATGATCTCGCCGGACTCCTTGTTCACCACATCGTGACCGAGCACCTTGCCCTCAAGGTAGTCCTCGGGCACTTCAAGCTTGTCCAGACCAGCCTTTTCCATCTGGCGGATGTGGCGGGCGGTGACACGCCGGCCGGATTCCACCAGCACTTCGCCGTCCACCATGATGGGGAAGGTAGCCGTTTCGCCACGCAGGCGCTCCGGCACCAGCTCCAGCACCACCTTGGTCTTGTGCAGGTTGAAGGTGTTCTTCTCGAAGAAGAGATCGAGAATCTCCTCCGGCCCGAGGCCGAGGGCGCGCAACAGCACCGTGGCCGGCAGCTTCCGGCGGCGGTCGATGCGCACGAAGATGTTGTCCTTGGGATCGAACTCGAAATCGAGCCAGGACCCACGGTAGGGAATGACCCGGGCGCTGAACAGCAGCTTGCCCGAACTGTGGGTCTTGCCCTTGTCGTGATCGAAGAACACACCGGGCGAGCGATGCAACTGGGAGACGATAACCCGCTCCGTACCGTTCACCACGAAGGTGCCGTTCTCCGTCATGAGCGGCAGTTCGCCCATGTAGACTTCTTGCTCCTTGATGTCCTTGACCGTCTTGCCGTCCTTGTCATAGATGACCAGGCGAACAAGGGCGCGCAGCGGCGCCGAGTAAGTCATGCCCCGAAGCTGACACTCCTTCACATCGAACGCAGGCGTGCCGATGCGGTAGCTCACGTACTCCAGCGCCGCGCTCCCGGAATAGCTGGAGATCGGAAACACGGACTGGAAGGCCGCATGAAGACCGGTTTCTTCCCGGCTCCCGACAGGCTTGTCCAGTTGCAGGAACTGCCGATACGAATCAAGCTGTGTAGCGAGCAGGTAGGGGACTTCCAGCAGATTGGGAATTTTGCCGAAATCCTTTCGAATGCGCTGCTTTTCGGTGAACGAGTAGGCCATCGAGGTTCCTCACCAAACGGTCGATCCAGGGCGAATGCATGTCCAAACTTCCGGGCTCGGCGTCAGCCCGAACCCGCAACTTTGAACACCACCGCAAAAGCCGGAAACGGGAAAAGGCCGGCAGCTCCACGCTGCCAGCCCAACCCGTTATCCGGACTGTCTGTCGCTGTACGCCAAGTGTTACTTGATCTCGACGGACGCGCCAGCTTCTTCCAGCTTGCCTTTGATATCGTCGGCTTCTTCCTTGGAAGCGCCTTCCTTGATCGGCGAAGGTGCACCTTCCACCAGATCCTTTGCTTCCTTCAGGCCCAGGCCAGTGATGCCGCGAACGGCCTTGATCACCGACACCTTGTTGGCACCGAAGCTGGTCATGATCACGTCGAACTCGGTCTTCTCTTCGGCAGCGGCGGCTTCACCACCAGCGGCGGCCGGCGCAGCGGCGACGGCGGCAGCGGCGGTTACGCCGAACTTCTCTTCCATTGCCTCGATGAGATCGACGATCTCCAGCACGGTCATGTTGCCGATCGTTTCGAGAATTTCGTCTTTGGAAACGGCCATTGTAACTTACTCCTGATTAATGTCGCTTGCGACCCCGCAGGGTCTCCTGCTTGCAGAATTCAGCGTCCGTGGAAGTCGGATCAGCCCGCCTGTTTGGCATCGCGCACAGCGGCCAGCGTACGAACCAGCTTGCTCGGCACCTCGTTAACCGTGGTGACGAACTTCTGGATCGGCGCACGCATGGTGCCCATGAGCATGGCGAGGGCTTCATCGCGGGTCGGCATGCTTGCCAGGCGATCGAGCTCGGTCGCCGGATACAAGGTGCCGCTCAGCGCCACCAACTTCGGAACGAGCTTGTCGTTCTGCTTCGCGAAGTCCTTCACCACACGCGCTGCAGCACTCGGCTCCTCCTGAGAGAAAGCGAGCAACAGCGGGCCGGCAAAGCCCTCGGTCATGCATTCGAAGTCGGTGCCCTCAACCGCCCGACGCGCAATGGAGTTCTTCACTACCCGAAGGTAGACCCCCTGCTTGCGCGCTTCGGAGCGCAGGCCATCCATCTGGGTCGCCGTGATGCCACGATACTCTGCAGCAACAGCAGCAAACGCCGTTTTGGCGACCGCATTGACTTCCTCGGCCATCGCCTTTTTCTGTTCCAGACTTAATGCCATTGAACTTCCTCCTGGAACCTGGCCATGACCCCCGGCACAACTGTGCCGGAGTACCCGTTGGGCAACGGTGTTGCTGTTGCCCGGTTCGGAAAATCCGGTGCGTTACGCGCTTTGCGCTAAAGCACCCTACGGGGGGGTTAGGCAAGCGCCACACCAACTTCCGAACCAACGGTCGCCTACCGCAGGAAACTCCTGCCGGGGCTGCACCGTCTGCGCTGGCCGGATCGGGTGGCGAACCACCGTTTCCGATTAAGCGGCTTGCGCCGCGCCAAGCGGTCTTTGACGGCTGCCGCTACCGACAGCCTCAAGACCCCAATCACCAATCAAAGCCGGTGATTGGTATTCGTTGCGTAGATCGGGGCATACATCCCGAACCACCGTTGTTTTCGGTGCGTTACGCCGCTTTGCGGCTAACACACCCTACGAAGCCGGATCGAAGCCCCACGTAGGGTGCGTTAGGCCAAAGGCCGTAACGCACCGCAACCCACGCCGGGCCAAAGCCACCCAACCGACGATTACGGCTTCGCCGCACCAACCGTCGCCGGATCAACGGCAACACCGGGGCCCATGGTGCTGGCCACGGTGATCTTCTTCACGTAAATGCCCTTGGCCGCCGACGGCTTGGCCTTGTTCAGGTCAACCAGCAGTGCATCCAGGTTTTCCTTCAACTTGGCCGGCTCGAAACCAACCTTGCCGATAGCACAATGAATCACGCCCGCCTTGTCGGTGCGGTACCGCACCTGACCGGCCTTGGCGTTGGTCACGGCTTCGGCCACATTTGCGGTAACGGTGCCGACCTTGGGATTCGGCATGAGACCGCGAGGGCCGAGGATCGTTCCAAGCCGGCCAACCACCGCCATGGTGTCGGGGCTTGCGATCACGACGTCGAAATTGAGCTCGCCGCCCTTCACCTTTTCCGCCAGATCTTCAAGACCGACGATATCGGCACCGGCCTCCTTGGCGGCTTCGGCATTGGCACCCTGGGCGAACACGGCAACACGCACCGTCTTGCCGGTACCGTTGGGCAGCACGGTGGAACCACGCACAACCTGGTCGGATTTGCGCGGGTCAACACCGAGGTTCACGGCCACTTCCACCGACTCGGGGAATTTCGCCGTGGGCAGATCATTCAGCAGCTGGAAGGCCTCTTCCACAGGGTAGAGCTTGCCGCGCTGCACCTTCTCTGCAAAAACCTTCTGGCGCTTGGTCAGCTTTGCCATGTCACACACCCTCCACGTCAAGGCCCATGCTCCGGGCACTGCCGGCGATGGTGCGCACGGCGGCGTCCAGGTCAGCGGCGTTGAGATCGGGCTCTTTGGTCTTCGCGATCTCTTCGAGCTGTTCGCGGGTCACCTTGCCAACCTTTTCGCTGTTGGGGCGACCGCTGCCGCTCTTGATGCCGGCAGCCTTCTTCAGCAGGATCGCCGCGGGGGGCGTCTTGGTGATGAAGGTGAAGCTGCGATCGTTGTAGACGGTGATGACGACGGGAGTCGGCAGGCCCGGCTCCATGTCCTGGGTCTGCGCGTTGAACGCCTTGCAGAATTCCATGATGTTCACGCCGTGCTGGCCCAACGCCGGGCCCACGGGGGGCGACGGGTTGGCCTGGCCGGCCTTGACCTGCAGCTTGATATAAGCCTGGACTTTCTTGGCCATGAAGACCTCCTGGTGTGGGTGCTAGCGCCGTGAGGCTCCCCGGTGTGTCAATAAAGTCGTGCGGCGGGCACGATCACCGCCGTGGCAAAACCTTTTG
>NZ_JALJXV010000019.1 GCF_024170285.1 Natronocella acetinitrilica
TGACTCGCTTGGGGATTTGACGCCTGCCGAATACCGGCAGCTAAACGAACCGGAAACCTCTAGTTTCGGATGGGCCTAAACACGGGAAGTCGACACTCAAGGCCCATGGGATCGCGATCAGCATGGACGGCAAGGGCCGCTGGGTGGACAACGTGTTCGTCGAGCGACGGTGGCGCAGCTTGAAATACGAGGACGTCTACTTGCGGGCCTACGAAACACCCACCGAGTTGCGGGCGGGCTTACGCCGTTACTTTACGTTCTACAATACCCAGCGCCGTCACAGTGCACTGGGCCGACGCACCCCGGAAGCGGTGTATTTCGATCAGGCGAGCCACGAGTTGGTCGCCTGACAATCTGGAAAGACGCCACTTACGGCGCTGTCCAGTTTTTCGGGTCCACTTCTTATCTACCCGTCAGCCTAGGAACACCAGTTGGTGCGGTGTGAAGCAAGATGAGCATCTCGCATGTGACGTGCTGCCGTTTGCAAGAGAAGTTCCGTGGGCTTGACCCGGCGAAGCTGAAACGGCTGGGACTGCTGGTAGAATGTCGTGGCAAAAAAAACGCTGACGGCTTCCAGAAGGTCCTGTCCCGAACGGCGCCAAGGAGCCGCTGTGTAGTTTTCCACTCGCTGATGCAGCGTGCCGCGACGTCGCGCATTAGCGCCGCTAGTGCGCGTGCGCATAGTCAGTCATCTGACAATCTAAAGGTCATACAACCTGGAACTTTCGCTAAAGGCTATTAGACCGTTTCGTCAGCTTTAAATCGGCAGCCAAACAGGCACTCCATCGGCGCTTTTCGACCATATGCACCACCTCTTCTCGGATCATGTCGCGCACCAACTGTACCGGCTCGCTCAGCTCCTGCAGGTTGGAGTGCCAAATGCCGACTTCCCAATTAAGCGTAGGGTTCTTGATCTTGAGCGCTACCACGTCTCCAGTGGCGATGGCAGGATTGAGCGCATTGCCCGGCAGGATTGCATAGCCCTGGCCTGAGCGAGCCATCTCAAACATCAATGTTATGGCGTTTACTTCGATGATTGAGGCATCGGAACCGAGTTCGTCGACGATGGTTCTAAGAATGTGTGGGCGATGGGGGAGGATGAGCGTTTCCTTGACCAACTCAGCTGCGGAAATGGTCGAACGGGCAAGATTTTCCGGGGTGGCGGCGCCGATTGCGAACAAGTCTTCCACCGCCAGCAGCTCTCTTCCTAAGATGGAGCTGGAGAACGAGCCGTAAAGAATCGCCAAGTCGATGCTGCCGCTCAGTAACCATTCGTGAATAAGGGGATTGAAGCCCTCTGCGATCTTCAAGGAAATACCAAGATGCTTCTTTTTAAACCGGGCCAGGAAGTCTTGGCCGATAAAGCGCGTGGCTGGCACCGGTAGCCCTACGGTTACCTCACCCGAGCAGTACAAGCTGTGCGCTTTCGGCTCGAAACCGGTGCGCAGCGATTCGAACTGGTTCAGGAAACTAACGCAACGATCCAGCAGCACGCGTCCCTGCTCGGTGATCTCGACTCCATGTCCCGAGCGGTGAAACAACTTGATCCCGACTTCATTCTCTAGGATCCGAATCTGTCGGCTAAGCGCAGGCTGGCTAATATGCAAGAATGCCGAAGCCCGGGTAAAACTCTGTAACTCAGCGACGTAGACAAACGTCCGAATCTGCCGAATATCCATCCTCGCTTTCCTCGTAATATTATAATACTTCCCGGCCTGTATCTGCGGAGACCGGTGCGCGAGTCTAGTCTCGCCAAGAACTGTAGTGGCCTAGCCTACTCTAGCAAGACGCCCAGGCACACTTGCTTCAGTTGCAACATCGACGGGTCGGAGCGCATTTCGCCGTGGCCACATTGTGATCATACGAAATAAGCTACGCCATCTCTCGATGGTTGCCAATGTGATCCGGAAGGCACTGGATTGCCGCGCCTCCTACGCCACGGAAGACGCACCTAAGCATGCAGAAAAGGCGGTTTGCTGGCCGAGACACGCGTCGCGCTCAAGCCATCGACGGCAGCCAGGTTGCGATTTGGGGAAAGGCGAGCAGCAGGGCTACAAGGCCCAGCAACGCCCCCAAGAACGGAATTGCGCCGATTATGATGTCGTTCATGGTCTGCCCGGCAGAAATGCTCTTCAAGACGAAAAGATTGAGCCCGACCGGCGGAGTGATCAGCCCAATCTCGATCAGGACGACAATGTAAATGCCCAACCAGACCCCATCTACACCCGCGGCGGAGAGCACCGGATACAGCACAGGAACAGTAAGTACAATAAGTGATACGCTCTCGATGAATAAGCCCAAAATGATGTAGCCCAGCGCGATCAGCGCCAGCAGCACGGTTATTGAAATTTCAGCGTCTGCAACTAGGAAAGCTAGTTCAAAAGTTACTCCCAGCATACCTATCACATAGCCAATGACGGCAGCGCCAGCGATTATCAAAAGGATCATGGAACTTAGGGTTGTCGCTGCGGCAGCGGACTCCCACAGCATCCTCAAGCCCAACTTGCGCCGTCCTGCCGCCAAGGCCGCAGCGCCAAGGGCGCCAATCCCGCCGGCCTCGGTGGGGGTGAAAATACCCAGATAGATCCCGCCGAGGACCAAGGTCATCAGCAAGAACAAAGGAAATAGGCCGACAACGGCGCTGAGCAACTCTTTCGCGGTGGCCCGACTGCCACGGGGCGCGTCGTCAGGCCTTACGAAGCCCCAAATCATTATGACCAAAGAGAAAAGACAGGCGAGTAGCAAAGCGGGCAGCATGCCGCCAATGAAGAGGGCACTGATCGACACGCCCGATAGACTGCCATAGATAATCAGCGCCGTGCTCGGCGGCATGAGGATACCCAAGCCACCGCCGGCAGCAATTGAGCCAAAAGTAAGGCGGCGGCTGTAACCCATCTCGGTCATGGCCGGGCCTGCCACCGTGCCCATCGCTGCGGCATTGGCTACACTCGAGCCAGATATCGCTGCAAACAAGGTGCTACCGCCAATGTTGGCATAGGCCGCGCCGCCGGGCAGCGGGCCGAGGATAGTAGCAAAGCCGCGGTAGGCAGTCTTGGTCACGTCGGCCCGGAGCAATATCTCCGCCATTAAGACGAAAAGCGGGATGGCGGTGAGGCTGTAGCTTTTCAGCGAGCGCCATGGTTCTCTCCCGATTGCCATAGGGTCGCTGGGGTCGAGTACCCAGACAGCGCCAATTAGGCCGACTGCCAGTAGTGCGTACGAGACCCGTACGCCTACAGCTAGTAGCAGGGCAACCGTCCCTACTATTAGCCAAAAGCCCTGCCACACCTCCATACCTAACCCCTCTGTGGAACGTCTGAATTATTGGCTCTCTAGCCGAAAGGCGCTGCTCTCCAAGAGAAAAGGCAAGAACAAAACGCATATTTTAGGAGCGGTTTGACTCCCGAGAACCCGCTTCCGGGATCAGCAGGAGGATTTTCGGCCTCAAGGTTTCATTCGAATCTTGGCCAAGTAACGGCTGATGAACGAAAATACCTAGGACGGTATTCGCGAATGTGGCGTGGACATTCTCGCGTAGCAAATCTGGTAATTCTGTAACGTCCGCCACGTTTACATTCCCCAAAACTGCGCCGACCCAGGCAAGCGATTTGTTTTTACCGCACGCCAATACGGTATTCGCGCACGGCGTCGCATAGGCGAGTAACCTGCTGCAGAGTAAGTAAGCCTAGGCCCACCGGCATGATGACCTGCGGCACATACTCGGGAAATGTCAGAACAGTCGAAAACGCGCGCGTGCCGCTCTCCCAGCTGTCCATGACGACCAACACTGCAAACCAAGTGATGATCAATAGCAAGATCACCGAGAAGGCCTCTGTAACTACCGCCAGCCCCAGCCGCAATCTCTCATTGAGACAGTCTATTAGGGCATCTACCGTGACGTGCGCGTTACGACGCAGCGCGCCGGCGGCGCCCATGAAGGCGATAAAGGGCATGGCATATGCCGCAGCCTGATTGGCAAAACCGGTCGGTTGGTTGAACACGTATCGGGCAATAACCTCGTAGCCAATCAATATTGCGATGATCAGAATCAAGAGGGTGGCCTGCGCCTCTCCCAGCCTGACCAGGACCTCTACGGCACGCCTGAGCCCGGTGGAGTGCCCGCCATGAGGCAAGGAGCTTAACGTGCTTGAGAAACCGTCCGAGTTCCGGACCTTTGCCATCGGAATTCCTCCACTCAAAGCAGGGGCAGGACATCTCGCGCCCTACCCCTAACTCTCTTATGGCTGGTAGTTCTGGATCGCCTCAAGCAGCTGCTCGCCACGCTCGCCGGTCTCTCTCAGCCACGGCTCCCATACTGCCTCTTTCGCAGCGTCGGTGACTTTCGCCGCCTCTTCTTCGGAAAACCTAATAAGTTCGACACCTTCCCGCTGAATTGCATCGACGGTGTCAAGATACTCTTGATGTAGTCGATCGGCGACGTCCTCATTGATCGCGCGGAGTTCGGCCACCACGTCAGCCCGCACATTCTCGGGCAAGCGCTCCAGAGCCTGCTCGCTCACCATGATCACCGCGAGCGAAGTGCCATTCGGCGCCTCTATTGCATAGCGGGTCGCGCTATAGAGCCCGGCGGCATGCATAGCAGGAAAAGTGGTGGTGTAGGCGTCTACCAGGCGACGTTCGAGCGAGGGCTGCAGTTCCTCGAACGGCATGCCCACGGTGGACCCACCTAGGGCATTGATAACTTGGCTGAGCATCGGCGCATGCGTTCGCCACCGCAGACCGTTGAAGTGCCCAGCGTTTCGGACTGGCCGGTTGGAAAAGTAACCGCCGCCGTCCCAACTCACCACGACTACGGGCCGGATTCCCATGTCATGCATGTCCTTCTCTATTTCCGGCAAAACGAGTTCACGCGAGATCGGCCCAATCAGCCGGTTATCATTAACCAGCCCCGGCAGATTGAGCACGGCCCATAGAGGATAGGTGGCGGCGCTGTAGGCGACGGTAAGACTTCCCATCTGTATGCGGTCCCGGCGCAGAGCATTGAGCACGTCGTCGGTGCCTATAACCCCAATCAGCGGGCGCACCTGGACCATGCCACCCGAAGCCTCAGCGATGCGCTCCGGCACCTCCTTGGTAATGATCTCCTCATATAGCGAGCCAGGCACCGTCAAGGTATGTCCCAACCGCCAAGTTACCCGCTCCTCGCCCAACACGGGTTGAGCTCCGGCCAACATTAGGCCCGCTGCCAAGGCTATTAGGCACCCACCAAAGTTAGATATCTTTGTCATCTCCACTCCTCCATCCTGTTCAGGTTTTCTGAAGTTTTTTTACGATCCGTTGCTGCAACACTTAACGTTAGGCACTTCTCTTTTTGCGCTACTGTTATCCTCTCCCGGCCGTCGACAAACCTGCCGCCTCCCGCTGATCGGCGGCATGAGCTCCAGCCAGATATCCCCAGGTCAATGCGGGCCCCAAAGTCGCCCCTCGACCGTAATATCCAGGACCGGTGATACTGGCAGTGACGTTGCCTGCGGCGTAGAGCCCGACGATCGGGTGTCCTCGCACATTTAGCACCTGAGCGGACGAGTTGGTCCGCGGCCCGCCCTTTGTCCCTAAGGCGCCAGTGTGGACAGGGATAGCGTAGAACGGTGGTTTCTCGATGGTACCCATGTTCGGATTGTCGGCCTCGCGATCGCCTTGAAAGCGATCGTACAGACTCTCGCCCTTGCCGAAGTCGGCATCCCGGCCGTCTCGCACAAGGGCATTCCAACGCTCAACGGTGGCCTCCAGCGCTGCCCCATCGATACCCGTCTGATGTGCCAACTCTTGCAAGCTTTCCGAGCGTATCGCCCAGGGCGGGTCCGGATCCTCGGGCATTGTGGTGCCGAGCACGTATTTCTCTCGGTACTGGGAGTCGATGATCGCCCACGCTGGTAGATTCTCGTAATCTGGGCGGTCGGTCTCGATGTTCTGGAAAACCTTGCCCATAGAGTTGTAGTTGGCCGCCTCGTTGACGAAGCGCTTGCCGTGGCGGTTGACCCAAATCACGTGTGGGCCGCTGCGCTCGGCATTGACCGCACGGCTGAGTGGCTGACCCTCGTAACTCTCACCGGGAATCATTAACGAGGGAAAGTTCCAAACCTCGTTCATATTGGCCAGGTCAGCACCAACCTCCATCGCCATCAAAAGCCCGTCCCCGTCGTTGAACGGGGGGCTATTGGGGTTCTCGATCTCGCCGCCGATGAATTTGTCGGTAAGCTCCTTGTTCCACTCGAAACCAGCGCTGGCCAGCACCACGCCGCTAGTGGCTTTGATGTACACCGAGCCGGCATCGTTCTCGGCGCGCACGCCAACCACTTCGTCGTCCTGAACAATCAGTACGCGGACCCGCGTTTCCAGACGAATCTCTATGCCACGGTCGAGCACTGCCTTGAGCAGCCCAGCAGCCAGCGCCTGACCAAGCGTGACTACGCCATTGGTCATCCTTTCAACCGCCAGATCCTGCGGAACCAGCCAGGGCCGATAGAACGCGTCGTAGTCGCCAAATGCTTCCTGACGGGTTATCGGGAAGGCGAAGGCATTGGGCGGCCGCAGCCTAGACTGCCACTCGCCCAGTAGGCGGGTGTCGAAAGGCTCCGCCTCGATCGAGCGCCCACCCTGCTTACCACCCGTAAGCTCAGGGTGATAATCGGGAGCAGTCATCGCGTTGAACTTCAGCAGTGTATTCTCTTCGATGTAGCGTATTACGTCTGGCGCCGTGTCGATGAAGGTCTCAATCAACTCTTCGTCTACCCGCCCCATTGCCAAGGCCTTGCAATAGGCCAGGGCCTCCTCGCGGGAGTCCTCGTAGCCGGCGTCGACCATGTGGTGATTGAGCGGAATCCAGATCCCTCCGCCGGAGACGGCGGTGGTGCCACCCACCTTGTCGGTGCGCTCGACCACGAGCACCCTAGCGCCGCGATCATGGGCAACGATTGCCGCCGTAAGTCCGGCGGCGCCAGAGCCGACGACTAACACGTCGGGCTGTTCGCTCCACCGTTGCTTGTTGCTCATAGTCGTACCTCACATTTAAACGGCATAGCTAACCTCCAGCGAGCTGCGATCGGTTCAAAGGTCCCATGACCACGAGCCCCACCTGATATAGGCGGGACCCGCCCGAGGCACTCAGGATGGATCTTTGGATTCGAGAGATTCAGTGGCGAACGTCGCCGGGGAAACAACTTCAAGGACCTCGAGATCGTCGCTATGAGCCAGTTCCCGGTGCTTTACTCCGGAAGGCTGGTAAACTGATGAGCCTGCTTCCATCCGCACCCGGCCGATATCCTCATACTCGAACTCCACCCAGCCCTTGAGGACATAGAAGAGTTGGAAGCCGACCGTGTGGACGTGCCATTCTGGTTTCGGCGTCTTGCCGGGAACCGCACGAATGATGTGCGCGGTGAACGCGCCGCCGGTCATCTCCTTGATCCCGGTATCGCGATACGTGAAGTACTCGCGCAAGCCCGGCTCGAAGTCGGAACCGTCCGCCGCAGCGTGGGTTACTACAGTTTGCATTTTCATTTGGCTTTCTCCTACTTGGCGCTGGCCGGCCAGTGCTCGCTGAGAACCTCAAGAGAGTCTCGCGCCACCGGCCATCCGCCGTACATGACCATGGTCAGAATCGTTTCCTGCACCTCGTCCCGGCTGCAGCCACTGTTCTTGGCGGCGGTAAGCCAGCGCCGCAGCATGTCGGAGCGGCCGCTCGCGGCACACATTGCGATTAGCGCGAGCACCTTGCTCTTAGTCGGGATCAGTGAACGTTCGGTGAATAAGTACCCGAACACCCAGGTCAGCAGTTCCTTACTGAATTGGTCCGCTGGATCTATCGGCAAACCTGTCAGGTCGCCCTCAGGAGTACCGAACAGCTCGGTCGCCTTGATCTGCGCCTGCTGGTATAGATATCCATCGTCGGCCATATCGTCATCTCCTCTTGCAGTTATTCTCAGGCTGAATCGGCCTCTGCCTGGCGCCGCTTCTCGAAGACGTCGTCGAAGATCATCAAAGATGCGCGCGACTGCGGAAAACCACCAATGTGTGAGACCAGCGCGCCGAGTTCCTTCAACTCATCTTCACTCCAGCCCAAGTTCCGACATGCGTTGGCCCAAGTCGGGATTACGTTCTCCCTCTGCAGCACACACAGTCCAGCCAGCACCATCAAGCCGCGGGTCTTGAGATCGAGGGTACCGCGTCCGTAAAGCTGCCCGAAGATGTACACGCTAGAGCGGTCCGCGTAGCTGTCGTTGCCGCCTTTCTCGCCAATCAGCCCCCAAGGACCAAAAAGCTTGTGCTGAATCTTGCTCAGCGCATCGTCGAGGAATTCATCGCTGAAGCCGTCCTTATGCATTGCATAGGGCGTCTGATAAGGCACTTTAAGAAAGTCCTCGTCGAACTCTGTTATATAAGTGCTATGGACATGCACCCCCTGCTGATGAAGCCCTTTGTTGTCGCCCGACTTTTTAACCATTAATTATACCCACTTTTATTTCCTACTAATTAATTCAAACATAACACCGACCAATGATTGGTTCAGAGGCGATTTGTGAATTTGAGGCTAGCCCAAATCAAACGACAGCGTCCAATACAAAAAACGTCTATCTGCTATTCACTGCACTCATGCAAACCAAGCCTACCGGCGCCAGCGTTCGACGACTAAGCGTCTCCCCAACCCCGCGTAGCAGCGGGCCTAGGAGGCAGGAGCCTATGTTATCGAGCATAAGCATAACAGCTGTGGCGAAATTCTATTGGCAACCTGTCAGTATCCAGATAATAATATGGACAATATCGTATTTTTATCGGGCAGCCAAAGCGATACATAGACCTGATTTATAAAAAATCACGCCATCGCGATTTTCAAGAATGCGTATAACTGTAAAAATAAGACAAATTTAGAAAAGGCGATTTTACACGAAATTTTTTGAAAAAAGACGCCTTTAATTGAAACCCAGGTGATCCATAAAGGAGATACTAATGCCAAACCATCAAGTCGATTGGGAGTCGATGGAATGGACGCATGTGCGCTCCGGTGTCGAGCGTAAGGCCTTCTCCGGCGACGGGGCAACGCTTGCGCTGCACCGTCTAGCCCCAGGCCACGAGCCGCGCCCGCACTCCCACGAGTACGAGCAGATTGCCTACATCCTCGCCGGCGAGGTCGATTTTCACCTAGCCGATGACGTTGTGCGGCTGAAGGCAGGCGGGCTAATCGCCGTGCCTCCCAACATAACGCACTACGCCGTCGTCGTGGGCGACCAACCGGTGCTGAATCTGGACGTGTTCATCCCGCGTCGCCCCGAGTATGCCTGAGTGGTTAGCCAGCCCATGCCTCTTCTAAATGGCGAGCCACACGTAGGCGTCTTCATAAAGACCGCCTCGCATCAGGTCGTCGAAGTGCTTGGTGCGGCAGGTCTAGCCTTCGGTGTGATCGATGGGGAACACGCACCGATCGACCGCAGCGTGCTCGATACCATGCTGTTGGCCGGCTATGCTTGCCGGCTACCACTTTTGGTCCGCGTAGCAGACGGCTCGGGGCCAGCAATATCGTCGGTGCTTGACATGGGTGCCGCGGGCATTGTTGTGCCTCACGTGGACTGCCCCGAATACGCACGGCAGGTCGTGGCACACGCCAAGTTCGCGGGCGGTCGGCGGGGCCTGTCTACCTCGCCAAGATACGCGGGCTACGGCTCAATGAGCATGCATGAGGCGGTGTGTTCGGGCGATGAAACCGCAGTAATTTGCCAGATAGAGGACCCAGAGGGCGTCCAGAATGCGCAGCTGATCGCTCAGGTCGAGGGCGTCGATGCCTTGTTTATCGGGCCGCTTGATCTGGCACATTCGCTGGGCGCGGACAGCGTGCGCGAGCCCGTGGTAAGGGAGGCCTGCGAGCACATCGCCCGCGCGGCCTGCGGAGCCGGCAAGGCCGCGGCGATCTTCCTCTCAGATCCTAGTGACAAGGCCTACTATCAAGAACTAGGCGTCACGCTGTTCATCATCGGCTCGGACCAGTCGATGATGCGGCAGGGCACTCGCGCGCTCAGTTCGGCCTAAGCAGAGGACTCAAATGTTTTCGAAATGGATGAAGCGCGACCCCGAGATCGACGTTCTGGTCGTGGGCTCGGGGGCTGCAGGCCTGACTGCGGCCATACTTGCCCACGATCAAGGCTCGCGGGTCCTGGTACTCGAGTGCAGCGACAAGGTCGGCGGCACTACCGCCGTTTCCGGCGGCGGCATCTGGATCCCCAACAACCACCACATGCACGAGGTGGGAGCCAGCGACTCCCGCCAAGAGGCGCTGGCCTACTGTAAAGCGATGACCATGGGCCGCGCCGACGAATCCTTGGTCGAGACCTTTATCGATACCGCGCCTGAAATGCTCCGGTATCTGGAAGAGCACACGCCGCTCCACTTCACTCCGCTCACCACACCCGACTACCACCCCGAGGAACGCGGCGGGAAGCTGCGTGGCCGCTCGGTCGAACCAGCGCCATTCGCAGCTGGCCGGCTCGGCGCCTGGCGCGATAAGCTGCGACAACCGAGCATGATGTCCTTCTCCATGACCCTGCAGGAAGTCTTCGAGACCTATCAGGCCTTCTATCGGCCTTGGGATGTACCTCAGGACCTGATGGTTGAACGTATGGAACAGGACCTAGTCACGCTCGGGCA
This sequence comes from Natronocella acetinitrilica, assembly GCF_024170285.1. NCBI lineage: Bacteria > Pseudomonadati > Pseudomonadota > Gammaproteobacteria > Chromatiales > Ectothiorhodospiraceae > Natronocella > Natronocella acetinitrilica. The sequence continues at coordinate 10,657 of NZ_JALJXV010000019.1, forward strand.
AGCGCTGGCGGGCAGCCTGCTGAGCGCCGTGCTAGAGCGCGAGATCCCTATCAGGCTGGACGCCCGGGCTCAGGAATTGATCATACACGACGGTCGCGTCGCCGGTGTGCGTTTGGATAAGGGCGAACAAGTTCTCGCCGAGCGAGCGGTGGTACTCGCCTCCGCCGGCTTCGAGTGGGACGACGACTTGAAGTCGAAGTTCATAACCGGCACCGTCCCTTACCCGAACTCACCGCCATTCAACCGAGGCGACGGCTTGAAGATGGCGATGGCGTTAGGCGCCGATCTCGCCAACATGGGCGAAGTCTGGAACTACCCGTCGATTATCATCCCCGGCGAGACCTACGAAGGTCGCCCGCTCTCCAGAGGCATTAAAGCCGAGCGTGCCGGTCCCCACGTCATCTGGGTGAACGCTCGCGGTCAACGCTTCGTCAACGAGGCTGCCAACTACAACTCCGTGGGTAAGGCCTTCTTCACCATGGACACCAGTGGGCCCAACTACCGCAACCTGCCGGCGTGGGCCGTGCTTGATCAGCAATTCCGCAGCCGCTACATCGTCGGCACGGCGACTCCGGACGACCCTGACCCCGACTGGCTACCTCGCGCTGACTCGCTTCGCGGACTAGCTGAGCAGCTGGGAATCGACCCGGACGGGCTTGAAGAGACAGTCGAGCGCTGGAATACGTTTGTACGCGCCGGTCGCGATCGCGACTTCGGCCGCGGCGACAGCGCCTTCGATCGATATCAAGGCGACCATAAGGCGCCCCACCCCACCTTGGGCACGATCGAGGAACCGCCATTCTATAGTCTGTCGCTTCAACCTGGGGCGCTAGGCACCAAAGGTGGTCCACGCACCAATGCCAGCGCCCAGGTGCTGGACGTGGAGGGTCAACCCATCAACGGCCTCTACGCCGCCGGCAACGTGGCGGCGAGCATTACCGGCCCGAGCTACTACGGCGTCGGCTCCACGCTGGGCCCTGTTATGACGTGGGGCTACATAGCCGGCAAGGCGGCGGCAGGCCCCGGGGATTAAACCCTGCCAACAACAGGAGAAGTGCATGGCAGCCACAACGCAGCGCGAACTCGCGGTCAACAAGGACATTGATTCCGTTTGGAACTTCGTCAGCGACATGAGCAATTGGGCGAGCAAAATGCCAGGCTACCAATCGCACGAGATCATTAGCGACGACGACTCAGCATGGACACTAAACGTCGACCTTGGGCCCTTCCAACGCTCCATCGTGGTCGACGTACACGTGGTTAGTTGGGACTCTCCCACTGGTGTGGTTTTCAACATCAAGGGGCGCTACGAACCGTTCACCGGCGGTGGCACCTACAGGGCGGAACCAGCCGGTACCGGCACCATGATCGTGCTCGATTTCAGCGCTCAACCCGGCGGATCTATGGCCACGATGATTACCCCGTTGGTGGGCCCAGTACTCGAGCGCATCGCCGACCAGTTCTCCAGTAACCTGGCCCAAGAGCTGGATGGCAAGGTCGTAGAGGGAGCGCCGGCGAAAACTAAAACCACAACCCGACGCGGTCTGTTCAAGCGTCTCGCGCAGAAGATCCGCGCATGGCTAAGGTCGCTACGCGCTGGCTAGCGTTGTGACCCGAGTCCAACGCAAACAATGAACACCCCCCGTGACGGTGGGAAATTCTGCACCCTCGGGACAGTTAAGCACCCTTCCTGGCAACTGGCCTGCTTCATTTGGGCTTTAGGTGGTTGCCTCTACCTTATAGGTTTTTTTCACCGAGTTGCTCCGGCCGCCATCAGCAGCGATTTAATGCGCGATCTCGGAATCGGCGCGGCGATGCTGGGGAACTTGTCGGCGCTATACTTCTACAGCTATGCCTTCATGCAACTGCCGACCGGGCTACTGGCGGATCGCTGGGGGCCACGTCGGCTGCTCACGATTGGCGCGCTGCTAACCGCAGTGGGTTCGGTTTTATTTGCCCTCGCGCCCACGCTTTGGCTTGCCGGCCTGGGTCGCTTGCTGATAGGCGGAGCCACCGCTGTAGCCTTCGTCGGGATGATTAAACTGGCCAGTCATTGGATGGCGCCAGAGCGATTCGCCCTGGCTGCCGGTATGGCGCTCTTGATCGGTGTGATGGGGGCGTTGGGCGGCGGAATACCGTTGGCGGCATTGAGTGAGGTGTACGATTGGCGGTGGCTCCTCGCTGCAGTAGGTGGCGCCACCCTCTTACTTGCCGCCATAATCTGGTTCATTGTTCGCGACGATCCCGCTGAGCGGGGTTACCGCAGCTATGCGTCGCGGCGTGCGGGTGAGCCGATCAGCCTGATCGCTGGCTTAAAGGTGGTCGCGGCGGCTCGCAACAGCTGGCTACTAAGCGTGGGGGCAGGTGGCGTATGCGGCGCGGTGCTTACTTTCGGAGGGCTGTGGGGTGTTCCTTTTCTGGCAACACACTACGGTATGTCAACCACCGCGGCCTCCGGCTACTGCTCCGCCATGCTGCTGTCTTTCGCAGTGGGCGGGCCACTGCTGGGCGGCTTGTCGGACCGCCTGGGCCGCCGCAAACCTTTCTACTTCGCCGCCCTGTCTAGCTCGCTGCCGGCTTGGCTAGCGCTTATCCTATTGCCCGAGTTGCCTCCTTTGATTCTGCTCCTGTGTGTAGTTGCTGCCGGATTCGGCTGCGGTGGAGCCATGATCATCACCTTCGCGCATGCCCGCGAATCCGTACCCTCCCAAGTTAGTGGCACTATGTCCGGGCTGATCAATATGGGCGCCGTGCTGGGACCTATGATCCTGCAACCGGCCATAGGCTGGATCCTGGACAACATTTCTGGTGTATGGAGCGTCGGCGGACAGCGTATGTACGACTTGGAAGCTTATCGCGTAGGCTTCTCGCTGATCGTCGGTTGGATAGTCCTCGCGCTCATCCTGTTCGCCCTGAGCCATGAAACATACGGTAAACAGTCACAGTGTTCGAATCGTCTGTGAGCGCCAAGCGCATCAAAAATTTCGGCTGTGCAGCTTTGGCTGATGGTCTATCTGGATAGCCGCGAAGTCCACCTTCAAAGGTGCCGTGCGCTATACTCTGGAGCGCTGGCAGGCGCTGAAGCGCTGCCGTGACAACCGCTGCATCGAGATCGACAACAACGCTGTCGAGCGGAGGCAGTCCAGTTATGGTCCTTGACCTTCAACGAAATCTCGATGGCGCAAGGTGACCACAACGCCTGCAGTGGAACCAGCACTCGCTCCTGTCCCAAGCAACCCAACCCTGCCCTCGGCTGAGATCTGCAGTGAGAGAGTAACGTCGTCAAGGACGACACCGAGCTCACCTTCGAGATCATCAAAAAGCGCGGCGAACGAGCGCAGTATGTCCCGAATTTGAGCGTTTACTTCGGTGGAGCTAACCTCTCCTGATCGGCTAAATGTCTGCCGCTGCCACTCCATAATTACCCCTGGTTGTTCTTCCTGCGGGCGTAATGGCGCCGCAGGGCCGGACCTTTCCTCGATTACCAAGAATGTATTTTCACCGGCCATCGACGACGAACTAGCCACGCAAACCAGCCCCGAGAGCATCAAGAATCCAGCGAAAAGACGCATCACACATCCTCCATTCTGTGACATTTCGAGCCTTGTAATGACTGTACATTCAACCAGTTGAAGTCTAGGTCACTGAAACGCCAAAACAAGTAGTTGGAGTTTCCTATCGCCTACACCCCGACTTGTGGAGGAGTTAACCCGGAACTGAACCGCCCCGGGTATCGCGGAGGCTCGAACTCTTGAGTGAATAGTGTCGCGGAAAAGACCAGCAAGTTTTCTCCTGAGGTCCGCAAGCGCCTGGACACGGGCCGGTCGCATTCTCTCCTTCCCCGAAAATCGGTCCATTGTAAAGTGGCTGCGTGACTACAACGAAGAGATTCCCCATGACTCGCTTGGATTTTTGACGCCTGCCGAGTACCGACAGCAAACCAACCGGAAATCTCTAGTCTCGGATGGGCCTAGTCACGGGAAAGTGACAACACATAACTTTATGTTTTTAATATATTTTTCTGGATCCAGTTTTATGATTCATTTCACCTCAAAATCCAGCTTTATGTGTTAAACCATTGAATGGATTAGTCCAATCGCCACTGACAACCCATTGTTCCTGCGGATGCCCTAATCCAGTGTTATGCGTCCATTTCCATCGGGGCTTGGCCAAATCTGGACTTCCCCCAGTCTCGTGAGCACCCCGGCGCCTCATTTTGAGGCCTGCTCAAAGGCCTCGGGGCTGACGTCACCAAGGTGGCTATGGCGTCG
>NZ_JALJXV010000020.1 GCF_024170285.1 Natronocella acetinitrilica
GAGCAGAAGAGCACGCTGGAAAGCTAACGACAACTACGCCCACCGACCGGCCACTTTAATTGTCGTCGACCGGTCAAAGTAGTTGACGTCGGATACGCGTACCCGCTGCTCCAACTGATGGCAAATGCGCGATATCGCCGCTGGCGGGAGCGGCGCCCGACCGCGACCGTTGATGACCGATTGGATATCTTTTCCGTTGGTCAACAGCGGTGGGGGTGCTGACTTTCTCTCGATGTACCAGCCGGGCAGGGCGAGCACACCGGTCGTGAAAACGGGCTCACCGGTAGCTTGCCCGAGCCAGTTTGATACCCATTTCGTATTCCGACGTATCTGCTCGAGAGGCGCGGTTTCTCTCCAGCCGGGGAACTGTAGGGCGTTCTTTTCGAATATGACCTTGAAGCCTTTCGTCTGCCTTCCTCCGACAGCAATCAGCGGCTTGCGGCGTCCCTTCGTCTCGATTACGTAGACGCCGCCCGGTCCGACGGCGATATGGTCGATGTTGAATCCGTCGGCATCTATATCATGAAACACTCGGTAGCCGTTCGGGATGATGGTCTCAAGCGCCTGGCCAATGGCGGTTTCCGCCTCCAATCCAGTTCGCAGGCGCTGCAACCGGGAAAGGGCGACCAGCGTGAAGCCTGTCGCCGCCGCGAGGAATATCAGACCAAGGACGACAGCGCCCGTCACGCCAATGCCAGAGGAATCGTAGGCGATTCCCTGGACATAAAGGAGGTAGGGGATAACGAGACTGAGCGTCGATAAGGTCAGGCCGAATGCCAGATCCAGTTGTTTGTCGATGATTTGCTGAGACAGTGAATAACCGGGAGAGCGCAGCAAGCCCGCCGACAGGGGGGAGACGCGACGGCGCTTCTGATACCACCGGAGACCGTTGCCCAAACCCGCGAGCAGGAAAAGCGGGCCTAGGGTCAGAAGCAATATCGGCGCGTGGAAGAGAAACCCGTCGAGCATGGATTGATGTCCGTATCATGACTTCATTCCCAAGCGTAAAGTGGCTGCTAACATCAAAACTGTGCGCTGCGTCTGATTGTCACATATAGCGTTTTTGCCTCACGTCCTAACCGGAACAACACCAGTGCTCCAGTGCTCTGAATTTCAAATTAAATTGGAACCCACACACATGTGGGTTCCAGTTAAGAGTGAAATTCCTAGGCTTTAAATTTCAGTGAGTTAGAACGCTTTTCCAAACAAGGCTTTTCGTCATTCCGGCTAACCGTGAAATTTCGACGGAAAATTCCAGCTAACTCTGAAAGTCTCGAATACAGAACACTGCCCGCGCCTAAGGCCAATTTATAAAGGTAAATCTAAAAGACAGTGATTTGCCAGATCGCAGGGCAGGTCACTTGGTCTTGATCCGTTTTCAGCGACCTTCGTCTCGGGTTTCGAATGGTCCGAGAATCGCGGGGCAGGTCATAGACAGCGCGGTTGCGATTTTCGGACCTTTCGAAGCTTGAGAGGAGAGGTTGAAACGTTACCGACTCGTGGTCTTAGAATTTTTCGTCCTGCAGGTAGTACCAGTGGTAGAGCAGCCTTTGGCCGAGCCGCCGGAACGGTGCCAGCGGATGGGTCGGCAGTTGGGAACAGAATATGGGCAGATCCGTTTTCTCTGGCTTGCCAGCGATCCACTGAGCGAGACGCCTGCCGGCCTGGGCAGAGTACATCACGCCGTTGCCGCCGTAGCCGAGCGCGTAATAAATGCTGTCATTCGGATCAGGCCGGAATACCCGCGGCATCATGTCGTGGCTGACATCGACCCAGCCCCACCAGGAGTAGTCCACGTCTATCCCGGTGAGGGCGGGGAACTTGCGATGTAGGGCATCCACCAGCAACTTATGATGTCGTGGGTTAGTCGCGTCGGCGCCGGCGATGGCGCTTCGGCTGCCGATCTGCACGCGGTCGTCCGGCAACTTGCGGTAGTAGAATCGCAGAGTGCGGGTGTCCGTGATGATTTCATTGGTGATGAAATTGGACGCCTGCATTTCGTCGGCCGTCATCGGCCGGGTCACAAGAGAGTTGGACAGCACCGGGTAAAAGCGGTTGCGCAGGGCGGGATGCAGTTGCTGCGCGGTGTAGCCGCCGGTCGCCACGCCGACAGCGCGGGCGCGCACGGTGCCGCCGGGAGTGCGCAGGTGATGCACGCCGTTGTGAGTGTGCCAGCCGGTCACCGGGCTGGCCGGATGCACTGTCGCACCCAGTTCCCGAGCCTGCCGCAAGTAACCGTGGGCCAGTTTCAGCGGATGGACGCCAATACCGTCAGGTTCGTGCATGGCGCCCACGGCTTCGGCCTCATTCACGTACCGTTCCGAGAGAGCGGCGCGGTCCAGAAGCTCAACCTTGTAGCCGAACACCTCGTCCAGAACCCGGACTTCCGCCTCGAGTTTGCGCATGGCTTTGTCCCGGTGGGCTATGTAGAGATGTCCGCCGTGCTGGGCATCGCAGTCCACATCCTTGATTAGCTCCCGAAAGGTGTCGAAACCCTCAGTGATCTCGGCATGCAGTTGGAGTGCTACCTCTTTTCCGTACTGCTTTATCCACTGGGATCGGCTCAGCCGACCCGAAGCGTTCTGGGCTTGGCCACCGTTGCGGCTGGTGCAGCCCCAGGCGGCCCGGTTGGCTTCCAGCACGGTGGCCTTTATTCCGTGTTCCCGAGCCAGAAAGAGGGCCGCCGAGAGGCCTGTGAACCCTGATCCGATAATCGCAACGTCAACGTCCAAATCCGAGTCTACGGGGCCATCGTCGGCAGGAGGCTCGCCGGCGGTTGCGACCCAATAGGTGGGGGCATACTCCCGTCCATGGCCAGGGTGCGGCGTAGTCAGTGGATCATAGTTGGGGTCGTAGGCGGCGGCGGCCTTTGTCGATCTGCGCTGATGGTGTTCGTTGGCGGGATCGTTCATGCATGGCCTCATGTACTTTGAATCGGTATGCTGCGCTCTAACTCAGGCTGCGGGTTCCTGCAGCGGACGATCCTTGCGAAACGCCTGCTTGCGGCAAATCCGACCGTCCCGGAAAGTAAAGATATCGCAGCCGTCGGCCTCGACGCGTTTGCCATCAGGCAGTGTCGCCACGAAGGTCCACTGGGATACACCGATATTGCCAGCCACGAAGTGGTTTGTATTTTTCCACTGCACGTCAGGGGAATGCGCCCAGACTTTCTCAAACGCCGCACCAACATTAATGTTGCCGCTTATGCGTGTGCCATAAGCCTCAGGTCCCGCCGCCGTCTCGAAGACCACATCATCGGTCATGTGTGCCATTACGCCTGCCGCGTCATGTCGGTTGAAGGCAGCGAAAACAGCCTCAAGGGTTTCTCTGCTGGCGGACATGGATGATTCCTCCGGTTGTGAGCCTGGGTATTTCAATGCCACTGGCCGCAGCCTGTATTGGTTGGCCATCACGTTAGCTTACGCGGGCGGCATCCCCTGTCGGTAGATCCAGTTCGCACCACTCACTTGTACCAGGATGGTGCGCCATGGCTGGGTGCGCTTTCATCGGGAATGCTTTTCCATCATGGTCGCTAGACGGCGAATTCCAGGTTCGATCTTGTCAACCGCGATTGACGAAAATCCGAGACGGAAGTAATTGCTCGGTGGCGAATGGAAAAAGTTGATATCACCTGGCTCGAAAACAATCCCTTGTGCCATGGCAGCCTCGCTCAAGCTGCGTGCGTCAAGGTTTTCCGGGCCCCGCACCCAAAACGACGTACCCCCGAAGGAGTGGGTGTGGGTGGAATCCGGGATGTAGTTGGCAAGGGCCTCATTCATGGCCAACCACCGTTCCCGATAGATGTGGGATAGTCTTTGAATAAGCGCATCGTGGTGACCCAGCGCCAGGAACAGTGCCGCCGCATGCTGGTTATTGGTGGGCGGGTGGCGCAGCATCAGTCGCCGGAGCGCCCGTGCCTCCCTTATCAGCGGTGCGGCGCCGACCAGGTAGCCAATACGTAGTCCCGGGTCCAGCGTCTTCGACAGGCTGCCCATGTATAGAACGCGATCGTTTCGGTCCAGGCTCTTGAGCGATGCAGTAGGACTGCCAAGGAAGTTAATCTCGCTCTCGTAGTCGTCCTCAATAATAAGCAGGTCGTGCTTTTCCGCTCTTTCCAGCAGGGCATTACGACGATCCAGCGGCATGGTCACCGTAGTAGGTGAATGGTGACTGGGCGTCACGAAAAGGTAATCACAGTCGTTTAGTCGATCATCAACGATCAGGCCACCGTGATCGACGGGCAATGCTTTGATATTCGCTGTATTAAGGCAGAGCAGGTTGCGGGCGTCAGGGTATCCCGGATCCTCGATACCGACGGTGTTGCTGGGCCCCACCAGCAGCGTGGCCAGTAGGTAAAGGGCATTCTGGGAACCCATCGTTACCAGGATCTCGTCCCCATCCGCCCAGATGCCACGGCGTGGAAGTACGCGACTCCGAATCTGCTCCACCAGCAGGTCGTGGTCAGCATCAAGCTGGTCGCGAACAGTCGAGGTCAGACCCTGCACTGTCAAGGCGTGACGATAGCACTCCCGCCAGTCCTGGACTGGAAAGTGGGCCGGATCCATTTGGCCGTAGATAAAGGGATACTCATAGCGCGACCAGTCGGGTGGCTTGATGATGTTGCGCTGGGTGCTCGGTCGAATTCGCAGCTTGGAATTCCAGGTCACGCCAGCCTGAATGCGATCCACCTCGTTGCTCCCGGAAGCCGTCGTCTCGACCCGGTTGCAGAGTATCTCCCGATTGACGAAGTAGCCGCTGCGCTCCCTGGGCAGCAGATAGCCGCTGTCAGCCATATGCTGGTACGCGAGCACAACTGTGTTCCGGGCCACGCCGAGTTGTGTCGCCAGTCGGCGGCTGGAGGGTAGGGGGCTGTCTGCACAGATCTGCCCGCTGAGTATGGCAGACACCAGCGCTTCACGAATCTGCTGTTGTAGGCTGATCGAGCTGTCCGAATCAAGCTGAAACAGTCGGGGCCACATCGTGTCATCGTTCTTGGAAGGCATGGCGATTGCTCGGTTCGCAGATGGCACTGCCATGAGTCAGGGTATGCGACGATGTATAAGAATGGTCACGAAATGGCGGCACTGTAAAGCTGGTAAGCGCTCCGGAGAACGCTAGCGGATTTCTATTACCGGACACTAGCCGGGCTGCTGAGTCTGCTCGATCGGTAATTGCCGCGGCTGCGCGCGGCGTTCCCCAAGGCGCGGCTGCGAATCCGGCTCGATGCCGGGTTCACTGGCCCGGAGCTCTACGAGTAATTCGAGACGCACGCGGCGGTCGGGGCTCGACGCGCTTGTTTCCCGACACACGAGATGCCGGTCGTGCGTCGTGGCGGACCGTCTACTCCGTTGCGCTCGCGTGGGTACGGCGCCGCATCCGAATCCGGGTAACAATCATCCCAACGAGCGACATGGCGGTCAGTGACCAGAACAGCCAGGTGATCGGGCTCGCAAAGAAGATCGCGTAACTGCCCTGGGACATAAGCAGAGACTGGCGGAAGTTGTCTTCCAACAGCGGGCCGAGCACGAAGGCGATGAGCAGCGGGGCCCGGGGGAAGCGCAGGGCGATCATCACCAGGCCCACCACGCCCATGGCAAACATAGTGAGCACGTCCAGCAGGCTGTTATTGATAGCGTAGGAGCCAAAAACGCACAGCACCAGCACGCCCGGTAGCAGCAGTGAGCGACGCACCCCGATGATGCGCCCGAGCAAGGGAATTGCCAGCCGGCCGATGATCAACAGCATCAGTGAGCCCGCGATCAGCCCCATGAACAAGGCGTAGATCACGTCGATGTTGCTTTGAAAGAGCAGTGGGCCGGGCTGCAGCCCGTGAATCATAAAAGCACCGAGAATCACGGCGGTGATGACGTCGCCGGGAATGCCAAGCGATAGCAGGGGAATCATGGTCGCACCACCGACGCTGCTGTTGCCGGCTTCGGCGGCAGCAACCCCTTCCGGGTTGCCCTTGCCGAAGGTCTCCGGCTTTCGGGACTTGCGACGCGCCTCGCCGTAGGAGAGAAAGGCGGCAGGCGTTGCACCGAGCCCCGGAATCACCCCCAGCACCACGCCAATGAAACTGCCCCGGAACAAGGTGCGCCAGTGGCTGAAGAACTCTCGCAGGGCAAGACTGGTGCGTCCCAGCACCGCCGTCGACTGCTGCCCTTCGCCCAAACCCATATACATGCGCAGCACTTCCGGCAGAGCGAAGAGCCCGATCAGCACGGGCACAAGGCTGATACCGCCGCGCAGCGGGGTGACATCAAAAGCAAAGCGCGGTGTTCCGGCAATCAGGTCCGTGCCCACTGTAGCAAGGCCAAGACCAATGGCGGCAGCGATCACGCCCTTGATGATGTGATCCCCGGCGACTCCGGCGACGATGGTTAGGGAGAAGACCACCAGCGTAAATAGCTCGGGGGCGCCGAAGTCAAGGGCGAACTGCGCGAGCCAGGCGGCGAACAGGATCAGGGCGACGTTCGACACCATGTCGCCGAAGCACGAGGCGTACAGTGCCATTTGCAGCGCTTGCCGACCCTTGCCGGCGCGGGCCATGGGGTAGCCGTCCAGCATGGTGCACGAGGCGGCGGGTGTCCCTGGCGTGTTGATGAGAATTGCGCTGATCGAGCCGCCGTACATCCCACCCTTGTAAACGCCCACCAGCAGCAGAATGGCCGGAACCGGTGGCAGGGTGAAGGTGAAAGGCAGCACGATGGCCACCGCCATGACGGTGCTGAGCCCCGGAATGGCTCCAATCACGACGCCGATGATGACGCCGGAAAACAGGGCAATCAGGCTGTAGGCGTTAATGAACAGGCCCAGTCCCGCGAGAATGTCAGCTAGCATCTTTCAGGGGCTCCAGATGTCAGAACATGGCGTCCAGCGGTCCCAGCGGGATAAGAATGCTCGCAGCCTTGATGAAGAACACTGTAATGATCGTGGGCACGGCAATACCCAGCACCAGCAGGGTCAGCAGCCGGCGCTCGCCGGCAAGCAGCGAATAGATAATGAAAGCGACGATCGATGGCAGGAGCAGGCCGAACTCGCGAACGGCCAGGTAATAGGGCAGTAGAAGGATGATGGCCACGCCGAGGCGCAGTGCGCCCGCACGCTCCCACCGCAGCGCATCGTCATCGTCCGCAACGGGCGTACCCTGGGTATGCTTGCCGGGAATGACACTCTCCAGCGCCATCCAGGCTCCTGATAGCCCGATGATCAGCGCGATGATCTGAGGCCAGAAGGCGGGCGATAGCGCCGGATTCGGAACCCGCGACGGAATCCGCACACCGTTCGGAATCAGCCAGAACCAGATGAACAGCCCGATCATCACCAAGGCGATCCCGGTGAACAGATTGGTCGGGTTAATCCGTGGGGGTCCGTGATTGTCGTTCATGGTTGTTCCGTCCTGGAACGGACCCCGCCAAAAGGGCGGAGCCCGTCTTCTCAGAGGCTACAGCAGGATCAATCGTCCCGCAGATCCAGACGTTCCACCAGATCAACGAAACCCGCGCGCTGGGTCTGAACGAAGTCGATGGTTTCCTCCGGCGGGAGCACGTGGGGGATAGAGCCGGCGGTGATAACCGTCTCGCGCCACTCCTCGTCCTCGGACACGGTGGCCATCAGATCCCGCAGGTACGTGTGAGCCTCTTCGTCCATGCCGGGAGGGCCGACGATGGCGCTCCATCCAACGAGGCTCTCGAGTTCCGGATGCCCGAGTTCTGACACGGTGGGAACATCCGGAATGTCGTCCAGGCGCTCCGCCGAGGTCACCAGTAGCGGCCGGACGTTGCCACTCTGGATCTGGGACAGCATGGGCGCCAGGTTGCCGCAGAAGAAGTCCACATGCCCGCCCGCCACTGCAGTGAGTGCAGGCCCTTCGCCTTGGGCGGGCACATGGGTGGCCGCGCTTTCGGGGTCGCCGACGTCAAGGGCCTCAATCAAGCTCAGGGCCGCGAACTGATTGAGGGAACCAACACCGGAGGAGTTGTAGGTCACGGCACCCGGGTTGTCGCGAATGGCCTCCGCCAGGTCATCAATGCTCTCGTAGGGTTTGCGGGTGCCCGTGACACAGGCGAACGGGTCGCTTGAGAGCAGGCCGATGTAGGTGAACTCGTCGGGATCGTAGGGTACATCCTGCAGTGCGGGCGCGACGGCAAGCACCGCCACCCGGGCCAGAAGGATGGTGTAGCCGTCCGGATTGGCGTTGAAGACATAGTCGGTGCCGACGATGCCTGCTGCGCCGGGGCGGTTCTGCACCACCATGTTGCCGTCCATGTGGCGCTCCGCTGCACGAGCGAACGAGCGGGCAGCAATATCGGACGAGCCACCGGACGCATAGGAGACGACGAATTGAATGGGACGCTCCGGATAGTCGGCCTGCGCTGCGCTGCTGAACGCCATGGCTGCGCCGAGCATGCCCGCTGCCAGCAGCGCGCTACCGCATCGTGTATTGCTTCCAGATATTTGTGTCATTACGTGATCCTCCAAGTCTGTACTCGCAGTGTGTCGTTATCGGTCGTTCTCAGGCGCCGCCGTGTCAGAAGGCTGCCACCTGTCCGTCCGCGCGGCACTCTGATCCGCCGCACAGCACGCCTTCGGCGTTTCTCCATATGATCTGACCGCGCCCGAATCCGGTTTCGTCCGGTGACACGATCACGTTGTGCCCTCTGGCCAGCAGTCCCTGGACCACTTGAGCCGGCATGGATTGCTCCACGCGCACTGTCCGCCCTTCGGTCCATTGCCAGCGCGGTGCGTCCAGTGACGCCTGCGGGTTGAGGCCGTAATTCAGGGAGTTCACCATCATCTGAACATGGCCCTGCGGTTGCATGTAGGCGCCCATCACACCGAATGGGCCGACTGCCTTGCCATCGCGGGTGAGAAAGCCCGGCATGATGGTGTGGTAGGGGCGCTTGCCCGGGCCGACCTCGTTCGGATGGCCGGTCTTGAGCTGAAAACTGTTACCCCGGTTGTGAAGGGCAATACCCGTGCCAGGTACCACCACACCGCTGCCGAACCCAAGATAGTTGGATTGGATGAAGCTCACCATCATGCCGTCCGCGTCAGCGGTGGCCAGATACACCGTGTCTCCCTTGCTGGGCGCGCCGGCTTCCGGATGACATGCCGTCTCGCTGATCTCCTGGCGACGATTGGCGGCGTAGCCGGGGCTCAACAGTTCCTCAGTGCGCACCTGCATGTGGTCCGGGTCACCCACATAGGCCAGTGCGTCCACGAAGGCGAGCTTCATTGCCTCGATCTGCAGGTGGATGCTCTCCACGGTGTCTCTGCTGTCGGGGAGGTCAAGGCCGGAGAGAATGTTCAGCGCTTCAAGCGCGGCAATGGCCTGGGTGTTGGGCGGAATTTCCCAGACTGTGTGCCCGAGATAGTCGGTGCTGATGGGGGTGATCCAGTCGCCACGGTGCACGGCAAGATCCTCTGCCCGCAGATAGCCGCCGGTCTCTCGTGCATGCCGGTCGATGGCGGCTGTAAGGTCACCGGAGTAGAAGTCGCGCGCCGCGCTGGCTGCGATGCGCTCAAGGGTGTGGGCGTGGGCTTCGCTGCGCCAGACACGTCCAGCCTCGGGTGAGAAGCCAGCGGGAAGAAAGGTCTCCTTCCATGCCGCGAACTCCGGTCCGGCCAGATGAGCGAATGTGGCAATGCCCCGGCGCCAGTATTCCGCCACCACAGAGCCCAGAGGGTAGCCGTTTCGGGCGTAGTGGATGGCCGGCTGCATGACGCGCTCAAGAGGCAAGCGGCCAAAGCGAGCATGCACTTCCGCCCACGCCTTTGGAGCGCCCGGCACAGTGACCGACGCCCAGCCAAGTAGAGGCATGGCATCGCCTTCCCCGAGGCCGGTGTTTTCCCGTGTGAGTGCCGCCGGAGAGCGGCCTGATCCGTTATAGGCGTGGAGTTGGCCGTCGTTCCAGATCAGCGCGAATGCATCGCCACCGATGCCGTTCTGACTTGGTTCCACCACGGAAAGCGCCGTCGCGGTGGCAATGGCGGCATCAATGGCATTACCGCCTTCCCGCAACATGGCAAGGCCTGCCTGCGCCGCAAGAGGCTGTGATGTTGCCACCATGCCACCCATGGCATAAACCGGCTCACGTGAGCGGGCATAGGGATTGTCCAATGCGGTCATTACTTCCCCGTATCCGGTTATGGTCGTCATTTGCTGCAAGCAATGAACGCAAGCCGGCCCGAGGTGGCCTCACTCCATGACAATCCTTATCAGGCAGGTTCATTGGGCAGGTGTGAGCCACGTCTGAAGGTCTTGCACGCGTCCTCACGTTTAACGTAGCCGGAGGTGGGGGCGGCGTATAGTGCCAGTGTCTGGTGTGGCATGAGTCCAGCGTCGCGGTAGATGACCCGTTGCCTGTCCAAGCAGTCTGCAGACGAGGTGTGTTTGACCTGCTTGGCGACTTCACTGACTGGGCTGGCATCCGTCTCGCGCAAAATACGAACCACCTTCTCTTCGCTGAATCGACTCTTCCTCATCTGCCACTGCTCCATGGGCCGTGCGCCGTTTGCAGAGGCCACCATCCCAAGTTTCGAATGGTCCGAGAATTGCCAGGCAGGTCACAGTTGATGCAGTCTCTGACCGTGTTCCCCAACTCGTTGATCCTGTCAGAGCGGTTCGGATTTCTCACGACATCTCTCGCGCCCTGATTCACCCGATCAGAAATCCTGTCAGGGGCATTACTCCATGTGCACCCGGCCTGGTTCGCAGGACACCAGGAAAACGCCATCCATGTAGATACATATGTTGACACATACGCCTGCCCCAACTAATGTGGACACATCAGTAGCTGCACACATCGACGCGAGGCTGCCATGAAAAGCGAAATAAAACGCTGGGGGAATAGTGCTGCCGTGCGGCTGTCAAGCAAGATTCTCGCGCAAGCCAAACTTGATGTATCCAGCCCGATCAGTATTGACGTAAAGGCTGGAAAGATCGTCATCGAAGCCGTAGAGAGGGCTCCGCGCAAGGTGAATCTTCCATTCTCTGAAGCCGATCTGCTGGAAGGCCTTGATGCCCGTGGCGCTCACGCGGATGATCTGGCCGAGCCCTCTGAGTCTGAAATGGGGGTTTGATGGCGCAGTACATTCCAGACCGCAACCACGTTATTTGGTTGGATTTTGAGCCCACCAAAGGCAAAGAGATCGGTAAATACAGACCAGCGCTCGTCCTGTCTTCAAGGCAGTACAACAAGCAAACGGGGCTCCTGATCTGCTGCCCAATTAGCACGAGCATTCGCGGTACCGCCACAGAGGTTCCCGTGAATAATCTCGACAAACCTTCTGTGGTGGCATCGAGCCTGATCCAAACGCTTTCCTGGAAGGACCGCAAAGCCGAATTCGTTACCAATGCAGAGAACGGTGTGATGGACCAGGTGTTGGTTCGCATTCTTCCCCTGATTGGTGCGGACGACGTGATCGAGAAATTTACTGAGTAAGTGGGAAATCGGAGTGGTCGCCATAACGGGCAGAGCGGAGTTGCCGCACCTCCCAGTGGGGATTATTGGATGACCGCAGACAGGCCGCCACCTCGGCCTCCGTGCTCGCCGCATGGAGCGCGGCGATGAGTGCGTCCTTGTTGACGGGGATCGTGTCAGGCACCTCGCTCGCGCTCGAGAAGTGATCCTCCTAGACGACCTCCCAGATCAGGGAGTCGTCGACGCGAAAGAGCCTGGCATCGAGTCGGCAGAGATCCACAGTCACGGCAACAAACCCCCGGTCCAGGTAGATATTTTTTTGCTCTTGTTTTACCTTACTTTATGTAAGGAATAGCATTTTAGGTAAGGATACATATGGCAACAGCTACGGTAACGAGTAAAGGTCAAATAACAATTCCTGAACCGCCCCGGGTTTGGTGGAGGCTCCAACTCTTGAGAAGATGGAGCCATGAAGAAGACCAACAAGTTCTCACCTGAGGTTCGCGAGCGGGCA
>NZ_JALJXV010000021.1 GCF_024170285.1 Natronocella acetinitrilica
GTCGTCCGGGCTCAGAGCTTTTTTGTGATGACATCCTTGAGCGCCGTGTTCTCAAGCGCCAGATCCGCGTACATCCGCTTAAGCCGGGCATTCTCCTCCTCAAGCTCCTTGAGCCGGCGAATATCGGCCGCCTCCATGCCGCCGTACTTCGACTTCCACTGGTAGTACGTCGCGTCCGAAATGCCGAGTTCCCGACAAACGTCCTTCACCTTCCGTCCGCCCTCAACCTGTTTCAGCGTCTGGACAATCTGGCTCTCTGAGAATCTGCTCTTGCGCATCTGGGCCTCCTTGGGCTTAGTCTGCCCGGAGACCTCCAGTTTTCAATGGACCAATTTTCGGGGAAGGCGACAATTATGCGTCCATTGCCACCCGATGTGGAAACGGACGCATAAAGCTGGATCGGCGGGACTGCAGAAACAATGTGTTGTGGATGGTGATTGGACTAGCTTAATCAATGATTTAACACATAAAGCCGGATTTTGTGGCGAATGGACGCGTAAAGCTGTATTCTTAAAAAATAATTTAAAACAATGCCTTATGTAACCATTTTCCTTCGCTGAACCATGAAGCTTGATCGCACTTAACCCCAGGGTTTCGACCGAGGGCGACCAGGAAGTCAGAGGGCAGGTCAGCCGGCATCGATCTCACGCAGCATACTAACCATCTGCTCTTCGCTGATTCGACACTTCCTCATCGGCCTCTGCTCCGTGTGAAGAGGCCATCATCTCGAGTTTCGAATGGTCCGAGAATCGCCGGGCAGGTCAGAGCTCATGGACAAACTATATGAAAGATCCCCCCTAGAGGGCACTCAAGTATCCATACTGACATGCTGCCTTCTCGCCTGATGCATGCGCACTCCGCTTAAGGCAAGGATAACCAACCCCGCAGCCTGGACGGAAAGCGTTACCGTGAACGCGAATTTGAAGGCCGAGTCCGGGTAATGTCCTCCAGTGTCCGGGGTCCAGAACTGTACCATCGCCCCAATTCCCCACTGGAAGACGAACGCAGTTGCGAACGTCATGAAATTGACCGCGGTGCTGACTCTTCCAACGAATCGCCCCGGCACTTGCTGGCCGATCATTGCGAAGCACACCACCACACTTGTCCCGAAGAACCCGAACACGATCCAAATGGGCAACGGCACCAGCGGCCCAAGCAGGATAATCAGTGCAAGAGACAAAAGCATGATCGCAGAGCCCACTATCGCAATCACGATTGGGCTGACTCCCCACCGGATGACCACTGCGCCGAGAAAGCCGTTAAACACGTAGCCGCCAACCATTCCGCATGCGATCAGCAGCAGATAATGGCTAACAGTGGTGCTGTCGAGGCCGACCACGTAGTAGAGCCAGGGGCCCGCCCACAGGGTCTGGATCGCGATGAAGCCACCTTGAACCAAGCCGATTGCCGGGCCCACAGCGAGAAAGAACGGGTGTAACAAAGCCCGCTTGAGCCCGGCCATCTCTCGCCGCCACGAAGTTCTTCGCCGCACCCTGGCTTCTTCATCTGGCACGAATAGGTAGACGCACACTGCGGCGATCACGGTCGCCGTGGCAAGCAGAACGAAGACGGATCTCCAGCCGAACAGCCTCACCAAGGTTTCTGCCGGGGCCGTCGCCGTCATTGCGCCGACTCCGCCCACGGCGACGAGCAACCCCTGCGCGGGCATCAACCAGCTTATCGGCAATACCATGGTCATGGATTTGAAGGCGGCCATCATGCAGGCGGCGACCCCCAGGCCCATGAGTGCCCGTCCGACCGCAAGCACCAGAACACTCTCGGAGACGGCGAACAGGAGTGCGCCCATAACAGCCAGCAGGAGCAGCGCGACATCTACCCGTCTTGCACCGTAACGGTCCAGCAACACCCCCAGGGGTAGCTGCGCCAGGGCGAATGCCAGCATGAACGCGCTTGTCAGGAGTCCGAGATCCGCCGCACCGAGCCCGATACTCCGCACAAGGTCCGGCGCGATGACTGCATTAACGGACCGGTAGACGTGAGAGAGGTAATACCCGAAGCCGAACGGCAGCATGAGCCGGAGCAAGATGCCGATCGACGGTTTGCCTGCCGTGTGGAGTGGACGGGCTCCAGGAGCCGTGGCCATCGTCACTCCTTGGTCAATGCACAGGTACGAACAGGTCGAACTCCAGTCCATTGACTGGGGCGACGTCGGATGGAAACGGGTCGTGAGCGCGGTGACCGGCCGGGATCACAGGATCCCGGCCGGGTGGTCGTCAGCGTGGCCCTACAGGTGGCCGAGCTCGGAGCAGGCACGCTCAGCGCCCGGATGCAACTCGAACTCACCTGTATCTCGGCAGACAACGGCGGGATCGAACTCACTCATCGACGTCAGCGAGGAGCGCATGCGATCCGCGTTCTCAAGAACCGACTTCGTCAGCCCGTAGGCGAGTTCCTCGTCCATGTCCTCATGTACGAACAGCACATGGTCCACCGACGCAGTTGGAAAGGGCTCTTTTAGGGTGTCGTAGAACTCGGCTGGGTGATCCACTTTGATGTAACCGCCGTACTGCTCCATCATCTGGTCGACAATATGCTCGTCAATTGGTAACCAGACCAGATCGCGGACTGACGCATCGATGTCGAGCATGAATGCCGCAGGAGCGCGGGTCATGACCATCGACACATCCACATGGCCGTCGATCATCAGCGACGAATGCTCGCCCTGCGGATTAAAGGAGACACGACCGCCCCAGGCGCTTAGATCGTCCAAGGACACATCATATTGCTCCAGGACCCGACGCCCAGTCATCTCCCCCGGATTGCCACGCTGCAAGAACGCCCAGCGCAGAGAAGGCTCACGCTCAAGCAGTTCGCCGACCGTGGTGACACCCTCCGGCAACCGGCTTCCGCGAATCATGAATGCAGAGTGGCTTAGTGCGTTCAACCTGACCAGTGCGCGCAGATTTGTTAGGCCATCGGGCGCGCGGGAACCGATATCTCCCTCCCCCTGCATGGCGTCCGCGGTGGTGATGCTATCAGTTATCCCGATGGTACCGTTCGGATCTCCACGGGAAACATGGAATGGATTCGTCGTTCCCCCGCCGGAAACGGCCGAAACATTCAATCCATCGATATCCCTTTCCCAGTCGGAAACCCAGATGGACATCACCTCCATATAAAGGCCACCGACTGACCCGGCATACGCTGTCATCTGCTGGCCCTGCGCATATGCCCGGTCGACGTGTGTCATGCCGACGGCCAGGGCGATGCCCGTTGCCGCAATTACAAGTCTTGGAACTCGCATATAACTTCCTCCCGCAAGAATTTAATCTTCTCTTTTGATATTCAGGACGATGAGTTCCCGACGGAAACTCCCGTCCGCTTTGCGTCAAGCCATTGCCAGAGAATGACGGCCCCAACGGTGCTTGCAGCGAGGACGTCGGTTAGTGGCGATGGCATGACAATGGCGAGCAGCGAACCCAGCAAGAGCGCTCGTTGCACCATATTCAGTCGATGGAATAGCCAGTCGGACATGAGTACGACGAGACCTACCACGGCCACGGTTGTACTCAGGAGCACTTGCACACCAAATAGAAGGCCATGCTCTGTAATGTTGAGCAGCGTGGGGTTGTACGCGATGACGATCGGTATCACGTACGCGGGCATTCCCAGCCTGAGACCACGCATGCCGGCCCGCATGAAATTGCACTGAGCGATCGACGCTGCAGCGAAAGTCGCCACACAAACCGGTGGCGTGATGTTCGCTGTCAGGGCGAACAGGAAAATAATCATGTACGCGGTGAAGGGGTCGATTCCGAACTCCATCAGAGCCGATGCGCCGAAGAGCGAGGCAATTAGAAAGGCTCCCGTCACAGGCATGCCGAAACCAAGTAGAATCGTCATCGCGCCGACAATCAGAAGCGCGGGAAGCATGTGACCGCCACTCAGGTTTACTAGCAGACCGGTAACCTGGTAAGGCACGCCGGTCATCTCCAGGATGGCAACGCCGATCCCCGCGCATACCAGTACGATCCCGATAGAAACGACGCGTTGCATGGTGATGGTCAGGGCGCGAATGACTGTGCGCACTCCCATTCGAGTCTCTTTCCGCAGCCAACTGATTGGGATTACCGCCAGCGTTGCGACTGTTGCGGCGAAGTAGGGCGTGTAACGCAGTACGAGCAGGACGACAAGAATGATCAGTGGCAGAACGAGATGCCAGTAGCGGGACAGCAGCAACCAAATGTCCGTGCGCTCGTCGTCCGGTTCATAAATGCCGATGCCCGCCTTGGTGGATTCGATATGCACCGCAAGGTAGAGGGCAAGCACGTAGAAAAACGACGGAACCAGGGCGGCCATTGCTACATAGCCGTAGCTGACGCGGCTGAACTCGGCAATGATGAACGCCGCCGCCCCCATGACCGGCGGTAAAAGCTGGCCTAACTGGGACGCGCACGCTTCCGTTGCGGCTGCGAACTCTCGCTTGTACCCAGCCCGCCTCATTAAGGGGATCGTTACAGCCCCGGTCGCATAGACGTTCGCCGCTCCGCTTCCGGTCAGGGCGCCGAAAAGCACACTGGCCACGACCGATGCCTTTGCCGGACCTCCCTTCCGCCCCCGAGTCATTGCCACGATGATCTGCGACAGAAGACGCTCCCCGCCAGCGGCCTGCAAGAAGGCGCCGAACGCGATGAACATGAAAACGATGGACAGGGAGAGGGATGCCAGCGTGCCGTAGACGCCAGTGGTGGTCAGGAAGACGTGATCGAAGAGTTTCTCCGCGCTCGTGCCCTGATGGCGCAGGACACCCGGCAGATAGCTGCCGAGCAGGGTGAACACAGCGAAAGCGGCCACAATCAGCGGGAGGATCAGACCTACCACACGCCGTGCCAGTTCGATGATCAATGCCAGCGTGGTCAGGCCTACGATCCAGTCCATGGGCTCGACGGGGTCGAGGTAGACGAATCGATGGGAGATTCGATCGTAGTCATTAATGATGTAGACAGCAGAGACGATACCGAGAACCGCCAGTCCCCAATCGAACCACCGGGGCACGAATTCTTCCGCTATCTCGCCTTCGTCCTGGGTCTCCGGCGGACGCCGGAAGGGGAGTAACAGAAAACCGAGAAAGAGAAGCGCGCTGACGTGTATAGGGCGCGCAACCATCGGTTCCGGAACACCGGTCAGTGCGATGTAGAAGTGATAGAGCGCCACGGCGACCGTGACCGCGCTAAGCAGCCGGACTCCAAGCTTCATGTAAGCTTCTCCCCTCGCACGACGCGGAAGTGTTATCGGCGTTCAAGATGGATACGCCCGTTATTTGTTCTTCCGCTGCTTTTGGATGGAGCCCGGGAGAGTTTGACCCTCAGCCTCCCGGGCCCAGCCCGCCTGTCTAGGCGATTTCTGCTGCCTTTAGCGGCATTTTCATTTCGCGCAGAACAGCCTGGACCTTGCTGACGTCGACGTCGCGAACGGTGGTCCCGGACTTCAGGGCCACGGCTGCGGCGACGCCGGCCGCCTGACCCGTCGCCATGCAGGCGGGCATGTTGCGCGTGCGGCCGTGTGCAACGTGGTCCGCGGATATGCAGCGACCCGCCACCAGCAATTGTTCTACGTTCTGAGGTAGAAGCACGCGGTAGGGGATTTCGTATGGGCCGAGGCCTTGGAAGTCGACATCTGCGCCCTTGACCTCGTGAACATCCATCGCGCAATTGTCGGCGGCGATGGTGTCATCGAATGGCACGCAGTCGATCACATCATTGCCGGAGAGCATGTACTCCCCCTGGATATGGCGCGTCTCACGAACCCCCATCACCGGGGCGATCTGACTGATGCGCGCGCCCTCGAACCCTGGGACCATCTCCACCAGGAACTTTGCATACGCCTCGATCTGTCGGTAGATCTCAAGCATGGCGTCGCTGAGTTCCAGCGGCGAGAGGCCGTCAACACCCAATACCCTGGTGGCATTCACATAAAGCACGCCATTGGCGGTTTTCAGCGTGATGTTCTCGCGTTGAAGTTGAATACCCTTCTCTTTCTGGTACTTCTTTACCAAGTTGTTGAATCCTGTCAACCACAGGCCATAGTCGAGATCCTTATCATCCTCTGGAATCGCTCTCGCGGGCACTTCGTCCGGGTTTGCCTCCGCCCATCGCGCAAGCCTCGGCACGTCGACGTTTGACATGGTGAAGTACATGGAAACGGGCTGTACCGCGTGGGAATCCCCGTCGCCGAGGATGTAGGGCGCTCCCGCACCTGCGGCGATGTCGGCGTCGGCCGAGCAGTCAATGACTACCTTGGCGCCCACGTACTGCCGGCCACCCTTACCCTCGATGATGACCCCGGTGACGACTCCATCCTCTAGAACCGGAGCTGACACCACGGTCTCGAACAGCACCCGCACCCCGGCCTCATGCAGCAGTCGGGTCAGCAGCATCTTCATCATTTCCGGGTCGCAGGGCGAGGAAATCTTGACGTCCTTCACCTTGGTGGTAGCGACGTAATCGGCGCCAACTCCGCCCACGGAGCGGGCCAGATTCCAAATTTCCAACGGCAGGCCTCCGGACAACACGCCCGAAGGCTTGGTATTGAGCCCAAGGGTCATGTTGCCGCCGAGCGATCCGAAACGCTCGATCATGACAACCTTCTGGCCTTGCCGGGCCGCGGCCAGCGCGGCCATCGGCCCCGTTGTGCCGCCACCAACCACGACAACATCCGCCTCCAACAGGCAGGGTGTCTCGCGGGCCGGTTCGTTAATCGTTTTCACAGCAGTGGACATGGCTATCCCCCAATTCTCGCAAGCAGACAGTTTCGGATTTTTGGAATCAGCTTAATTGTTTCACTCTTGAAACGCTGATCCATATATGAAACATTAGAAGCTGTTGTTGAACCTGTCAAGCTAGTTCCGCGCGACGAAAGTGTAAGGTTGTTCCTGAAAATTCCGAGATATCCTCGGACTCATGAACATGTTCAGACAGGTGAGGTGAGCGGATGAAGGAGCAGGATTCCCCTGCCAAGGGTAAGCCGGATTACATCGTTCCTGGGTTGCTTCGCGGACTCTCCATCCTGGGCCTGTTCGGCTACCGACGCCCCACTATGCGCCTGGCCGATATCGCGCGGGAGTTGAATCTTCCGAGGGCGACCGCTTTCCGTCTTGTTTATACGCTCGAGCAGGAGGGTTACCTGCTGCGTATCAAGGAATCCGGGGCCTATTCCCTGGGACCGTTAGTACTGACTCTCGGATTCGACTACCTGCATTCCCAAGAGTTGGTACAGATCGCCGGGCCGCTACTGGACGGATTGCGAGACCGTACCGGAGCCAGCACACACTTGGCAGTGCTGGACAGGTTCGACGTGCTGTACATCTATCGGGCAGCGTCCCACGAGCGCCTCTCGAGTAACCGCCATGTAGGCTCCCGTCTTCCAGCGCACGTTAACTCGATTGGCCGTGCCATCCTGCTCGCTTTTTCCGACGAAGAGTTGAATGACATGTATTCTGGCGTTGACCTGCGCGTCGAAGGTCATGACGAACCGCGGGATTTGGAAGTTCTCAAGCGGTACGTGGCAGAGGAGCGGGAGAGAGGCTATGTCGCGGGATCGTTCGTTCCCGGGATTGCGCATGTTGCTGCGCCGGTGCGCGATGCATCAGGGCGCGCAGTCGCGGGTGTCAATGTCTCGGACTACGAGTCCTTGCCGTGCATGCAGGATATGCACGGTGTCCTCAAGGACGAGGTCCTGGCTACTTCAGCGGAAATTTCCAGTCGCCTTGGGCACAGCGGTCATACGCTTCGCGCAACTCCGCCCGAATCGAAGCGCTCTTAAACCGGCGAACAGCGGGCAGTGGGCATGGGGTTTCTTGCAACCGGCCCCTGATCGACCCTCCCTACTCAGAGGTGATCATGATTGAGCGAATATCTGGTGTATCCGCGGGCAGATCGTCTGCCACGGCCTGGCAGTCTCTGGTGTGGGCAGTGGCGACAGCAGGCACCAAGTCGGAGTCGATTGAACAGCAGACCCTGGAGACGTTGTCGAGGCTTGATGCGAACCTGGAAGCGTTGGGCGCCAACAAGCACGACATCGTCAGTGCCACTGTCTACCTGAGCGATATCGCCAACAAGTCAAAAATGGATACTGTCTGGTGTCAGTGGATCGGGCCCGATCCGTCTCATTGGCCACAAAGAGCATGCGTGGGGGTGGCTCTGGCGCCGGGGGATCTGGTTGAGATCGTAGCGGTGGCGGTCAAGCCTGAGTGATACGTCTTATCGTGCCATACGCAAGTTTCTGGTTGGTGGATTCTGACGGAGTGGCCTCGGCACGAATCGATTACCGACAACGGAACCCTGCCCACGAATCGGTTCGGCGGCTCCATTAGAAATTCGAGCCTTTCTGGAGGAATGCGGATGCGGATCATCATTACCGGCGGTGCCGGATTCATCGGGCAGAAACTGGCCGCGGCAATCGCCCGGGCCGGCACTCTGCCGGGCCCCGATGGTGGCGAGGCCGTCCGGGAGTTGGTCCTGTTCGACCAGGTGGAAGCGACGCCGCCTCCGGAAGCCCGGGTTGCTATACACACGGTCGCCGGTGACATTGCCGATACCGCCGCTCTGGATGCACTGTTCGCGGGTGGTGCCGATGTGGTCTATCACCTGGCGTCGGTGGTGAGCGCTGCCGCCGAGTCTGACTTCGAACTGGGCATGGGGGTGAACTTCGACGGCACACGTGCCGTTCTGGAGGCGAGTCGAAAGGCCGGCGGCGGTGCGACGCGTTTCATCTTCACCAGCTCTGTTGCCGTGTTCGGTGGCGACCTGCCCCCGGTGGTGGAAGACCACACCGCGCCGATGCCGCAGAACTCCTACGGCATTCAGAAGGCAATGGCGGAATTGCTGGTCAGCGACTATTCCCGACGCGGCTTCGTTGACGGCCGAGCCCTTCGCCTGCCGACCATCGCGGTGCGGCCCGGTCGGCCCAACAAGGCTGCCTCCACGTTCGCCAGCAGCATTATTCGTGAGCCGCTCCAGGGCGAGGAGGCAGTGCTGCCTGTACCCGAAGAGTTGGCCATGTTCGTCTTGTCACCACGCCAGGCGATTCAGGCGCTGGTCCACGCTGCCGGCATTCCGGCGGCGGATTTTGGTGGTAGCCGCAGCGTCATGCTCCCGGGCATTCGTGTCACCGTGGGCGAGATGATCTCGGCTCTGCGGCGGGTTGGCGGCGATGCGGCAGTGGCGCGAATCCGGCGCGAACCGGATCCCACTATCGAGGCGATCGTTGGCGGCTGGCCGGCGGATTTCGACACCGCCAAGGCAGAACGGCTCGGCTTCCAGCGTGACGAGGGAATCGACGCTATCGTGGAGGCCTTCATTGAGGACGATTCGCTCCCAGCCGCCCGCGCTGCGTTTGTGCAACACTGAGCCGTTGCAAGGCCCGGACGTCGCGCGAACCGTCTGGAAAAACGGGCTTTAGCGGACACACCTCCGTGTTTCCACCGCACTGCCAACGAGATGAGCGCGACCGCTGCGGGTAACTCTATTGAGGCATGGTCGTCTCCTCTGTACCCGGGTCGTTCTCGTTATGAACCGCCCCGGGTATCGCGGAGGCTCCAACTCTTGAGAGAATGGAGCCATGAACAAGACGAACAAGTTTTCCCCTGAGGTACGTGAGCGAGCGGTGCGCATGGTGCAAGAGCACCGGGGCGAGTATCCGTCACTGTGGGCGGCGGTCGAATCCATTGCTCCGAGGATTGGCTGTGTACCTCAAACGCTGCTGGCGTGGGTCAAGCGGGAGGAGACCGACAAGGGCCAGCGTGATGGCATGACCACTAGTGAACGCGAACGGCTCAAGGCGTTGGAGCGCGAGAACAAGGAATTGCGCCGCGCCAACGACATCCTGCGCACGGCCAGCGCTTTTTTCGCCCAGGCGGAGCTCGACCGCAAGTTGAAGTCGTAAACTCCTACATCGATCAACATCGGGACACTTACGGGGTCGAGCCAATCTGCAAGGTGTTGCAGGTTGCCCCGTCGGCTTACCGGCGCCATGCCGCCCGACAACGCAATCCCGATCTGCGCAGCGCCCGCGCCAAACGCGACGAGGCGCTGGAGCCGCAGATCCAGCGTGTCTGGGAAGCCAATTTGAAGGTCTATGGCGCGGACAAAGTTTGGAAGCAAATGAACCGGGAGAACATACCGGTGGCACGTTGTACCGTGGAGCGCCTCATGCGCCGGCTGCGGTTGCAGGGTGCGCGCCGCGGCAAGGCGGTTCGCACCACGATCCCCGACCACTCGGCGCCGTGCCCACTGGACTTGGTCAATCGGCAGTTCAAGGCCGATCGCCCCGACCAGCTCTGGGTATCGGATTTCACATACGTGTCGACCTGGCGAGGCTGGCTGTACGTCGCCTTCGTTGTGGACGTTTTCGCCCGGCACATCGTTGGCTGGCGCGTTAGCCAGAGCATGAATACGGACTTCGTGCTCGATGCGCTGGAGCAGGCGCTCTATGCCCGTCAACCAACCGGCTCGGAAAGCCTGATTCACCATTCGGACAGGGGCCGCAGTATGTCTCGATGCGCTAAACGGAAGGCCTGGCCGAAGCCGGCCTGGAAACGGCTGTCGGCAGCCAGGGCGACAGCTACGATAACGCGTTGGCAGAGACCATTGGACTTCCCCCAGTCTCGTGAGCACCCCGGCGCCTCATTTTGAGGCCTGCTCAAAGGCCTCGGGGCTGACGTCACCAAGGTGGCTATGGCGTCG
>NZ_JALJXV010000022.1 GCF_024170285.1 Natronocella acetinitrilica
CCCGCTCGCGAACCTCAGGTGAGAACTTGTTGGTCTTCTTCATGGCTCCATCTTCTCAAGAGTTGGAGCCTCCACCAAACCCGGGGCGGTTCAGGGCTCTAGAATCGGGCTCTAATAATGAGGCTAAAGTCCCCGTTGTTCTGCCAGCTTTTCCAGTGCTGTTAGTGTATGACTCTGATAAACGATACTTTAGGTACTCCAGTAGATCTGAGGTAATGTCGTCGAAGGAGACCCGGTTGCGAAGTGTTTGCCACTTTTGGCCTGCAGGCTCAAACAAGTCCCAAGGGTCGGAGCAGGTATTTGTAATAGCGATACTGATGCCATCTGAAGTTAAGTCCAATCTTGCGATAAGTGGGCGCCATCTCTGTGGCTTGGGCATCCCATATTCGAAGGCGCAGGGTCCGGTGCTGCGATAGCGGATGCTGGGATCAAAGCCGAGAATGTACCTATGTAGCGATGAGAAAACCTTTTTGGTATCGTCGGTTATTGATCCCAGTATCAATTGGATAGTTTCGGGGCTGTTGGTTTCGCCACCAGTTGCTTCGATGAAATCAGATGCTGACAACGTGTTTTGCTGTTGATTCATCGTTCTTCCCATACCTTCTATGAAGACGTACTTCTCGGTCTTTCGGGTGATGGGTCACTTGGGCTTCTCATACTTAGCCCACGTCCGCCAGCCGAAGGCGATTAATCTTTGCTCCCAATTTCTTTGCCGATTTCTGCTTTTCAGCACCGTAGTGCAACTCTCGATGGCAGTTTGTGTCAGATCTCATATCACATGAACCTGTCTCATCCAAAAGTCCACAAGTGATTGTTTTTCGGACGAACGCACTGATACCGACTCTGAGTCTCGCCGATTCGTAGCAGATAACCACTGCCGAGCCACGTCTTTATGCCATACCGCCGACTGAATACCTGAACACGGTGCGGCTTATACTTGCGAAACGTCACCTCCTCGACCTGGTGTTGCCCGGCGGCTTTGAAGGGCTCGCCCCTGAATCACGACTTCCGTTAGAAGCAGTGGAATGACCCAGGACACCCAGATGGCGGCCCCGCCAACTTCTGCCGGGGTGCCGAGTGCTCTTACCGCTGGTAATTCAAAAAGGAAGCGGAAGGTTACGAAGCTGAAGGTCAGGACGTAACTCCGGATCATCCAGTCTCGGTGAACTGTAATTTCACGCAAGCGGATGGCGGCATACGCCATTCCGATGCTTAAAAGCCAGGCGAAGTTCAGTGCGATGAGCCCTGCCCCAAAGCTCAGCCCGAGGTAGTTAGCAGGGGCGAGAAAAAACCCGGCTGTCGAGCTAAGGAGAACCCCACCAATGTAAAGACGACCCGTCCACCGGTGGACCGTGAGCGATCGCCGCCGGAGCCCAGACCAAAACTGGAAAGGCCCCATGAAGAGCGCCACAGTGCCTCCGACGATATGAAGCACGAGCGCTGCACGGTGGGGCCAGAACCGCCCAAAAACGTCTTCATTCTGGTTAAGCAAATACGGAAGAGCATCGCCCAGCCAAAACCTGAGAGCCAGCCACGCCAAAACCCCGACGAGCAGCACTGTGATCCCAATTCGGATAACGTTCAGGCCGGTCAGGCGACTTTGTTCTCGCGAATGTTCGATAGCGCTCATCGTGACCTCCAAATAATGGCGGGCACAAGAATGCAATTTTAAGGGTAGCAAAGTGCCGACCGCGTCTGGGTCACCCCACCCCACCCCGCTTTGCGCGCAACTGCGGTGATTTGCCAGGTATTCCCAGGCTGAGCCCACGCAGCTCAAGCCTGCGAATTCAAAAGTGCATCAGGTATTGGATCGCTCCTTTCTACTGGTTGAGCGCTATGCCCGACTCATTGATCCCCAGGGGCACCGGCAGCGCCAAGAGGGGTTCTGCCAGACACTTGGCGTGGTGTCTGAAATGAAGTACCAGAATGAAGGGGGGCCGGATCTGGCGCGGTGTTTTGATCTGGTGCGCAGTGCGACGCGCCCCAGTGCGCCGCAGGTCCTGCGGCTGCTCGACTACGTCGATTTTCAAGTTAAGTGAAAATATCACCGCAAGTGAGACTCTCAGAATCGGCCTATGAGACGAATCCCCGAACGTCGACGGGTTCGAGGCTCTTGAGCAGACAAAGCCAGAGATCGGCGCCTGAAGAAAGGATTACAATGACACCTAGCCTTGCCAGCGTCCTGAGGCGGGTTCAGGTATCCAAAGTCTAATGAACTGGTTTGTTCACCCGGAGTAACTGGAGGTAATGAGAAATGCCAGAAATAACCAGTAAGCCCGACGATTTCCTCACTATTTACAATCCAGAGGGAATATCGCCGCCGCTCGGACAATATACTCACGTCGCTCGGGTCAAGCCATCAGAGCTACTTTTTATTGCAGGCGCATTGTCGGTGAACGCCCGAGGCGAGTCGGTCGGCGAAGGCGATCTCTACGCCCAGGCGAAACAGATTTTCGCCAATATGCGCGACACGCTCGCCTCGGCGGGCGCGGATTTCGGTAATATTGTCCAATTTACTACGTACCTGGTATCTGCCGACCTGATCCCCGAATTTATGGAATTCCGGAAGAAACACTTTCCCGAGTACTTCCCGGACGGAAAGTACCCACCCAATACCTTGCTGATCGTCCAACGACTTGTTCACCCGGAATTCCTCATCGAAGTACAGCCGATTGCCGCACTTCCGTAGGATTGGTGCGGCGGGAGGTACAGCGGCTGGCTGTGCCTCCTACCGCGGAAATTTAAATTACCCTTTAGACATCGGTCTTTCCTCGTGTCGACCCATTATCGAAAATCACGGCGAACGAAGTTAAATGGCGGAGGCAGTATCCGCAGCTATTGCCGGCACAGGGTTACGCACGATACCGCGGAGCAGACGACCCAGGATATCCGTGCCGGTGATGATACGCTTTTCATCTGCCCAGAGTAGGATCACGTCCTCGTCCAGTACATCGTCCTCGCCATGTTCGGGTTTCACGCGAAAGCGTCCTATAACGTCGCCAAGGGGTGTGGCGGGGTCTTGGATGATGATTGGCCGGTGGCAATAGGTGAGTGGACGGAACGCGCCATCGTCGAACAGCGCCGCACGCAGAAAGGCGTCGCAGTCCACCAGCAAGCGGGGCTCGCCGGACTCATCCACCAGCACTACCCGGCTCTTGCCGGAGCGGTGCAGCAGGCGCAGGAAATCATCATTCCGGGCTTGGTGGACTGGTGGAAAAATCGCCCGTGTACCGTCGAAGGGCAGCTGCACGATGCTTTCCGCGTCCAACGGTTCACCCTCTGCGGTCAGCGGCAGGTCATCGAGTTTCAGGAAGTTCATCGCACCGAGACCCTCCAAGGTATTTATCTCAGTCTCTCCGGATTCCATGTGCAGTCGGATCACCTGGCGCAGGTCATGCTCCTTGAAGTATGAAATGGCCTCTGGCCCCAGCCAGCGATCCAACACCCAGGCTGTAGGACGGGCCACCGGCCAGAGCAGGAATTGATAGATACGGAGCATCGGTGCGAGTCGCGAGGCCACCTGCAGGGCGTGACGTGAGAAGTAAGATTGCGGAACAATCTCTCCGCAGATGGTGATCACCACGGTGGAGAAGAGAAACGCCAGTACCCCCGTCAGCACAGAGCCGGCCAACAGTGCAAGTAGCACGTTCACCGCCACGTTACCCCATAGGATGGTGACCAGCAGGAAGTTTGCGTCCTGGCGCAGATCGTGGAGTCGTTGCGCGTTCGGCTCGCCCTTGCGGGCGGAGATTTCTAGCTCAAGCTTGCTGACCGAGAAGCAGGCCAGGTTAAGGCCGGAGAACATCCCCGACTGGGCCAGACATAAAAGGATACCGATCCAGGTCAAAAGGGTCATAGGAGTCGCCTTCGTCGATTGCGATGTCTTAGTGTCGTCCCCGGTGCCGGGTTGGCTCTTTATCTATGTCAGGGCGGCAGAGGCCATCGCGCGCAACAAGGCGGCACGGTGGTGTTCAAGGACGGAACCGACGGCAGCCGTGCGAAGTATGTCTCGGATCTCCCTGGTTTTCGCCGGCCCAGCAAAACCATCTCGGTCGCATACCGCAAGTTTTTCATAATTGTTACATATACTTACCGTTCTAGATTGACGCAGGTCAATGCTGGAAGCTAGAGATCATGTTGGAATTAGGGCTGCGCAACCCGTAGCGACAACATGAGGAATTCGAGCAGACCGTTAAGGTCCAAACGCAGGCGCATATCATCGAGCTGACGCGGCGGACGCAGGGGCTCTTCAGGCTGAATCGAGCTGGAGCCCCTCAGTTAGGGCGGTTCAGGGAGGCGCAGGCAGAGCTGGGGAGCACAGGAAGCGACACGAATGGCACCGAATGACGGATTGTCCCGGGACGATCTCGGCAACACAGCATGGCATGCGCTTTCGCACAAGGATGCGGCAGCTATGCTTGCCGTGGACCCCAAGCAGGGCCTCAACGACAATGAGGTTGAGTCACGTCGGGAAAAGTTTGGCAAGAACCGTTTGCAAGAAAGCACCCGGCACTCGGTTTTTCGGCGTTTCCTTAGCCAATTCAACAACCTTTTCATTTATCTGCTGTTAATCGCCGGCATCGTGACAGGCCTGCTCGGGGAACATCTCGACAGCGGTGTGATCTTCGCCGTGGTGTTGATCATCGGGGTCATCGGCTTCATTCAGGAAGGCCGCGCCGAGCGCGCTCTCGAAAGTGTCCAGAAAATCCTCTCGCATGAGGCGCAGGTCACCCGGGGAGGGGAGCAACACAAGATTTCAGCCGAGGAGTTGGTGCCGGGAGACATCGTCCACCTCGACGCCGGCGACAGCGTACCCGCGGACCTCCGGCTTCTGCACGCGAGGAATCTGCAGACCCAGGAAGCGGCGTTAACCGGAGAATCAACTGCTGTCGAAAAATCGACTGAACCCGTCGAAGAAAACGCGGAAATCGGAGAGCGGGGCAGCCTTGTCCATTCAGGGACGGTGGTCACCGCAGGGCGAGGCACGGGTATCGTTGTCCGGACCGGTGAAGACACCGAGATCGGCCAGATCAGCGGCATGCTGTCCGATGTGGAGAGCCTGCGTACGCCGCTAATGCGCAAGCTTGACAGCTTCACCCGGACGCTAAGTATCGGGATTGTGGGCGTTGCCGTCATCGTCCTTGCCATTGGCATCTTACTGTGGGGGAGGGACTGGGACGAGATGTTTTTTGCGGCGGTGTCAATTGCCGTCGCCGCGATCCCAGAGGGTTTGCCCGCCGTCATGACTGTCACGCTGGCCATTGGCGTCGAACGGATGGCACGTCGCAATGCGATCATTCGAAAACTGCCCGCGGTAGAGACACTCGGTGCGGTCACCACAATCTGCGCCGATAAAACGGGTACGCTCACCCGTAACGAGATGACGGTGAAGACCGTGCGTACCGCAACAACCGAGCTAGAGGTCGAGGGCGTTGGCTACGATCCCGAAGGCGGTTTCACGATTGACGACGAGCCAACTGATCCCAGAGAGCACGATGACGTGCGTGAGATGCTCTGGATCGGCCTGCTATGCAACGACGCAGAGCTGAAACAGGAGCACGGCGAGTGGCGCCCCGAGGGGGACCCAATGGAAGCGGCCCTGATCGTGCTTGCCCAAAAGGCCGACCTCGAAAGCGAGACCGAAGCCGACAAGACACCCCGCAAGGACTCTATCCCCTTCTCATCCGAGCGACGCTACATGGCAACGCTCCATCAGGGTGATGAAGGTAATCATGTGATCTACGTGAAGGGGGCACCCGAGCGACTGCTCGAGATGTGCAGCAAAGAGTTACATGGTGACGAGCTTCATGACTTAGATCCAGACGAGTGGCTGCGCTGGGCCGACGAGATCGCTGAACGGGGCCAGCGACTGCTTGCGGTTGCCCGCAAGGACGTCGGCGAGATGTCGGAACTCACCGAGGAGGAGGCCGAGCACGATCTTGTCTTTGTCGGCCTTTATGGGCTGATCGATCCGGCGCGCGAGGAGGCGATCGAATCAGTCGCTATCTGTCATGAGGCGGGTATCGGTGTGAAGATGATCACCGGAGACCATGCCAAGACCGCTGCATCGATTGCGCGGACGCTGGGCATCGAGAACGACGCCCAGAAGGTGCTGATCGGGCGTGAGATCGAGGAGATTTCCGACGACGATTTGCCCGCTCGAATTGCCGACATCAATGTCTTTGCGCGTTCAAGCCCTGAGCACAAGCTTCGGCTTGTGAAGGCTTTACAGTCAACGGGTCAAATCGTTGCCATGACCGGTGACGGCGTGAACGATGCACCTGCCCTCAAGCGCGCAGATATCGGAATTGCCATGGGGCAGGGAGGTACCGAGGTCGCCCGGGAAGCGTCGGCCATGGTGCTCGCCGATGACAACTTTGCGTCGATCGAGCGGGCGATCGAGGAAGGCCGAGTCGTCTACGATAACTTTCGCAAGTCGATTCTTTTCCTGCTACCGACGAACTTCGCACAGGGCTTCATCATTGCACTTGCGATCACACTTGGCTTCGTCCTGCCCGTGACGCCCGTGCAGATCCTCTGGATCAACATGGTAACGGCAGTGACTCTGGGCATCGCGTTTGCCTGGGAAAAAGCTGAAGGCGACCTGATGACCCGAGCGCCCAATCCGCCAAACGAACCGCTGCTCACGGCGTTTGTCTTGTGGCGCACAGCTTTCGTTGGGATGCTTCTTCTGATCGGAGCAGGATTGCTCTTCTACCTTGAACAACAGAACCCAGATACGCCGGTGGAACTGGCTCGGACCCTCGCAGTGAATGCATTGGTGATAGGGCAGGTGTTCTACCTACTAAACACCCGCTCGTTCAGTGCGCCGGCCTACACACTCTCTGGATTGACTGGAAACAAGGTGGTCTTGATTGCCATCACTGCCATCATCGGTTTGCAGTTGCTGCTGACCTACGCCCCGTTTATGAACGCGCTGTTTAGTACCGTGGCGCTTGATTTGCGGGGTTGGGGGCTTTGCATTCTTGTCGGCTTCGCGGTCTTCGCGCTCGTGGAAGCCGAGAAGATGCTGCAGCGTCAGGGGCGCTTCCCCTTCGCCCCCAGCAAAAACGAGCGTCTGGGGCCGGATCAGAGCACGAATGGAAAAACAGCATCCACTGACTAGGAGCTACGGAAAATGCGGCACGCTCCAGGATTATCGGATGGAGGGACGCGCGACGCTATTCAATGCGGTCTTTTTGTTCCGCCAAACAACTCTTGATATTAAGCTTAATTGATTGCACATCATCTATGTATTTTCAAGACTAACCAAGGGGTTCGAATAAATATGAACCGTGTATTTGATGTTTCTGGAAAAGTAGCCATCGTTACCGGCTCTTCAAGCGGCTTAGGGGTTCAATTTGCGAAAGTGCTTGCAGAGCACGGGGTCAATTTGATACTCGCAGCCAGACGAATTCAACGGATGGAATCACTGGCTGCAGAGCTGGAGCAAAAGGGTGTTAAAGTTATTCCTATCAAGTGTGACGTCACACAGGAAGAAGATGTTAAAAATGTGGTACAGAAAGCGATTGATGAATTTGGCCGGGTTGATATCCTAATCAATAACGCTGGGCTTGGAGCGGTGACGCCCCTTGAGAAAACCACGTTAGAAGAGTGGGAAAATGTCCATAACGTCAACGTGGCAGGCGTCTTCCTTTTTATCAAGCATGTGATCCCCTACATGAAGGAAAAGCAATACGGGAAAATCATTAACATTTCATCGATGTTTGGGCACGTGGGTAATACCGCCATTACAACTGCCGCTTATCACTCTTCCAAGGGAGCAGTGGATAATTTAACGAATGCACTGGCTGGTGAATTCTCAAAATATGGTATTACCTCTAATGCTATTGGCCCCGGGTTCTTTGAATCCGAAATGACAGAAGAGGTTATCAACGACGAAGATTTCTTAAAATTTATCCAGAACAGATGCCCAATGGGGAGACCGGGCAAAGCGGGTGAACTTGACGGAGCGCTGCTATTTTTGGCTTCTGATGCATCAAGCTATGTCAGTGGAGTGACTATCTACGTGGACGGCGGCTGGACCTCCGTTTAGCTGCCTCGCGTTGTTAGGATCTGCGGCGCCATCGGATGGGCTAGAGGAGGAGATGGAGACGATGACACCACCTGTAAGCCTGACAATGCGGATTGCGAGGAGACCATAGAAGCAATTGTGCCCTGGAAGCTAACTGCGCACGATTGGCGGCAGGCCCTGCGCGAAAAGGGCGCAGAGCAACCACCGGAGCAACGTCATGAAAAAACCACTGGCGGTTATTGTTGGCGTTGGTAACGGCCTGTCCGCCTCACTTGCACGAGCGCTGGGGCGCCGCAACTATCGCTTGGTACTGGCAGCCCGGGACACTGACAAACTCCATGACCTGGCTGCCGAGACCGGTGCTGAAACGCATGCCCTCGATGCAACGGACGCCGCGGGCGTGGACCGTTTTTTTTCAGAATTGCCTGCAGCGCCGCGAGTCCTCATCTACAACCCCTCACCACCGTCTGCTAAGCGCTGGACATGATGCACCTCCAGGAAGGGCGAGCCGTCCTCACGATGAAAGGGTGCCGGAGCATCACAACATTCACATCGACCAGCTGCTTGGACCAATACCCAGGCGACCACATCTGGGTCTCTGACAAACTGGGTCACGGAGGACTCAACCGACGCCGGCTTCTTATTGCCCTTTGGTGGTGTTGCCGGTGGTTTCTTCCTGAGCTTCTCAACTGCCGCGTCAAAGTCTGAATTAGAACCTAGCTGTTGGCCTTCGGAGGCAGCTATCAGCTTTTCCAAAATCCGAATGACATTTGTTCCGACATTACGTGCTGGCCTCAGGCCAGACACCCACCGTCGACCTTGGAGTGAGTAAACATAAGAGATGTTCTGCATTAGATATTCATATGACTTAACAGTGCGGCCAAACCTATCCGCTAAGGCTTCATAATACGATTTCTTTGTGAACGCTTGACCATTACCCTCAAGCCGATGCATATCCACATAGGCTTCGACAGACGCACGAAGCTCTTCTTCAGACCCGTTATTGTCCAAGACCTACCTCGATATCTTCAATTGCCAAGTAATTGTGTCGCTGGCCCCCCCTCTAGTCCACCTTACAGCTTGGTGTCATGTTTCCGGCACCCGCCATAGGTCGTCGGACAGTAGGTGACTGTCACGCAAGCCATCCCTTCAGCTTACCCAGTTGTTGCCATGCTGCTGCTTGCAGATCATCGGTAAGCGTCCGGGCAACACCGCCTTGACGATGTGCGTTGCGATCAGTCCGCCGGACGAAGCTCTGGCAGATTCCAGGGCAGCAGTTCTTCGATG
>NZ_JALJXV010000023.1 GCF_024170285.1 Natronocella acetinitrilica
TGCCCGCTCGCGAACCTCAGGTGAGAACTTGTTGGTCTTCTTCATGGCTCCATCTTCTCAAGAGTTGGAGCCTCCACCAAACCCGGGGCGGTTCACCTGCTTGGGCTTGCGCGCATTATCGGACTGCTTAATGGCCTCGCGGACCATCGCATCGAACTCTGGCAGTTTGCGGGCGATCTCATCTGCGCTTGGCACCGACAACTTCTTGGCATTCTTCATGTGACACTCCTGTTAGATGATAATGGTCAGTGTCACCGTACCTACCTCCCCCCACCTGACGAATGCTTTTATGAAAATGCCTGCTCGGCATTCGTTAGCTCGCCTGGGTTCGCTAAGTTCACCGTGGAAGTAGCGCAAACGTGCGAAATAGGCACGTTAGCAAACGTATACGACGACCTCGCCGATGCACCTCCGGGGGGTCGCCGGGAGCAGACTGGAGGACAGGCAATGCCAATGCAACGCAAGAAAACACCGAAGGCACGTTCAACCGTAGTTTCCCTGCGATTCAGCGATGATGAACTCGCGCAAATCGAACGGCCAATCCGCGGACTAAACGGCACGTTACTCATGAAGCGCAGCGACTACTTGCGCGCGCTCATTCTCGGGCAGCAAGTGAGGCCGGAGGCCGAAGCCTTGGACGCCTACGCCCTGCTCCTGCTTACCCAACATGAACAGCAAACCCGAAAGATACTCGACTTGATCATGAAGACGAGTGCCAGCGACGAAGACGTCCGCAAGCTGCTGCGCACCATTGTCCACATGCTCTCGAGTTCAAGGGCGCAGATTGCGGGCTGCTCGTCCACACCAACAGGGGACCCGTCATGTGCATCATCCGGGTAACCGCAGGTGCGCACGGGCTTGCGCAGTACTTGCGCACCGGACAGAAGATCCGTCGCATGCAGACCCGCAACACCATGGATCAACGTGTGCCGTTACTCGGAGACCTGGCGGTGTTCGAATCAGCGGTCAAGTACTCGCAACGTGTTAAGCGATGGAGGGATCACTACTGGCACCTGACCATCGGCTTCGCTCAGCAAGATAGCCTGCTGAGTGATGAAACACTGCGCCAGTTACCACAGGACGTGCTCTCGTATTATTTCGGCCTGTACTCCGACAGCGATGGACTGGTCTCTTACGCCGAAGCTCATCTGCCCCGAGTCCAGACGACCTATGAGGACGAGACGGGCAAATCCATCCAACGCCTACCGCATATTCATATCGGCGTTGCGAAATATAATGTTGTGACTGGTAATGCAGTCCGCTGTCTGCCCTATCACCAACGCTCCAGCGCTGCATTCCAGAGCTGGTTGGCGCTTAAGCACGGACTGACAGACCCGGCACTCCACCGGCGGCATCGCGTTACTGCGCCCGAAAGGGCAGGCATGAAAGGCGCAAATGCGCCTGACCAGAATCAGCAAAATCTGATCGCGATAATCCAACGAGAGCTTGCGGAACTCCTTTCAGCGTGCACAACGCAACAGGATGCACGCGATAAACTGGCCACGTGCCCACTTGGCTCGGAGATAGAGGCAATTAACGCAGAGAAGGGTAACTACCGGTGGTTGCGCGTTAAATCGAGCGACAGCATGATCAAGACTTGGATCAATCTCCGTGGTCCAGGATTCGATCACCTGTATGCGTCGCCATCGCCAAAGAGCGTCGATTGGCCGAACGCCGCAAAGGTAACTGCGGAGGCCCTCCAGGTCGTATGGCAAAACCATATTCGGTGGTTTGAGGGACAGCAGTACGAAGCCGTAGCACCGCAGGTAATTAACCACGAGGCGGTCGCGCTTCTTCTACAAGAAAAGGCCTCTGCCCAAAGCAGCAACACGTCACCCGGTAGGACAGCGGAGCAGGGAGACAGACCCGCCTCTTCCAGCGGTACCCAACCAACAACTCTCACCTCCGGAAGCCGACAGCCAGAGGCCGTTGTCGAGCAGTTTCTCGTCGAATTGATGGAGATGGACTGTTACGGAACGTGCAAGGAAAGCATCCAGACGCTCGACAGCACTGTCGATGCGCGGCACATCCTGCACTACGCGAGCCGACACTTCGCCCTGGAGGGCCGGCATTACAAAGTAACCAGCGGTAATCGCATCGCTGACAGGAGAATTCCCGGTGAGTCGCTTACATGCTCTGAGTTTCTGCAGCGCGTCTGCCACCGCCGCGCGATTGAAGTGGTGGTGTTACTCACTTCCGCAGGAGACGCGGGTCCATTCGAGAACGAAGAGCCCCCCACAGAATACGATGCTGACACACTCGCTGAGGACGCTGACCATCATGACGACTGGCACGATGATCCGCTCGACCTCCACTACGAGAGCGAACTGGATATGGATGAGTGCATTGGCGACGATTGGGATGCAGATGGCAGCCGCATGGAAGCATGACCTCAACCACCGGTACGCCAGATGCTTCAGTATGCCCTTAGAAAAATCCTGACGATTCCGGTGCGGTCAGGCATCATCAAGCTATCCGCCCATAAGGGAGAAGGGCCTGCAAATGGATTTTCACCGCATCAACCATAAAGGAGAATCGCACGGACCGAGACATCGGCACGGCTTCCACGGTGCAACTCTGCCTGTGTCGCTGGCAGTCCTCCTGGCGATTCCGTTCCCGTCGATAGCCACCAGCAACGAGTGGAACACCAGCCTACACACTGACCCGATGACCGACCGCGTTATAGTCACTGTTTCCCATCCCTCGGGTTTAAACGTGGAATGCCATGAGCGCGGTTTCCCTACCGTCGAATACGGTCCCTTACGCGCCGAGCGCGGACAGCGCATACCTGTCCGTACCCGAGTCGATAACGCCCCGTCACGCATGCTTGCCTGGCTTGCCGACCAATATGGTGTCGCGCTCAGTGGGCGGGAGGCCGCGTCTTTCCTGGTGGAAGCGGGAGATGGCGACACGCTCCTCATTCGCAATGAGATGGGCCTCTCGGACTTCCGCGCGGGGGAGATCGTCTCGATCAATCTTTCTGGCTTGCGTAACGCGCTTGATGATTGTCCCGGCGGCTTCGACCGGCTTTTCAACATTGCATCGGGTGAAGAGCGGACCGCCAGGGAACCGAGTATTCGCTGGGAAAGCTCTCCCAATCAAACACATGCTGGGCCGGGAAGAGATCGCACACGGTTTGTGTCGGTTTGGGCCGATCGGGTAAGAAACGCTTGGGAGCGTCCGTCCGGGACGGCTCGAGGCGCCACGGCAGACGTCGCGGTGGCACTTCGCTCTACCGGTCACGTTGATCACATCGAGATCGTTCGGAGTAGCGGAGATCGAAACTTCGATCAGTCAGTCATCGCCGCAATTCAGGCTGCCTCGCCGCTTCCGGTACCTGACAGTGCAGAAGCGTTCCAGAGAGCGAACCTCGACAAGGTGACGTTCCGCTTTAATCCGGATGGAAGCTAAAACCATGGTGTTGATGAAGCTCGATGCGGCAAAACCAATCATTAAGAGCAGCGCACTGATGCGCAAATTCAGCGTGGCAGCCAGTGCATTCCTGACTGCCGAGCTACGCCAAGATTCGTATATCAAACAGGACGCCGTGAAGCCTGTCGTCACCACGGACGGCGCTCAGGGGCCGTATGCCTAGTACGAGTCGCCCGACTCCGCTCAAGAGCCGCCAGACGGCAACTTACCGCGGCGTTCTAGATATTCATGGATCGCGTCCCGAATAACGTCTGAGCGCGTTGGGATACCGCCGCTTGCAGAGTGTGCTTCAACTCGACACGTGTCGATGAGCTTGAGCAGATGCTCATCGAGTCGAACGTTCACCTGCCGCTGTTTCTGCTCCGTCACGACGGATGTTCTCCTCGCATCATCAATGTGGACCTCAGTCTAATTGTCTCCTGCATTTTTGTATAGCACATATACTCCTTGACAAATATGGTTTGCCTGTTCACA
Organism: Natronocella acetinitrilica; assembly: GCF_024170285.1. Lineage (NCBI taxonomy): Bacteria > Pseudomonadati > Pseudomonadota > Gammaproteobacteria > Chromatiales > Ectothiorhodospiraceae > Natronocella > Natronocella acetinitrilica. The sequence goes on from NZ_JALJXV010000023.1 coordinate 3,907, forward strand.
GTAATCCTGTCGCTTTGCTATACAGCGTTACAGCGCGACACCTTATTGCTGACACAGGAGAATCGCCATGATGCTGGTATCTGACTTCCCTACCAGACCTGACCTCGACTTCGACGGGACTTTCGTACTCAATTACAGTCGTCAGCTGGCGAAGCTGCGGGACGGGCGCGTCCTGGGCATCGGCGTCGAGGACACCTCCGGTTCCACCGAAGTACTTGTTCGTGTTCCTCACTCGGCGGCAGTGCAACGCGGCCCACGCCGAAAGCAGCTTCGCCATCTGCGGCTCCGCACAATTGCAACGCGCCGCAACGGAGCTTCAAGTGGAGTCGTTAACGCAGTGATTGTCGGTTGCTCCAAGCCATGCCCGGGAAAGCTCATCGCATCGACCATGGCCGCTTCGGTTCAATCGACTGCGCTGCATCGCCTGGATCGAATCCTGGACGACGCCCTAACTCTCCCAGCGGTGCGTACTTTCGTCAGAGACGTTTTCTCTGACTCAGCGCTGCGGGATGCTTTCATCACGGCAAGCGCAAGCCGGGATTACCATCACGCGTATCCAGGCGGACTTTTGGTTCACTCTGTAGACATTGTTGAGAGACTGGCAGCAGTAACTCACGACGAACCAGATGCACTGCAGCGTCAGTGCGCCTTGGTCGTCGGTCTCCTACACGATGTCGGCAAGCTGGCACCTACCCTGGTCGGGCGACACGGCATCTGGGCGAGTGAGCACGCGCTGCTGAATACTCATCTCGTCGACACGGCCCTCTCTCGACTTAAGTTTCGAGACAAGGAAGCGTGGGGCACGATGCTGCATCTCTTTCACGTCGTGGCTGGCATCGTGGCACCAGGCCGCATGCCGGTCGGGCTTCTGCTGCAAAGCCTCGATCGTTACAGCGCAGCGAGAGACGGGAAGCGATTGGCGTTTGCGCGGTCCCGGCAGGCCGATCGCATCGCATCGATTCAACCAAGCACAGGAGGAGCAAACCGCGTGTTCATTCGCTCCAGGGAGTGCAGGGGCACCAGCGTCGCAACTCAGTCTGTCTAACGCGGACTTTCTCGCCAGCATCGCAGTTCATGGGCATGAGAGCCACGATCCAGGCTCTCATGCCTTCTGGTTCACGAGGGCGTCGACATTTGCGGGCCAAATCATCGCAGCGCGCACGCGTCGAAGGAGCCCGTTGCTCCAGCGGTTGCCCTCTCCGCGTCTAGGGTTACTCAATTTTCCCCAGTCAGGCTTGACGACATCCGGGGTTGGTTAGCGCATCCGGTTGGTCCGCTCCCGTTTTAGCGTGCCGGAAAAGCCCTCGCCGGCTCCGTTGTAACCGCAATGACCAACCGCACTCACCGAGCAGACGGTTCAGGGCTGCAGAACCGCAGTCACCTCCTTGCGTAGCATTTCCATGTCGGAGCCAGGTCGGCTTGAGCACATGGCAGGCGAGATACAGTTGATCGCCGACGCCGATCGCTAGAGATGGTGCGAGAGACGCAAGAAGAGCATGCGAGGAGCATCTCGAGGCCGCAAGAGATTCAAGTAATCGACGCGACCATAGGGCTCAGGCGGGCCGCCGATCTTCCGCTTCTTTTGATATCAATGACTCTGCGGGTATACCCAGGCCGCTGTGCAGTTTGCGCACCATCGATAGAGTGAGGCCGCGTTTTCGGTTGAGAACCTCGTAAACTCGGTTTCGGCGTCCGATCATGGGCTCCAGATCCTTTACAGCAAGGCCACGCTGCTCCATGACAAATTTGATCGCCTCTATCGGATCAGGGAGGTCCATGGGGAAGTTCTTGCGCTCATACGCTTCCACAAGCGTAACCAGGACGTCCAGCCGATCGCCATCCAGAGTATCAGGCTCTGCCGCCATCAACGTTTCGATGTCGCGCAAGGCGGTCTGATAATCTGCATCGCTACGAATTGGCTTGATGTCCATTGCCACCTCTAGACCGTTTGAGCGTCGATCTCGTCGTACTGCTTGTGTGTGCCGATGAATCGGATATACACCACGCGGTAGTGATAGTTGATCCAGACCACCAGTCGATACTTGTTTCCCGCAAGATTAAACACGACCCGCCCGTCCTTGAGGACGCTGGCATTACGGAAGTCGGATTTGACGTCCGCCGGGCTACTCCAGTCTGCCTTGCTCACATGCCGGTACCAGGCCTTCGCCTGTTCCTCAACATCGCGATACTGGGTACTTTCCTCCCAAAAACGCTTGATCGTCGAGAGCGCTATCACTCGCATCGCTCTAGATTAGTCCCAAAATGGGACTAGCGCAAAGAACCATGATTCAACTGCCCCGCCCGCAGCTGACACCAGCGAGCCCAACCCCGATGACACGAACACCGCTAGACAGGGTTACGCTGTAGTCTACGTGGTGGTGGCCGTGCACGATCAGCCCTGCACCCATGGCCTCGGCCAGCCGGTCGATCTCTTCGAAGCCATGCCGGTGCGTGCTCGGAGCCTCATGGGTGACCAGCACATCGGCGCGCATGTCCATGAGTGCCGCGTAGTCTTCGGGCCAGATCGCACCACGTCGGCCAAGCGGCAATCCGTCTCTCCAACGATTCCCCTTGCCGCAGGTCGCGAGGTACTCGTCCCGACTGCCGTAGCGCGGTGACGCCCCGTGCTGGCGGGGATGCCAGACCTTTCCCTGAAACGTGCCACCAAGACCGGCGACCCGGCAGCCGCCGATGTCCACAACGCGTCCATGCAGATTGCGGTTGGCAAGAGCGCTGCCGAACAGATTGTCGAAATGCTCCACCCGCTCGAAATCATGATTGCCGGGGATCCACCAAACGTCGGTATGACGGATTGCATCAACCAGCATGTCGTCCAGCGGCCGCTTGAGGTCATAGTCACCAAGCAGCACCAGGGCCCGGGGCGTGCTTTCCCGCGCCGCACGATTGATGGGCGCGAAATCACCATGGGGATCGCCGCAGTAGAGAATGTCAGGCGTCATCGTCATACCTCCACCGTGGCGCCAGGATCGAACGCGTCGACTGGCTCAACGCCCGTGTAGCCACGGCAGTTCGTCACGACGCGCGTGTTGCTGATTGTGAAATCCAGGCACGCGTGGATATGGCCGAAAATCCAGAGCGCAGGCTGCGTTTCCTCGATCAGCTCCGACAAATCAGAACCGTATGCGTAGCGCAGCGGATCCTGTCCGCTGTCCGCAGCACCAGGTACGAACGGCGCATGGTGGTGTCGCCTTCCCCGAAAATTGGTCCATTGAAAACTTGAGGTCTCCGGGCAGACTAAGCCCAAGGAGGCCCAGATGCGCAAGAGCAGATTCTCAGAGAGCC
>NZ_JALJXV010000024.1 GCF_024170285.1 Natronocella acetinitrilica
CGGCGTTTGGATTGGGTGGTGCGGTGTGATGGTTTTGTTCCGCACAAAGAAAAACCCCGGCGGGGTAATCCCGTCGGGGTTTTGTTTTAGGCGCCTGGCGATGACCTACTTTCGCACCACAGCGAGGCGGCACTATCATCGGCGCTAAGCGGTTTCACTTCCGAGTTCGGAATGGAGTCGGGTGGTTCCCGCTTGCTATGGTCGCCAGGCAAACTGGCTCACGATCTGCCCGCGCTTGCGCGCAGGCCGTGAATTCTGGGAAGTTGCTGTCTCGTCAGAGCATGTCATTCGTCGGTGACACGGAATGCCATAACACCGGAAGCTCTTGGGTGTTATATGGCCAAGCCGCACGGGCAATTAGTACTGGTTAGCTTCACACATTACTGCGCTTCCACACCCAGCCTATCAACGTTGTAGTCTGCAACGGCCCTTCAGGGATCTCGAGGATCCAGGGAAATCTAATCTTGGGAGGGGCTTCCCGCTTAGATGCTTTCAGCGGTTATCCCGTCCGGACGTAGCTACCGGGCAATGCCACTGGCGTGACAACCCGAACACCAGGGGTCCGTCCACTCCGGTCCTCTCGTACTAGGAGCAGCTTCCCTCAAATTTCCGACGCCCACGGCAGATAGGGACCGAACTGTCTCACGACGTTCTAAACCCAGCTCGCGTACCACTTTAAATGGCGAACAGCCATACCCTTGGGACCTGCTACAGCCCCAGGATGTGATGAGCCGACATCGAGGTGCCAAACTCCCCCGTCGATGTGGACTCTTGGGAGGAATCAGCCTGTTATCCCCGGAGTACCTTTTATCCGTTGAGCGATGGCCCTTCCATACAGAACCACCGGATCACTAAAGCCTGCTTTCGCACCTGCTCGACTTGTCAGTCTCGCAGTCAAGCGCCCTTTTGCTTTTACACTCATCGCACGATTTCCGACCGTGCTGAGGGCACCTTCGCGCTCCTCCGTTACTCTTTGGGAGGAGACCGCCCCAGTCAAACTACCCACCACACACTGTCCCTGACCCGGATTACGGGCCGAGGTTAGAACCTCAAATATGCCAGAGTGGTATCTCAAGGTTGGCTCCACGACGACTAGCGTCGCCGCTTCAAAGCCTCCCACCTATCCTGCACAAGCAGATTCAAAGTCCAGTGTGAAGCTGTAGTAAAGGTTCACGGGGTCTTTCCGTCTTGCCGCGGGTACGCTGCATCTTAACAGCGAGTTCAATTTCACTGAGTCTCGGGTGGAGACAGTGTGGCCATCGTTACGCCATTCGTGCAGGTCGGAACTTACCCGACAAGGAATTTCGCTACCTTAGGACCGTTATAGTTACGGCCGCCGTTTACCGGGGCTTCAATCAAGAGCTTCGCCCGAGGGCTAACCCCATCATTTAACCTTCCGGCACCGGGCAGGCGTCACACCCTATACGTCGTCTTACGACTTTGCAGAGTGCTGTGTTTTTAGTAAACAGTCGCAGCCACCTGGTCACTGCGGCCCCCTTCAGCTCCGGCCGCAAGGGCCTTCACCTAATGGAGGCGCACCTTCTCCCGAAGTTACGGTGCCATTTTGCCTAGTTCCTTCACCCGAGTTCTCTCAAGCGCCTTGGGATTCTCTCCCTGCCCACCTGTGTCGGTTTGCGGTACGGTTCACTACTACCTGAAGCTTAGAGGCTTTTCCTGGAAGCAGGGCATCAATCACTTCACTCCCGTGGGAGCTCGTCATCACACCTCGGTGTTGATCTCCCGGATTTGCCTAAGAGATCCACCTACATGCTTGAACCGGACACCAACTGCCGGCTGACCTAGCCTTCTTCGTCCCCCCATCGCAGTAGTAGTAAGTACAGGAATATTAACCTGTTTCCCATCGATTACGGCTTTCGCCCTCACCTTAGGGGCCGACTCACCCTGCGCCGATTAGCGTTGCGCAGGAAACCTTGGGCTTTCGGCGTGCGGGTTTTTCACCCGCATTATCGTTACTCATGTCAGCATTCGCACTTCTGATACCTCCAGCAGACCTCACGATCCACCTTCGCAGGCTTACAGAACGCTCCCCTACCATGCGAGCAAGCTCGCATCCGCAGCTTCGGTACATGACTTAGCCCCGTTAAATCTTCCGCGCGGGCCGACTAGATCAGTGAGCTATTACGCTTTCTTTAAAGGATGGCTGCTTCTAAGCCAACCTCCTGACTGTCTCTGCCTTCCCACATCGTTTCCCACTTAGCCATGATTTTGGGACCTTAGCTGGCGGTCTGGGTTGTTTCCCTCTCGACGACGGACGTTATCACCCGCCGTCTGTCTCCCGTGATTGCACTTCTCGGTATTCGGAGTTTGCATCGGTTTGGTAAACCCCTGGGGGCCCCCTAGCCGAAACAGTGCTCTACCCCCGAGAGTGAGACACGAGGCACTACCTAAATAGTTTTCGGGGAGAACCAGCTATCTCCGGGTTTGTTTAGCCTTTCACTCCGATCCACAGCTCATCCCCTAACTTTTCAACGTTAGTGGGTTCGCGCCTCCAGTGAGTTTTACCTCACCTTCACACTGGCCATGGATAGATCACCCGGTTTCGGGTCTACTCCCAGCGACTGATCGCCCTATTAAGACTCGGTTTCCCTACGGCTCCCCTATACGGTTAACCTTGCCACTGAAAGTAAGTCGCTGACCCATTATACAAAAGGTACGCAGTCACCCCCGAAGGGGCTCCCACTGCTTGTACGTATACGGTTTCAGGTTCTATTTCACTCCCCTCTCCGGGGTTCTTTTCGCCTTTCCCTCACGGTACTGGTTCGCTATCGGTCGGTAGGTAGTATTTAGCCTTGGAGGATGGTCCCCCCATGTTCAGACAGGGTTTCACGTGCCCCGCCCTACTCGATTTCACTTCAAGTGCCTTTTCGCGTACGGGGCTATCACCCTGTATCGCCGGACTTCCCAGACCGTTCCGCTAAAACACAAGAAGCTTAAGGGCTAATCCCCGTTCGCTCGCCGCTACTAAGGGAATCTCGGTTGATTTCTTTTCCTACGGGTACTTAGATGTTTCAGTTCCCCGCGTTCGCCTCCG
>NZ_JALJXV010000025.1 GCF_024170285.1 Natronocella acetinitrilica
GTGAGGTGGACACTTCAGTCGATGAGACCGAGCGTGCGGTTGGCCAGCGCCGCCGATTCAGCCGGGAGTACAAGCGGCAGATGGCTGAGGAGACGCTCACGTCCGGCGCATCGGTGTCTGTTGTCGCGCGCCGGCACGACGTCAATGCTAACCAACTCTTCCGTTGGCGAAAGGAGTATCGCGAGGGGCTCCTTGAGGATGCCGGAGACCTGATTCCAATCCAGGTGAATAAGCCCGCTCCATCGGTGCCGACAGCCGTGCCCGAGACTGTCGGTGGAGCGTCCGGGAGTGGCATGGACATTGTGCTGCGTAGCGGTGATCGGGTAATCATTCGTGGCAGCGCTGATGTCGCTGTGCTGCGCACGGTGCTGGAGGTGCTGGGCCGATGATGGCGCCACCGGCGAGCACGCGAATTTTTCTGGTCACCGGCGTCACGGACATGCGCAAGGGTTTTGATGGGCTAGCCGCTGTGGTGCAGCATCGCCTTTGCCGCAGTCCCTTCGGCGGGCAACTGTTCGTCTTCCGTGGTCGCCGCGGTGATCGCATCAAGGTGCTGTGGTGGGACGGCCAGGGACTGTGTCTCTACTACAAGCGATTGGAACGTGGGCGCTTCATCTGGCCGCAGGCCGAGAACGGCACTGTCCGCCTGTCGCCAGCGCAGTTGTCCATGCTGCTCGAAGGCATCGACTGGCGTTTGCCAAGCCGCACGCATACTCCTGAGACAGCCGCCTGAAAGGCGCGCCAGTGCTGGGTTTTTGATATAATGACTGCGTGCAAAAGGATACCGCCCGGTCCCAAGAACTGCCTACCGATGTTGCCGCTCTCCGGGCGCTGTTGCGCGAGAGTCAGGCGGAGGCCGAGTCCCTTCGGCAACGCCTCTCCCACCGGGAATTTGAACTCGAGAAGCTCAAGCTGGAACTCGCGCGCCTGAGGCGCCTGCGGTTCGGCCGCTCCTCCGAACAACTCGACGACCAAATCAATCAGCTCGAACTCGCCATTGAGGAACTTGAGTGCGAGAAGGCTGATGCGCCGCAAAGTGAGCCGGCCTGTGCACCGACGGCGAGGGGGAAGCCTGCCCGCAAGGCGCTGCCAGAGCACTTGCCGAGGGAAGAACAGGTTCATGCACCGGCCTGCACCTGCCCGGACTGTGGTGGCGCGCTCACCGACTTCGGCGAGGATATCTCCGAGGTACTGGAGTACGTGCCGGCGTCCTTCAAGGTCATTCGTCACGTGCGCCCGAAGCGGCGCTGCAATGATTGCGAGGCCATCATCCAGGTACCAGCGCCCATGCGGCCAATTGCCCGTGGGCTCGCCGGACCTGGACTCCTTGCCCAGGTCCTGGTCGCGAAATTCTGCGACCATCTGCCACTGTATCGGCAGTCCGCGATCTACGCCCGGGAGGGTGTGGAGCTCTCCCGCTCAACCCTGGCCGACTGGGTTGGCTCTACGACGGCACTGCTCGCCCCGCTTGGCGACGCACTGGCAGCCCATGTGCTGAGCGCAAGGAGTATTCACGGCGACGACACGCCAGTACCCGTGCTTGCGCCTGGCACCGGCAAGACACGCACCGCGCGGCTCTGGACGTACGTGCGTGACGAGCAGCCTCACGGTGGCGAGGCGCCGCCCGCGGTTTTCTTCCGTTACTCCCCCAACCGCAAGGGCGAACATCCACAGCAGCATCTCAAGGACTTCGAAGGCGTGTTGCATGCCGATGGGTTTGCCGGTTTCAGGCCACTCTACGACAGCGGCCGGGTCGAGGAGGCTGCCTGCTGGGCGCATGTGCGGCGGAAGTTCCACGACATTGCCCAGGCCAACGGCACACCGCTTGCCGTTGAGGCCTTGCAGCGCATCGCCCGGCTCTACGCCATTGAGGCGGACCTCCGTGGCAAGCCGCCGGACGTCCGCTGCAAAGAGCGCCAGGCCCGTGCAGGACCCGCACTCGAGAATCTCGAGCGGTGGTTGCGGGAGAAGCTACGCAAGGTCTCCGCGAAGTCCGCCTTCGCAGGAGCCGTACGCTATGCCCTGGAGCGTTGGCAGGCACTGACGCGCTATTGTGACAACGGCTGCATCGAGATCGACAACAACGCTGCCGAGCGGGCGCTGCGCACGGTGGCACTTGGGCGCAAGAATTATCTCTTCGCCGGTTCCGACCGTGGTGGGGAAAGTGCTGCGCTCGTCTACAGCCTCATCGGCACGGCCAAGCTCAACGGCA
>NZ_JALJXV010000027.1 GCF_024170285.1 Natronocella acetinitrilica
ACAGTCCTGTTCGGCCGCCAGGCTCAGCCCGGCAACAACGCGCTTGCAGGTTTCCGCTGTGTCCAGGCGCTCGCTTAAGCGCTGGTAGATCTCCCGCCAGGCCCCATCGGGCAGCAAGTCGTCGCGGAAGGCCAGCCCGGCGAGCGCCCGCGGCTTGCGCGCCAGCCAGGCAATGACATGCCGGTAGTCGATACAGCGCCGGCGACCTTGCCCCTTGCTTGGCCGGGCCCGGAAAAGCCGCAGAATCTCGGTGCCGCCATGGTGTAGAACGAGGCGATCGTCGTAGACATGGACACGCAGGCGTTCGCCAATCAGCCGCGCCGGCACAGAGTAGAGTTCTCGCTGGATGGCAATGGTGCTAGAGCTGGTCACCCGAACCATCAGCTCGGTGTAGGCAACGCCACGACGACAGGGCAAAGGTTTGAGTTCGGCCCGCTCGGCGGCAACCCGTTTGGCATTGCGCCGGTTGATGCTCGCGGCCACCTCCTCAATGAAGCCGCGATAGGCCACCAGGCTGTCGAAGTCTGCCGAACCGCGCAACGACAGGCGCTGCTTTATCCGGCGCTTGAGGTGTCCATGCGGTGACTCGATGCTGCCGTTCTCGTGCCCGCGCCCAGGATTATTGCGGCTGGCACGCATGCCGTAGTGCCCGCACAGCGCCCGGTAGCGCTCCGTGATATCCGCCTGCGCCTGGGCATCAAGGTTCTTGAAAGCCGCCGAGAGGCTGTCGGTCCGGTGCTCCGCCGGCACGCCGCCCAGTCGTTCCAGGGCATCGGTCAACCCCTCGGCCAAGGCGGCATAGCTTTCACCGCCCAAGACCACACGCACATGGCACCAACCGCTGTACGCGAGCCGGAAATGGAAAAGCCGGTGATCGAGCCGCTCACCCCGAAGGGTGACGGTGACGTCCTTGAGTATGGTGAAGTCGGACAACCCTCTCAGCCCCGGCCCATGGAGCTGCGGAAACATCACTTCCTTGTCCGGACCATGCTGCGCGCGCCAGCCTTTCACCCGTCGCTGCAGCGTGCGCAGCACGTTATCCGGATACTCGCCTGGATAGCGCTCCTGCAGCCATTCCAGCAGCGTCAATGCCTGGAGTTCCGGATCGCGTTCGAGTTGCCTCGTCAGGTCATTCCAGACATTGGCAAAGGGATCGACACGGGTGCGCCACTGGCGTGGATGCCGACCGCGACCTACTTCCCCGCGTTCCAGCCGCCGTGCCGTGCGCTCAGAGATCCCCGCCTTGGCGGCGGCCACCACCTGGCTGCTGCCTTTCTCTCGCTGTGACATGTATACCTTGACCTGTTGCTCGGTGACCGCCATCCCCGCCCCTTTCTGGGTCCCGTGGAAAAGCGGTCAAGCTTAGTGGCAACCGGCCAAAGTAGTTGTCGTTAACCGGCCAGAGCAATTGTCGTCGCATA
>NZ_JALJXV010000028.1 GCF_024170285.1 Natronocella acetinitrilica
TGAACCGCCCCGGGTTTGGTGGAGGCTCCAACTCTTGAGAAGATGGAGCCATGAAGAAGACCAACAAGTTCTCACCTGAGGTTCGCGAGCGGGCAGTTCGTATGGTGCAGGAGCACCGTGACGATTACCCCTCGCTGTGGGCCGCCATCGAGTCCATTGCGCCAAAAATCGGTTGCGTTCCGCAGACCCTGCTGGAATGGGTCAAGCGGGCGGAGACGGATGCAGGCGAGCGCGACGGGCTAACCACGACCGAACGTGAACGCCTCAAGGCGTTGGAGCGTGAGGTCAAGGAGCTGCGCCGCGCCAACGATATCCTCAAGACGGCCAGTGCGTTTTTCGCCCAGGCGGAGCTCGACCGCCGCCTGAAGTCCTGAAGGACTACATTGATCGCCACCGGGATGTATACGGGGTCGAGCCGATCTGCCGTGTTCTGCAGATTGCCCCTTCGGGATACCGACGGCGGGTGGCGCAACAGCGCAGTCCTTCTCTTCGCTGCGCCCGCGCTCAACGGGATGATCAGTTGATACCTGAGATCCAGCGTGTCTGGCATGCCAACATGCAGGTATACGGTGCTGACAAGGTCTGGCGTCAGCTCAATCGTGAGGGGATCGTGGTTGCCCGCTGTACGATTGAGCGGCTGATGAGACGCCTGGGGCTGCAGGGTGTGCGCCGCGGCAAGGTGGTGCGTACCACCGTGGCGGACACTGCGGCAGCGTGCCCACTGGATCGGGTCAACCGGCAGTTCAGGGCGCAACGCCCCAATCAGCTCTGGGTGTCAGATTTCACGTACGTCTCCACCTGGCAAGGCTGGTTGTATGTGGCCTTCGTGGTAGATGTCTTTGCCCGACGCATCGTTGGTTGGCGGGTCAGCAAGACCATGCGAACGGACTTTGTCATTGATGCGTTGGAGCAGGCCTTGTACGACCGCCAGCCGGGACGTGGCGATGCCCTGGTGCATCACTCCGACCGAGGGTCCCAATACGTATCCATTCGCTATACGGAGCGACTATCGGAGGCTGGTATAGAGCCTTCGGTTGGCAGTCGCGGAGACAGCTACGATAACGCTCTGGCAGAAACGATCAACGGATTGTACAAGGCAGAGCTGATCCACCGTCGTGCGCCCTGGAAGTCGAGGGAATCCGTGGAACTAGCCACACTGCAGTGGGTTCACTGGTTTAACCATCAGCGCCTGCTGGAACCGATCGGATATATCCCGCCGGCCGAGGCTGAGGCACACTACTGGCGGCTGAAAGCCACCGAGGCCATCCCGATGGCCTCAACTTAAACCCAACAGCCTCCATCATACCCGGGGCGGTTCA
>NZ_JALJXV010000029.1 GCF_024170285.1 Natronocella acetinitrilica
TGGACTTCCCCCAGTCTCGTGAGCACCCCGGCGCCTCATTTTGAGGCCTGCTCAAAGGCCTCGGGGCTGACGTCACCAAGGTGGCTATGGCGTCGTGTCCGGTTGTAGAACACCTCGATGTAGTCGAAGACATCGGCTCGGGCGAGTTCCCGCGTCTTGTAGATGCGTTTCTTGATACGTTCCTTCTTCAGGCTCGAGAAGAAGGACTCGGCGACCGCATTATCCCAGCAGTTGCCGCGCCTCGACATGCTCGGCTCCAGATTGTGCGCCGTGCAAAAGCGTCGCCATGCATCGCTCCCATATTGGCTTCCCTGGTCCGAGTGCACCAGCACGGGCACTCTGGGTCTACGTCGCCACACGGCCATCAGCAGCGCATCGAGGGCAAGCTCCTTGGCCAGCGTGGGCTTCATCGACCAGCCGACCACTTTACGCGAGTAGAGGTCCACGACCACCGCCAGATAGAGCCAGCCCTGCCAGGTACGCAGGTAAGTAATGTCGGTGACCCAGGCCTGATCCGGGCGCTCGACGGTGAAGCCTCGGTTGAGCGTGTTCGGAGCAAGGATCGCGGGCCGACCGGCGATGTGCCGAGGCTTTTTATAGCCACGCAGGGCGCGGATTTTGTGAATACGCATGAGTCGGGCCACACGATGCCGGCCACAACACTCGCCAACCTCCCGCAGGTCGGCAAAGACCCGCGGCGCACCGTAGACACCGCCGCTGGCGGCATAGGAGGCACGGATGAGCCCCAGAAGGCGCTCATCCTCGATCGCCCGGTCCGATAGCGGCTTGTGCAGCCACTGATAGAAGCCGCTGCGCGCTACCTTCAGCACTCGGCACATCGTGGCGACCCTGTGCTCATGACGATGGTCGTTGATGAACCGGTACTTTACTCGGGGTCCCTGGCAAAGTACCGAGCGGCCTTTTTTAGGATGTCGCGCTCCTCCTCGGTGCGCCGCAACTGAGCGCGCAACTTGAGGATCTCGCTCTTCGCCTCCACCAGGTCCGCCGCGTGCTGGTCACTGCGGTCTGGCTTGACCGCTTTGACCCACTTATAGAGGCTGTGGGCCGAGACACCGAGGCGCTCGGACACCTCGGCCACGGAATAACCGCGGTCGACGATTTGGCGGACTGCCTCTTCCTTGAATTCGGGGGTGTAACGTTGGGTGCTCATGGGCTTCCTCCTATGCTCGAATCATAGCGTCGGAGTGTCCACGACACCCGGGGAAGTCCA
>NZ_JALJXV010000030.1 GCF_024170285.1 Natronocella acetinitrilica
CGGAGGCGCTGGGGCGGTACTGGCTGGAGACCCTGCAGCAAGGTCACTCGCCGACGCTCGTCGAACTCCAGGTCCGCTTCGGGACCCAGGGCCGCCATGGTGCCGTGCCGCCGATGACCGCCAGGCAGCATGCCCTGGCGGACTATGATGCGCTGCTCCGGGAGGTTCGCCATGGCTAACGCTGCCGCACTCCCCCTGCTGTTGCGCCAACTCCGGCTTCCCACCATGGCGGGCTGCTGCTTGGAGGTTACCGAGCGCGCGCTCAAGCAAGGCTGGAGCATCCCCCAGACGCTGGCAGCTTTGTGTGAGTACGAACTCGCCGAGCGCGAACGCCGACGGCTGGAGCGCCATCTCAAGGAGGCGCGGTTGCCGGTCGGAAAGACGCTAGAGTCCTTCGAGTTCGACGCCATCGCCGGCGCCGACCGCCATCAGCTCAGCGCCCTGGCCTGCGAGGTCGGCTGGATCGAGCAGGCCCGCAACTTGCTGCTCTTCGGCCCCTCCGGCGTAGGCAAAAGCCACCTGGCCGCCGCCATCGGCCAGGCCCTCATCGAACAGGGGCAACGGGTGCGCTACTACGCCGCTTCCACACTGGTCCAGGAGCTTCAGGTCGCCAAGCAGGCGCTGCGGCTTGCCGACGCCTTAAGCAAACTCGACAAGTACGGACTGCTGGTGATCGACGATATCGGCTACGTCAAACGCACCGAGTCCGAGACGTCAGTGCTCTTCGAACTGATCGCGCACCGCTACGAGGCTGGAAGCCTGCTCATCACCTCCAACCAGCCATTCAGCGCGTGGGACAGTGTCTTTCCCGACGACATGATGGCCGTCGCCGCCATCGACCGGCTCATCCACCATGCCTTCGTGGTTGAATTGACCGGCGAGAGCTACCGCAAACGCGCCCACACGCGACAACGAAAGGAGCAGAAGAGCACGCTGGAAAGCTAACGACAACTACGCCCACCGACCGGCCACTTTAATTGTCGTCGACCGGTCAAAGTAGTTGACGTCGGATA